>DXFS01000010.1 GCA_019114345.1 Candidatus Agathobaculum pullistercoris | reverse complement strand
CGCAATGGCCTGCCGCACGTCCCTGGGCGACACCACGCCGTAGCCGAAAAAGCGGTATACCTCCGCATCGTCGTCCGACACCACATAGCCGTTCATCTGTGTCCTCACTATTTCACCTCCCCGCTCACGATATGGCCGACGGTGTCCAGATTTTTCGTGATGAAGAAGTTCTGCCCCAACCCGTCCGGCATGGGGTTCATCTCCTCCAGCGCGCGGCATTCGTCCAGGTTGTAAATGCCGCTGTACACCATCGTCTGATAGAATTTGCTGCGCGTCGCATCGTCGCCGCGCATGAGCGCGGACACGTTGAAGCGCATGTAGCAGCCGTCCCGCAGCTCTGCGTCCGTAAACAGCTTGTACGCCCATTCCTGCTCCCACATGGTCACATGGGGCACGAGCGCGTTCGTCACGAACACGAGCTGCTGCTGCTCGTTACTGTTGTAGCTTTGCTTGCCGCTTTGCAGCATGAATTCCGGGATGCCGGTAAACCGCGCGATCTCCTCCACCGAAAAGCTGCGGCTCTCGATGAACTGCATGTCCGCCTGGCTCACGCCGAGCGAAGTGAACTTCATACCGCGGTCGAGCACCGCGACTTTATAGGTGTTGTCCATGCCTGACGCATACTCGTTGAACGCATCGCGCACCTTGCTGCGCGTTTTCCCGTCCGCGTCCGCGTCGATCTCGATGATGCCGCTGAGCCGTCCGCCGTTGGAGTAGAACTTGCGCAGGTATTTCTGCGCCGCGCGGTCGGTCGCGACCGTGTCCTTTGCGATGTCCAGCATGCCGCGCCCGTGCTTGCCGTCGTAGGTCTCAAAGAAGCACAGCAGCAGCTCGCCCGGCTGGAACTTGCGCACCATGTCGTCCACGGTGAACGCGTACCAGCTCTGGCCGGTCTGCTTGTCCTCCAGGTACTGATAGCCCGCGGTCTGCAGGGGGATCAGCTCTCTCACGCGGCCGAGGGCGTCTCGCTCGATGTACGCCGCGCCCAGCCCATGCCAGAACGCCTGGCTCATCATGATTTTCTTCCCCATCGCGGGACTCATGGCGTCGTTCATGCGGCTGTGCAGCACATATTCGAGATCGGGCCGCGTGGTCAGCTCCTGCCGCTCGCCGCCCGCCTTGCGTCTGAGCGCGATTGGCATCACGGACATGGCGTTTGTCAGAATGCGGTGTGCCGCCGCGACCGGCGCGAGCCGCTCGGCGTTCGCCACTGCAATCTCCGGCGCGTCGTTGTCCAGCGAGAAGATGCGCTCGATACGCTGCAGGAATTCGTCGTAGTCGATCGCCTCATAGGTCACCGACTGCGTCGCCGCGGCTTTGCTTGCGATCATTTATGCCACCTCCCTGCGCCCGCCCGGGCGACCAGCAGGCCGTACCAGATCAGGAACGCGCCCGACGCGCCCCAGCCCAGCGCCGGGCAGACCATTGCGGCCGCGCGGGACAGGCATACACCGCCCGCGATCAGCAGCAGGTCGTCCAGATACAGGCCGAGCGTGGCTTTTATTTTTTTCAGCATAGGCTCCAATCCTCCGATTGCACTTTTTCGTTGATACTGGGGTGCTGCTCCAGCTTGCTGGTCGCGAAAGCGATGATCCAGCTTACCGTGATGTCGATGCGCCCGCGGCTGCGCTTTTTGGTGGGCTTGATGTTCTCGTTGTCGTCCGTCACGCACTGCACGTTCGCGAAACACTGCCGCGCGGCGGTGTTGTGGACGTGCAGCATCTCATGCGTGCGGATGAGCGTCTCCATCTCCTTCATGGGTGGCGAGATCGACCGGATACCCTGCGGGATCTCCACCACCTGCGTGGGCTTGCACGCGCCATGGAGCAGCGTCGCGATGCGCTGCGTCAGCGTCGCGGACAGGTACGGGTCAAACCCGATCATGCGAAGGTCGTAATCGTCCGCCGCCTGCACGATGGTCGCGACCACGTCCTCATAATCGATCACGTCGCCCTCGCACCCGCGGATAAAGCCCGCGCGGATCCAGTCACGGTAGGGCGCGTGGTCTGCGCGCTCGCGCGCCTCGATGTCGTCCAGTGGGATCCAACCGGTGAACAGCGCCACCCACTTGTCCAGCCCGTCCTGCGGCGGGAACAGCAGGGTAAATGCGGTAAGGTCGGTGGACTTGGAAAGGTCGCCGCCGCCGAAGCAGCGTTTGCCGCGCAGCAGCGCGACCGCGTCGCGCCAGTGCGCGCAACCTTCCGGGTTCCACTGCGTCTTGTCGTAGATGGTCACCGGGATCCAGCCGACCGTGTGCGTCGCGATCCACTGATTGAGCCGCAGCCAGCGGAACAGACGCTCCGCCGCCTCGCTGCGCCTCGCCTCCTGGGCCTCCGCGCGGATGGTGGACAGCTTCACGGTCTTGCCAATCGAGGGGTTGCAGCGCTTCCACAGCTCCTCGTCGTAGATGTCGATTTTCTTGAGTTCGTCCTCGTCCTCGATCAGGCCGAGGCCGTAGACGATCGGCAGCCAGCGCGGGTCGTCCAAGTCGCCTTCGCGGGCGCGCCCCTCGCGGCACCGCAGGATGGACAGCGCCTTCTCGTGTACCTCCCAGCCGATGGACTTACGATCCGGGTCGTCGCCCGCCGTGGTCAGCACGATCCACACCGGCTGCTCGCGCGCGTCGCCCGCGCCGAACGTCATAACGTCCCACAAATCTCTGTTTGGCTGCGCGTGCAGCTCATCGAAGATCACGCAGGACGGCTTGTAGCCGTGCTTGGTGTATGACTCCGAGGACATCACCTTTAGCTTGCTACCCGAAACTGTGTCGTAGATCGTCTTGGTGCTGTCCACAATGCGGCTGCGCTTCATGAGCGCGGGCGAGTGCTCCACCATCCACTTGGCGGCGCTGAACACGATGCCCGCGTTTTCACGGTCTGCCGCAACGACGTATACCTCGCCGTTGATTTCGCCGTCCGCGTACAGGTGGTACACGCCCAGCGCGGCGGCAAGCTCGCTCTTGCCGTTTTTCTTGGCGATTTCAATGTACAGGTACTGGTACCGCCGGACGTACAGTCCGGCAGGGTCAGCCTCGTCCTGCACCATCTGGCCGTAGAACTCGGTGACCGCGTCCCGCTGCCAGTCCATGAGCTTGAACGGCGCGCCGTTCGAGCACGTCAGGCACTCGATAAAATCACATACAAACGACGCCTGCTCGGCGTCAAACATCCGGCGCACCTCCTCTCCGCTCCGGCGCTCTGACGGACGCCCGTCCTGCACTTCCTCCGCGTAGGAACGCAACACTCAACATGCAGGACAGGCGCGCCGCCGAAAGGACAAAAAACATGAAATCTCGGACGGTGGCAAATCCGCCCGTCACAGCGCCGGAAAGTCATTACTTTTATCATTACTTTTTCTTGGTGTTCAGTTTGGACACCTCCGCCCGCAGCTTATCATGCGGGCACTCCTGCACCCGCTCGACGCGCCGCATCGCGCTTTCACAAAAGCCGTACTGGTTGAGCATCGGACAGAGCAGGCTGCACATGATTTTCTTCATGCATTGCGCCGCCTTTCCGCCCGCTCGCGCAGCATCTTGGTCATCGGGTCGTCCCTGGTCTCGTCCTCCGGCGGTTTCGGCACCACCAGCCGGCACCGGCTGGAGATCGTCAGCCCCAGCGCCGCCGCTGCGCGGTCGCACTGGTTGAAATACCGCGTCTGCGTCTTGCTCAGATCGTCCAGCAATGTGATCGCGCCGCCCGCGATCGCGCGGTTGACCTGCTCGGTGACTGCCAGGTACGCCTGCTCCGCGAGCAGGTAACGCGCCAGGCAGTCGTAGTCGATCTCTGCGAGGATGCCGATCTCGATCAGCTGCTTTGCCAGCGTGCGGAACTTCTTGTGCAGGCTCTCCGGCAGATAGGCCGGGGGCTTGATGCGCTTGGACTTGGGCGGCGGGGCTTTCACCTCGGCCGCGCGCCGCGCTTCGGTTTCTGCCTTGGTCAGGTGCTTGCGCCCGTTCAGGACGACCAAATCAGTCGGTTGCCTCGGTCCCGGCATCGCCCGCACCTCCTTCCAGCAGCACGGCCTTGCGGCCGGTCATCTCCTCCCAGCGCGCGATGATTACATCGCAGTTGTGTGGAGACAGCTCCATCGCCCGGCACTTGCGGCCGTAGGTCTCCGCGGCAAGTACGGACGTTCCCGAGCCGCAGAACGTGTCCAGCAGGACGTCTCCCTTTTTCGTGCTGTTGCGGATCTGCCGTGCGAACAGCTCCACGGGCTTCATGGTCGGATGCTCTGCGCTCTCCTGCGGCTTGTCGCAGAAGTACACCGTCCCCTGCCCGTCGCCGCCGTACCAGCGGTGTGACGCGCGTGCGTCCCAGCCGTACAGGCAGCCGTCATAGTCCGCGGGCATGAGCTGGCCTGCAAGACATGGCTCATGCTGCCAGTTGTAGTCCTGGCGGCCGAGCACGAACTGGTTCTTGACCCAAACGAGGTAAGAATGTACCGGCAGCTCCGCCGCCCGGCAGGCCGCGAGAAATTCCAGCGTGTTGGCCGCGCCGTACCAGATGTAAAACGCTGCGCCCGGCAGGAGCGCCTCGTGCGCCGCGCGGAACGCGTCGGTGAGGAACGCCTGGAAGCGTTCGACGGGCAGGTTGTCGTTGGCGATCGTCAGGTGCTCCGCCGTGCCGCCGTGGTAATCCACGTTGTACGGCGGGTCGGTCAGCAGCAGCACCGCGCGCTCGCCCTGCATCAGCCGCCGCACGTCCTCGGACCTGGTCGCATCGCCGCACAGCAGACGATGGTCTCCCAGCTGCCACAGGTCGCCCGGCTTGCACCGGTCAATTTCTTGACCCACGTCGGGCAGATCAGGCGCGGCGTCTTTCGCCAGCGCATCCGACAGACGGTACTCGCCAAAGCCGGTTAGCCGCAGATCAAAACCCGCGTCGAACAGCTCCTGCAGGCAGGCGTCCAGCAGGTCATCGTCCCACCGGGATTTCTCCGCCAGGCGGTTGTCCGCGATCATGTAGGCCTTGCGCTGGGTGGGCGTCAGGTGCTCCACGTACACGCACGGCACCACAGGCTTACACTCGGCCAGCGCGGCCTCCACCACCGCGTGTCCGGCAATGATGTTCAAATCCCGATCGACCAGCACCGGCGACACCACGCCGAATTCCCGGATGCTGGCGCGCAGCTCGCGGATCTGCCGCTGGGTATGCACCCGCGGGTTGACCGCAGACGGGATCAGCTTCGCCGGGTCGATCAGTTCCAGCGTTGTCGTTGTTTCCATGTATGCACCTCACTTTCCACCCTGCTATGGGGCTTTGCTTGACCGCGGCTTTCTGCCCGTGGGGAAAAAATCCTGCACGGAGGGGGGGGCTGCGGTCTTCCGCCCCCTGCCCCGAAACTTTTTTCGGGTGGGGGCATGTCCGGGAAATCCACGGATTTCCCGCCGGAGATCGCGCACTGTGCGCCCGCGCCGCGCCCGTCCGAGCGTCCGGCTAGTCAGCGGTGTTTGCCGCGTGCCTTTGCCCGGCTTTCGGCGGCGGTTTTCGCGCTGTGGCACGCGTGGCACAGGCTTTGCAAGTTGCCTGGGTCGGTGAACAGCTTCCAGTCGCCCTCGAACGGGACGACGTGGTCGACGTCGGTCGCCCGCACCCGCAGGCCGCGCCGGGCGCACTCCCGGCACCACGGCTCGCGCAGAAGTTGTCCCGGCCGCAGCTCATCCGTCCAGACCGGCAGGCTGTACCAGCGCCGCCACGCCCGGCTCGCTGCGCTGCGCCGCTCCACGCGTTTCGGCTGGTGCTGTGCGCAGTATCCGCCGCGCACCAGCGCCGTGCAGCCCGGGTGCAGGCAGGGACGCAGGGGCTTACTTGCCATAGTGCAGCATGAGATCCAGCGCCGCCGTGGTGCTGGCGATGATCTCGTTGATCAGCACGATGCGCTCAGTCAGCGCGTGCCGCAGTTTGAAGCTCGGCTCCAGCTTGCGCTGCTCGAGAAGAGCCAGGCGGCGCGCACGGAGGATGTCGAGGTTGCGCTCGTACTCCGGTATCATCTCGGCTATGGGTTTCATGCTGCGCCCTCCTTCCGGGTAAAAATAAAAGCCGAGGACACGCCACAATGGCGCATCATCGGCTCACGCTTTCAAGCTCCGGCTATCCCGTCGGCTGACGGTTGCGTATGAAATTTTCGGGCAAAAAACAAAAACGCCAATTGCCACAACCCTCTCGGATTGGACAATCGGCTCACGCTCTTTGGCTCCGGCTACTCCCGTCATAGCTCACGACGGTCTCTGTTTTGCACTTCTGGCACCACAGCGGGAAATCCCGCAGCACGGTGCATCCCTTGATTACCATGACGTTTGTCGGCTTCCCGCAACGTGGGCAAACAAGTTTTACTCTACGGTTATCATTGTACACCAGTTTTAGCCTCCTGTCTACGCCAAAAAGCTTTTTCTATGCGCCTGTTCATTATATATACATGGGTTTCGAGAAAAAGATAAAGGCTATTCTCTTTTCCTTCGTCGGCTCGGGCGACATCGCCGCGGCTTCGGGTCCGGCAGCAGGTATTTCAGATACACATATTCGCCCCACTCGTTCCGCTCGGTGACGGACTCCAGCACGGTCGCACCCGGCGGCGGCTCCAAGGTCGCCCGGTCGTCGATCCAGTCCGAAGTGATTTCCGGCCGCTTCAATCCTCGGGACGGCGTCCACATCCGCTTACCATTTGAACTGCCAGCTTCACGCGGCTCCTTCGCAAGGTACTCGGCCAGCGCCCGGTACTGCGTATCGTCCAGCGGCTCAATGTTCACCTGTTCCCCATATACCCACAGGGAGCGGATCGTCTCCATGTCGTTGCCCGTCCCGTTGAGGATCAGATGGTGGTGCCAGCGTCCGTGCTCGTGCTTGCCCTCCGTGACATATATGTATTTCAGTTCCGGCAGCCCTTGCCGTCGCCGCACTCCCCGCAGCGCCCGGAAGAACTTCTTCAGATTCTTCACGGCCTCCGCCCTGCTCTGCGGCAAGTGCTCGTCGTCGTATGTCAGCGTCACGACCAGATCGCGCCGGTCAAAGTTTGCGGCGATCAGCAGCTCGAGCTGTCGGCATGCGGCTTTCAGATTCAGCCTGCGGCGCGCGGCGCTGGACATTTTCGTTTTTGCCTGCCGCACATGCTCAGCATCCGACGGCAGCGCTGCCGGGTATGCAGTTTCAAATACCAAGCGTCCTGCTACGACTGTTTTCCGTCGTTTTGCCATCACTACCTCCTGTGTTCAGATTGTACACCGAAACGGGCACAGGGAGGCCGCAGCCTCCCGCCCGTTTGATAGTTTTATAGAATATCCGAGATTTTCGGGTTTGTCAAACCAAAGGCGGCCGGTCTTTGATATGCACCTTTCCATCCCAGAACCACCGGAACATCCCCATAAAGAGAATGTTCGCTGCTGTGCCCCACACCGCATGGCACTCACCGCAGTTGCGGCAGACCTTGACGCGAAAGATCGGCAGCATGATGTAGCCGTCATCGTATCCCTTTTCGCGGTAGTGGGTGCAGCACTGATAAATGTATTTACTCGGATTCTTCATCGGCAGCCATCCCCTCTCTGTTGCGCATAAACCTTACACGAAAATTACTGACCGGCTGCGTATATGCCTGAAACCGCGTGCCCAATTCAGATACCGGGAATTCCTGGTCGAGGTAGGCAACCCTGCACGGCGTCGCGACCAGTGCCCAGCCGTCGCACTGAAAAACCTCCCCGTTGTGCTCGTAATTGACCAAGACCCAGACCCAGTGGCCGACCATCTCCCGTAGCTGCTCCTGCGTCAGTGGGTCTGGCGGGGCTGGATGGTCCCGATCACCCTTTTCTGCGACGCCCTCCGCAATGAATTTCTGCGCCGCCACCTCGTGGGCACAAGGCCCAAGCACACAGACGTTTGCAGGCTCATCGCCGCCGTATCTGCAAAAGCCGCCAGCCTTGTAATATATACATGCTTCCATCCGCTTCATCTCAGCTCTTAGATTCTCGTTTTCGGCTTTGAGCTGTTGTAGCATTGGAGGTCTTTTAAGAGCAAAATTTGGGCAATCCCTATCAATGTCTGGGTCTGGGCACGATCTACGGTACCGGCACCAACCCCAAACCTGTTCGCCTTCGTCGCTTACCCATCCCAAATTATCGCAATCGCTACATTTCATTTTATGTCCTCCTTTCCCTCCGGCGGGCGGCGGTACAGGTTGTAGTCTACACCCATGCCATCAATGGGCACATAGACTGTTTGCCAATCACGAAAAATGATTTTGTCCTCTGTGACCGCTTTAACAATATGCCATCCGCTTTTTAGCAGCGGGTCAAAGACTTTGAGATATGTAGGCTCGTCTTTCATTTTCCGCAACTCGTCCAGCGTCAGCGGCTCGTTCGGCGGGGTGAGGGTGGGCAGATGCTCTGCCAAATATTCTGCCAGCCATTCTGCAAATCCCCCCGTTTCCGGGTCTGTGCGCTTGGCCTCTACGATGAGGTCGAGCATAGTTTGTTTATCAATCGCCCTTGCCATGCTTCACACCTCGCTTCCTGGTGCCAGCTCCGCCGACCACCATCGGACATCCGGCGTAACCAGACCATCCTCCGGCAGCTCCGGGAGATACCAGCCGCCCGCGCGAAAGATGTATGCAGCGTAGTTGTCCCGGTTGTATTTGCTATGGCTTAGCGCCAGCACCATCTGCCCCTCGTCCGGTCGCTCGGCCGGGTACGGGTACCAGATCGGCGCGGGCTGCGGCACTGGCGCGGTGTACGCCTCGTCGTCCGGGTGGAGTGTCCAACGCACGACCTCGTCCCATGATACAACCGAATAATCATCGAGTTCACCGCCGAGGAATTGCGCCTCCTCGCAATACCCTTCTTTATCCTGCGCAATGATGCGCGCACCATCCGGCGGCCGGACATCAGATGTGAACCACGCCGCGCATGGCAGACGAGTCTCCTTGCCCGCGGCGATGATCTTGTCGAGCATCTTAAAATCCTTTTCCGGGATGGATGGTGCTGTGGGCTGCGAATCCTGCACAGCCTTCTGCATACCGTCGGTGAATTCCTGCACGGCCTGCTCCTCGGGCGTAGGTTCCGGCTCCTCGCCGGGTACGATCTTCCCTGCCCGCACCATATCGCGCAGGCGGCTGACGATCTGCGACCAGGACAGCACCGCACGGAACGGCTTGCTGACACGGAATTCTTTGCCGTCGATATCATATTGAGCATCATCGCCCCAGTGCCCGGAACTGCCCCAAAAGTGCAGCGCCTGCTTTACCGGGTGTACCAGCATAATAGCTGGATCATTGTTGTCGTGAAGCACGCGGTACAGCTCGGCTTCATGGCCACGCACGATGTGTTCCAGCAGGAACGCATCCAACGTCGCATCATCCACCGACGGTTTGTCCCGCAACTTTTTTACGTCCTGCGCGCGGAACGTCTCGCCGCGAGCCAGCCGCTGCTCGAACTCCGTCTGCACCGCTTTCGGGCTGCTTGCCAGCTCATAGGCGATCGACTCGTTGATTTTCTCCTGCCGCAGCCCTTCCATCAGCTCCGGCGACAGGTGCTTGTAAATGTACGTCATGCGGTGGACGGCGGACGCGCTTTCGCCCGACTTTTCCGCGAGGTGGTCGCGCAGGCGGCCCGGCAGCTCCACGCCGTTTTCCTTCATCCGGCGCAGCGCTTCCTCCAGCCGCACCACGGCGAGCATCTTCTCATAATAGGTCAGCTCGCGCGCAGTCAGGTTGGACTGGATCAGCGCGACCTCCTCGCTGTCTGCGTCCGCATAGGACTTGATAATGCACGGCGCGCTGGGCTTGCCGATCTGCTCCAAAGCCTTGCGGCGACGGTGCCCAGCGACAATGCGGTAACAGCCGTTTTCGGCCTCGCACACGGTCAGCGGATTTTCCAGCCCGCGCATTGCGATGTCGTCCGCCAGCTCTTGCACATCCTCGACCTTGAAAAAGTTTCCCTCATTGTCGAGCAGCTTGTCCAGCGGGATCTCGACGATCTGCATGGAGGGCGTGTTCAAGTTGGACACGGATGTGCTTAAAATCTCAGCAACGTCAAGCCTTTTCGCCATCGAGCACACCTCCTAAGTATTCGCGTACCCACGCGCGGTAGTCCCGCGCCGCGCCCGAGGTCGGCGACCACCGGCAAACCGGCTCATGCGCCATCACTGCGCGCCCCATCGGCTTCGACCAGCGGATCTGCGTGCCGAACACCGGCACCGGGCTGTGCTCCCGCAGCCAGCGGATCACCTCGTCCACCATCTCATCGCGGTAGACCATCGTGCACAGCACGCCCGCGATCCGCACCGCGGGGTTTGTCCGGCGCACGCCGTCGATCTGCTGGATCAGCTCGGCCATGCCGTCGATCTCGAACTGCCCCGGCATGAGCGGGATCACGATGTCCGTGCTCGCCGCGATCGCGCTGATGGATGCGATGGAAAACGCAGGCGGGCAGTCGATGACAATAAAATCATAGGCGTCGTCCTCGATCACCGCGTCGCGCAGGTCGGTGAGCGCCCGCAATGCGCGGTCGCGCGGCAGGCCGCCGTGTACGTCCTCCGGCAGACGGCCATCCAGTTCAAGCGCCGCCAGCGACATATCCGCCGGAATCACGTCCAGCCCGCGGTAGATCGTCGGCTGGACAATATCCGTGTAGCACATCACCGTGCCCTCAAACAGGTCGGCGAGGCTCCCCGGCTCGGCCGGGATGCGGTAAAACTTGGAGGTATTGCCCTGATGGTCCGCGTCGATCAGCAGCACACGCTGCACATACTCGGTCGCGAGGATCGCCGCGAGGTTGACGGCGGTCACGGTCTTGCCGACGCCGCCCTTCAGGTTGACGATCGAGATGGTTTTCATTTCATTTGTCCTTTCTCCGGTGCTTATCACCCTGCTGCTCGACGATCGACGCCGCGATGCCGAGCGCGCGGGCGGTGCGTTCATAGTCTTTCGCGAATACCGGGTCGCACACCCGGCTCATCGCCAGCACGCGGCGGCGCTCAAAGCGCAGCGTGCGCACAACTTCACGCAGGTTCATCGTCGTCCTCCTCGTCCAGCACGGCCTCCGAGTCGTCCGCGATCATGCGCGCACAGCACGGGCACACGGTCCATCCGTTTGAGATCGGCCCGTTTGCCTCAAACTGTTCGATATGGCCGCACTCCGCGCACTGCCAGACGTTGTGCGCCTCGTCGATCAGCTGGTAACGCACCGGCCCGAGGTCGCTGTCCATGTAGGACGCTACCCGGCGCGGGCTGTCGCATACGTCCTCATAGTCCATCAGTTTATACAGCGCGCCGTACAGCCCGTCCGGGATCTCGGCCCAGCTGATGCCCTTGACGCCCCAGCGGCCGTTTGGCTCACGATACGTTTGTCTGCTCATTGTGCTTTCCCTCCATTTTCTTGATCTGCCGGGCGGCGGCGAGCTGCCCGCCCATATATTCTGCAAAGGTCTGCGTCGAGCCGTTAAAGGCAAGCGAAAACTCGCCCAGCGTGCCCTCTTTGTTCTTGAGTACGCGCAGTTTACGGTCGTTCTGTGGTGCGTCCTCATCCGGGTCGATGTACAGCGCGAGCACCGCGTCCGCGTCCTGTTCGATCTGGCCGGATTCGCGCAGGTCGGTGAGCGTCGGCGCGGCATCCGCCCGGCTCTGGCTGGCGCGGGACAGTTGGCTGAGCGCTACGACCAGGATGCCGTGCGTCTGCGCCATCGCATGCAGGTCGAGCGAAATGTTTGTCACCTGCTCGAAACGGTCGCGCCCGCGGCCGCGCAGCTGCTGCAAATAGTCGATGAACACGATTTTGTGCCGCCGGGACAGCGCGGTGGACAGGATATCCTGCACGCCCCACCCCGAGGCGGGCACCAGCTCCAGCTGCGTGGAGGCGACTTCCTTCTTCCATTTCACGACGCGGCTCCATTCCTCCTCGGTCATCTCGCGCCGGTTGATCCGGCCGAAGTCGATGATGCAGCGGTTTGCCACCAGGCGGTTGGTGAGCTTCGCGGGGCTGGTCTCAAGGCTGTAAAAGCCGACTTTGTCGTGCTGCCCCATGAGCGCCGCCATTTGCAGCGCCAGCGCGGTCTTGCCCGCGGACGGCCGCCCGGCGACGATCACAAAGTCACCGTAATCCGAGTACAGGCGGCGGTCCAGCTTGTCAAAGCCCCAGCTGATAAACCGGCGTTTTTCGCCCTGCTCGGTGAAAAACTGGACGAGCGCCTGCTCCATGGTCACGATCTGCGCGGCGCTTTTCTCGCTCAAAATCTCGCCCGCCTTTCCCAGCAGGTCGCGTCCCTCGGCGCTGGTGCGCACGTTTGCCATCTGCGCCGCCAGCTCCTGTAACCGTGTCACGCGCGTCTGCTCCTGCATGGCGGATATGTAGGTGCGCCAGCCGAACGAGGTCGGCATGATCTCCATGCACTGCATGAGCAAGTCGTTATACTCCGCGCCGCACACACCGCGGATGGTCACTGCGTCCACCGTCCGCCCGGCGCTGAACAGCTTGACCGCGGCATTGTACACCGTGCGCAGCTCAGCGATGGTGAAATCCTCCGGCCGGGTCAGGCTGATCAGCTCGCCTGCGATCGACGGGTCTACCAGCAGGCAGCCGATCACGCTGTATTCCGCATCAAGCGTCGCTTTGGTCACCATTGCTCAAACTGGCCCCCCTTCGGCCCCAGCGGCTCAGGCGCTTCCGGCTCATCTTCCCAGCGGCGGGCGTTCAGCCAGGTCGCGGGGTACGGGATAAACTGCCCGCAGTCCTTCGTCCACTCCGGCAGGCGCTTCTGCCAGTCCAGCGCTCGCAGCATTTCCTCCACCAGCGCCGCGTCGGGATCCAGTTTCGCAAAGGCCTTTCTGGCGTCGGCCTTGCTCACCTTGCGGGGGTACGCGCCCCAAAAACGGTCGAAAAGGGGAAGTATATCTGTGTTACCAACTGTAGGGTTACCAACTGTTCCTTTAATACATTTCTGAGATTTCGGAAATGCATTTGTGAAATCTACGTCACTCATTTCTGACTTTTCATAAATGCATTTCACAGAATCCGTAATTGTGTAGGAGAGCGTCCGGTCGCGTGGGTCGGTACAGTAATTCCCTGTCAGGATCGCGCCCTTTTTCCGGCAGTTTTTAATCACGGTTTCCAGCTGGCTGGGCGTCCAGAAATCAAAGATTTCCCGCAGCGCTTTCATGCTGTTGTACGACCAATATCGGCCGTCGTGCAGATTGCGCCCGTTCTTCTCATTGACCCGGCACCAAAAGTACAGCTGATGGATAAACACCGCCTCCGGCACGCCATACACCGCCGCGCAGGTCGTGTTAAACTGGTAGGTGAAGCTCATGCGCTCCCCCCCTTCGTGCAGGCCGACAAAGCCTCCGGCTTGCGCGGGATCACCCCGCGCGCCTTCAGCTTCTCGATCTTGCACTTGACATTCCGGGGCGGCAGCCCCATTTGCCCCGCGATCGCCGCGGTCTCGTGCGTCTCAGCGTACAGCGCGAGCAGCCGCGCCTCCATCTCCGGCGTCCAGCGCAGCCGCGGCCTGGGCAGTTGCTTCTGCGCGCGCATCGGCGTCACCGGCAGGCCGAGCGCGCGCTCGATATCCTGCCTGGGGCAGGCGTACAGATCGGCCAGAATGCCGATCTGCTTTTTCGGGCTGGCCGCGTTGCGGTAAAGCGTCCGGATCTCGGCCAGTTCGTCGGGTGCGAATCTCCTCACCGCCGCCACCGCCTTTCCATGGGCTTGCTCATCAGTCGGCTGATCAGCAGGCTGAGCGCCATGAACACGCAGCCGAGCGACAGCGCCGCGAGTAAGTACCAGATCATTGCGCGGCCTCCTTCCAGCTCCGGATGTCCGCTTCCGCCCGGGCGATAGACTGCCGCAAATGCGTGACATAGCCATCCTGCAGCAGCATGACGCACATGATGTCAAGCGGCAGGCCAAGCTGCTTCCCCAGCGCGCGGATGCGCGGCTGGAGATCGTGCGGGATCTCAAACTTTACGGTTACCAGCATCACGATGCCTCCTTCCCGACAGCCGAGCACAGCACGGCAAGTCCTGCCGCGAGCAGCAGCGCCGTACCCCACAGCGGCAGCATGCCGCCATCCGACAGCGCGCCCGCCACCAGCATCAGCCCAAAGCCCAGCGCCAGACGGCGCGCCTGTCTACCCAGTTTGTCCTCATCAGGTACAGCGCAGAGCGGCTCGGCCGGTTCCATCTTCTTTGCGGTGTTTCTCATATTTTTCACCCTTCCCCCGGCGCTGCTGCTTGACAGCGCCGGACTTTTGCTTTATCCTGTAAGTAGTTCAATTTTGTTTGCGCTCAGTTGCGGTTGCCGCCGCCCTGGGCGCTTTCCTTTTGCGTGGCGCAATCCAACTCGAGATAGGTGGATGTTATATCGCGCAGTTCGGCCATGATCGCGTCATGCAGCGGACGCTCCTCGGCAGTGATCCGCCCGTCCTCGTTGATCTCGAGCAGCTGATCCAGCCGGCCGGACTTGGCGAACTTACCAATCAGACGCACCAGCCGCATCGTCGCCTGTTCGAGCGATGTCGGCGTCACTTCCGGCAGCACGCCGCCCAGCTCGCCCGACGCAATATGCTGGTAACACAGATATGGAAAGTCATACAGCTGTGCCATCCTCAGCACTGTGCTGTCCGGCGGCCTGCGCCGGTCCTGCTCATACGCGCCCAAGCTATCGACCGATATGTCCAGGCGCTCGGCGGCGGCTTCCTGCGTCAAACCCTTCAGCTCGCGCGCAGTTTGGTAGATATTCCTGTAGTTTCGCACACTGGTTCAATCCTCCTTTTCATGCTATAATGCGTTCATGCACCGGGGAAGAAGCCGACGCGCTGCACCCGCAGCTCCTCCATGTCCCGCTTCTCCTTGGCCTTTTCATAGCGCAGCAGCTCATCCTGCCGGACTTTCCATCCGCCCAACTTGGTGCCGGACAGCTGTCCGCTGATGATCAGCTTGCGCACATAGTCCTTGGAGCAGATCCACCGCTCCGCGATCTCTGCGATCGTCAGATATTTACCGGACATTCAGCTCACCTCCTTTTCCGGCTCGTCCGCGTACAGGTCGTCGATGGTGCAGCCGAGCAGCTGTGCAATCTTGGGAAGCAGGTCAGCGCGAGGATATGACTTTTCGGTCTCCCACATGGCTACCGTCGCACGAGATACTTGTAAACTGGACGCAAACTGAGCCTGCGTCAAGCCGATGTGTTCCCGCCTGTTTTTTATGGATTTCATTAGTTTACACCTCCTTGTCAGTATTACTGACATTATGTTATCTCCTTTTTACCATTTTGTCAATATAAAAAACAAATTTATTTTTACTTCTATTGTTTTGTCAATAGAATTGACCTATAATTAGAACAGTCGTTCGGGAGGTGTTCGAGTGAATAGAGTAAAGGAACTGCGCAAAGAGCGCAAGATCACTCAGGCAAAATTAGCACAGGAACTCGGCATCTCAAGAAGTGCTGTCGCAATGTACGAGACGGATAAGTGCGACCTGAGCAATGAAATGCTCGTTGCGCTTTCTAATTTTTTTGATGTGTCTACAGACTATCTTCTTTGTCAGTCTGACATAAAAAAAGCGCCCACTCCTGAAGAAGTAGGCGCTTTACCTGAAGCACAGGCGCTTCGCGAAGTCATGGAAACGCTTTCACCGGAAGATCGGCGGAGGATTCTTGAGTTTGGGCGAGGTCTTGCAGCGACTTCGCATAAGCCCAAACAGCAGAAATAAAGGCGGACGGCAGATCACTCTGCGCGGCCAACTCCAATAGCTCGTCGTATTCTTTCATCTGTCGCCCCTCCCCAAAATCGAACATATGTTTGCTTTTCAATAATACACCGCATCTTGATTTTTGACAAGAGGGTTTTCTATATCTGGTGATAATTCACAAAATACAGGTGTTCAATTTGAACACACCAAGGAGTGAGGCTATTGTTCAAGCTTGCGATTATTGTCATTGTCGCACTCTTCCTGTGGGGCGTGATCAAGGGGATACGAGATCAACGCAAATACGACGCCATTCCTATCCCAGACTTTCCGCCTACCAGTAAAGACGGCACGAAGCTGATGAAAACGGTTGAGTTTACCCTGTCCGGTGTCAATCATGAACACGATGGCTCCGATCCACAAAAGGTAATCGACCGCAATATGAAGGGGAAATGGCTGACCTTGCAGGCTGAGCCCAAAAATAAGTATGACGGAACAGCGGTCAAGGTTCTTTACGATGGCAAATACATAGGCTGGTTGCCTGCAAGCAATGTTTCACTCAGCGAGAGCAAAGCAAAGGATATGATCTTTAAGCGGCTCACTCACGGTTTGGAAGTGTTGGCGCGCTTCGAGCATACGACTTTCATCCAAGTTGGCGGTTGGGATCTGGATGACGACGATCCTCGGCTTAGTGACTACGAATTTACCAGCGCGGTAATTACCTGCGCCATTTATGAGTTACCGGGTGGCCGGTATCCAAAGTAAAAAACGCCCGCCCCAGTGGTGACGCACCGGAACGGGCAAAACGGAGTGACTCACACGATCCTCCAATAACATTATACAAGATTGGCTATATTTGTCAATCTTTAAGGGGGATTCACAGATGGAAGAAAAAACAAAGGCCAAGAAGTCAATCTTCAAGCGATGGTGGTTTTGGGTTGTCGTCGTTGTGATCGTGATCGGCGTTATCGGCTCCATGGGCGGCAATACCTCCACACAACCGCAACAGGACGCCAGTACCGCACAGGCCGAGCAAACCGAACCTGTATCCACCGACACCACGCCCGAGGAACCGTCTGAGCCTGCCGACAATATGACGATGGGACAGCGCAACGCCCTGCAATCGGCACAAAGTTATCTTGAGTATTCTGCCTTCTCCCGGAGCGGCCTGATTGAGCAGCTCGAATTTGAGGGATACTCAACCGAGGACGCAACATTCGCCGTAGACAACTGCGGGGCAAATTGGACTGAACAGGCAGAAAAGTCTGCACAATCCTATCTGGAATACTCTGCATTTTCGCAGCAGGGCTTGGTTGACCAACTCGTATTCGAGGGATTCTCCAATGAGGACGCTACAGCAGCGGCAGCAAACTGCGGCGCAGACTGGAACGAGCAGGCGGCAAAGTCCGCGCAAAGCTATCTGGAATATTCCTCTTTTTCCCGTCAAGGACTGATTGACCAGCTCGTATATGAAGGATTTACCCAGGCGCAAGCTGAGTATGGTGTATCCGCTGTAGGATATTGATAAACTATGCAGACCACAACCGAACACCGTTCCTTGTGGTCTGCTATTTTTACACCCCATAAGCCGAACAAATGTTCTGATTTTATTCAAAGGAGGCCGTCTGCGTGCCTACAACTACCAAGAAAACCTACACCTACAAATACGTCAAGGCGATCACCGTCGGGCACAAGCCGGACGGCAAGCCGATCCGCAAATACATCCGTGAGAATAACAAGGCGATCTTTGAGCAGAAAGTGCGCTACTACCAGAACCTGAACGCCAAGGGCGTGCAGATCGTCGGCAAGGCGCTGACCGTCGAGCAGTGGGCATGGCAGTGGTACCACACCTATAAGGAGCCGAAGATCGGCGCGAGCCAGCGCATCAACTACGAGATCAACCTCAAGCGGCATATCCTGCCGGTGATCGGCTTTATGCCGGTGACTGCCGTGCGGCCGTTCCATCTCCAGCAGCTCGTCAACGATGCCCGCCGGGAGGACGGCAAACCGCTTGCCCAGGGTACCGTGCGGCAGATCCTCTACACCCTGCGGCAGCTGTTCGAGCAGGCCGAAATCAACAGTTTGATCGAGGTCACACCCTGCCGCCGCATCGAGAATACCGCGACCGGCAAAACCGCGCGCCGCGCGCTGACCCGCGAGGAAGAAGCGCTCGTCCGCAAGGTCGCCGCCAGGCATTGGGCGGGGCCGTGGGTGCTGCTCATGCTGGACTGCGGCCTGCGCCGCGGCGAGACCGTGCCGATCGGCAAGGCCGACCTGCGCAAGGACGGCACACTGCTCCGGATCAGCAGCTCGGCGACCTACGCCGAAGGGAACCAGGCGAAGAAAAAGGGCACGAAAACCGCGGCAGGCGAACGGCTGGTACCCATGCCGCCCGAGCTGCTCGCCCGGCTCGATCAGTCCGGCCGCTATTTCGTCCACGGGCGGGACGGTAAAATGCTGACGCTCACGCATCTGCGCCGGATGTGGACCAGCTTCCACCGTGCCTGCGACCGTGAAGCAGGCGCGAAACTCTACCGCAATAAGATCATTGAGCACGCCTTCGATCCCGCGATCACGCCGCATTTTTTGCGCCACACTTACTGCACCAACCTCCGGCGGCAGGGGTATGATCTCAAAACCGCGCAATACCTGATGGGACACGCCAGCATCACCACCACTGCAAATATCTACAGCCACGTCGACGAAGAGGATATTGCCAGCCTGGCGCCGTCCACCGAACAGAAAAATGCCTGATGATTTGCAACGATTTTGCAACACATTTCAGCATTTTTATTGTTTTGCATCTGTTCTATCTGCATAACCGCAAACAGCAAAATGGCAGTTTTCCGAACTTATAGATTGTATAAACCGAAAAAGTACATGGAAAAGCAAAAAGCCGTCACAAAGTGACGGCTTTCATTCTGGTGGGGTTGGCGGGGCTCGAACCCACGACCTCTCGCGTGTGAGGCGAACGCTCTGACCAGCTGAGCTACAACCCCGGCTTTTGCTACCTGATTATTATATCAGAAAACAGCCGGGGTTGCAAGCCTTTTTTACTGCTTGGGAGGCCGCTTGTCCATCCGTCCCAGCAGCGCCACAATCAGCGCAATCACGATCAAAACCGTGAAAATACCGGCCATGCCCTGTCCGAGCAGCTCGATGGCCATTTTTACCGATTCACTCATATTGTCTGCGCCCCTTTCTTACATAAAGAACCCGAGGATGACGCCGCCGGCAACGACCGAGGCAATCTGTCCCGACACGTTTGCGGCCACCGCATGCATCAGCAGATGGTTGGTGCGGTCCGCTTCCATGCCCAGTTTTTCAATGACGCGCGAGGACATCGGGAACGCCGAAATGCCTGCCGCGCCGATCATCGGGTTGACCTTGCTGCGGCAGAACAGGTTGAGCACCTTGGCAAACAGCACGCCGACCACCGAATCGAGCACGAATGCGACCAGGCCGAGGCACAGGATGATCAGCGTCTCCTTGGTGACAAACTGCTCCGCCCGCATGGAGAACGAAATCGTAATACCGAGCAGCAGGGTGATCAGATTGGCCAGCTCGTGCTGCGCGGTCTGCGACAGGCTCTCAAGCACGCCGCACTCACGGATCAGGTTGCCGAACATCAGGAAACCAACCAGCGCGACCGACGAGGGGGCAACCAGGCCCGCCACGATCGAAACCACGATGGGGAACAGGATGCGCGTGCGGCGGGAAACGCCGCTCGCCGCGTAGGGCATCTTCATCGCGCGCTCTTTCTTGGTTGTCACCAGCTTGATGGCAAACGGCTGGATGATCGGCACGAGCGCCATATAGCTGTACGCCGCGACCGCGATCGCGCCAACATACTTGGATCCCAGCACCTGGGATACCAGGATGGACGTCGGGCCGTCCGCCGCGCCGATAATGCCGATGGAGGCCGCGTCGATGATGTCAAAGCCGAGCGCCGCCGCCACAATGATGGTCAGGAAAATGCCTGCCTGCGCCGCGGCGCCGAACAGGAACAGCTTCGGGTTGGCCAGCAGAGGCCCGAAGTCGATCATCGCGCCGATGCCGATGAACAGCAGCAGCGGGAACGCCTCGCTCGCTTCAATGCCGGCCTCAAACAGCCATTGGATAATGCCGTTGGTCTCGCCCACGCCCTGTGTGATCTGGTCGATGACGCCCGACATCGGCAGGTTGACCAGGATCGCACCGAATCCCATCGGCAGCAGCAGCGACGGCTCATACTCCTTCTCGATCGCCAGCCAGATCAGCAGGCCGCCGACCAAGTACATGACTACCTGCTGCCACGTGATAGCCAGCAGGCCTTCGTATAGAAATTCCACTAATACTCCCCCTAAAACCCGGATATATCAGCAAAGAGGTGCCTGCCGCTCCGGAAGTCCGCTGATGCAAAAACAGACCTGCGCCTCCCCCACGGAGACGCAGGTCTGGTCATTTCAGGCAACAGCCAGAGCGGAGCCAAGCCCCGTCATGTGTGTTGACGATGCCGCGCGGCAGGCCGCCGCGCCGACTACTCCCCTTTGTCCTGTCTTATCATACCATCGGACAAAGCGGGGTGTCAAGCGAAACACGCAAAGGATTTTGCAGCCCTTAGTAGCCGAATGCGCCGTCCTCCAGCACCCAGCGGCCGTCCGCGCCGCGGTACAGGGTGAACGACCATCCATCCGCGCTCTCGCGCCATGCGTTTTCGCCGAACTGCGCATCGCCCACGACCGTGATCACGTCGTCGATCGTCAGGCCGTCCTGCTGCGCGTTGTCCTGCAGCACGCCGTTCCGCAGAATGACTTGTGACTGGCTCCAGTCGGTCACCGTGTCATAGCGCAGATTTTCGACCGAAAAGCCGTTTGCCGCTGCATAGTCGCGCACTGCCTGATATGCGGTCTCGATCTCGCTGTCGGAAAAGCGCGGTTCCAGGCTGTCGCGGTGCTGCTGCCACATCTCACGCATGGCAGCGCCGTCGCTCCAGCCGCTGTAATTATCAATCGCGCTTTCAACCTCTTCCGGGTTCAGTCGCCAACGGCGGTCGATCTCGTCCCATACGGCTTCCGCATAGGCTCCGTCCGCCCAGTCCATATCCAGATACCAGAGCAGATCGTCGGTATCGCGCGCACTATAATAGTCCGGCATGTGCGCCAACACGGAGTAATAATGCGGCCACTGGCCGACAAAGCCAATTCCGGATTCCTCTGTCCGCCAGCCGATCGGCAGCCAGAGCACGGGGCTGTCGTCCGTCAGCTGCACGCGCTGCAGCGTGATTTGGACAAAACCGTCCTCCCACTGATAGGTGCACCATGTCGTTTCCTCCGGCTGCGTGTCATCCGCCCCGGCCCACTCCCCCGCGACAAGATGTAGCGCGTAGGCCGCGCACGCCTGCGGGGTGGACAGGTCCGGATTATCCTGCGAGGCCGGGCGGGAAGCCATATCGCTCAGACTTTCCAGCCCCTGTCCTTCAAAGTACGGCAGTTTCTGCTCAAGCGGGAACGCAAGGATAAACTGCTCCAGCGAGCGCACGCCGTCGGAGGTGTTGAGCAGCGTCTCTGTGTGCGAGGGAGTAACCGTATCCGTACGGTCGTACCGCACCCGCTCCACGGTGGTAAAGTAGTAATCCCCTTGCCAGTTGGTAAACCGGATGGTAACCAGCGCAGAATGATCCGCCACATCGGGTACCACCGTGATCTGGTCGGTATACGGCCCTTCGCCCGTACCAGACTGCCGGTACGCATAGCTGTACGACAGATCGCGCAGCAACAGTTCCTGTTCATTTTCGTGCTGTGCATTTGTCTGCCCGTCAAACGAGATCGCGCTGCCGCCCATTGCCTCCGCAGCCTGACGCATTTCACCATATTGGGCTGTGATCTCCGCATCCGCCGGGTCGTACTGCACGTCGGAGGCAAACGCCAGATAATAGGTCAGGCCGTTGTGCTCCGCCAGCTCCACGCACGGCACCGGATGGCCGCGGACCCAGTCCTCGCCGAAGGAATCCTGCAGATAAGCAGTCGCTTCGATGCACAGTGTCATGACCGTACCCCCCACAAACGGGTCGGTAAACTCGCTGGGCCATGCGTTTTTCATGCCGAACCTGACGTTTTCCTCCATCTCCTGCAGATAGCCCCGGTCGACAAAGCACTCCGGCAGGGTTAGGGTATAGCCGTAGGTGTCGTTGTGGTAGGTGGTCGAGGTGATGGTGTAGTCGGGCTGGCTTGCCGCGCTCCCAGTTGCCAGCCGATAGACGAACGCGGCGGTATACTCCTGTTCAATACCGGTAATATGTGCGCTGCGATAAGTGACCGTCACGCCGCGGTAAATATAATCAGGCGATGCCGAACTCAAGTATTCAGCCGGGATATGCTCCGCTGTATACAGGTATACAGCGCTGCGTCGTTCCTGCAAAACTTCAAAGCGGATGCTGCTCTTCTGTGTTTCTTTTTCGGTGTATTGCAGCGTTCCGTCCGCGCGGACAACTGCATCGCTCAGCGTGCCGTCTACCGGCAGTATCTTGCCCCAGGCCGGCTCGAGTTTGATGACCTGCCCAGCCTGCACCAGCGGGATCTCACCGTTTGCGTTTTCGATTGCCTGCGCGACCGTCGCGCCGACCGGCAGTTCAGCATAGCTGACCAGACTGTCGTCTTCGACGAGATATGCACCGAAGCCAT
This sequence comes from Candidatus Agathobaculum pullistercoris, assembly GCA_019114345.1. Classification (GTDB taxonomy): domain Bacteria; phylum Bacillota; class Clostridia; order Oscillospirales; family Butyricicoccaceae; genus Agathobaculum; species Agathobaculum pullistercoris. The sequence goes on along the minus strand of DXFS01000010.1, from coordinate 122,375 downwards.
CGTCGAACTGTCCGGAGAACCCTACCGGCAGCCAGTAATCGCCGGTTTTCTGCATCTGTACGTCCACGGACGGGCTGCCGTCGGTGAAGCTCAGCCGCACAACGGCTCCGGCATCGTCCTCCTGAACCAGCGCGGCGGTGAAAAGCGGCCGGCTTCTTACATAATGCGTATCGCCTTCCGTGTATTCATATGTTTCATGGAAAAAGCTGAAAACTGCTTCTGCAGCCGTGAGCGGCTGCTCCAGATTTTCGATCGGCTCACTGTTGTAGGAATCGGTCACAATTTCCCCGCTGTTGCCGTATTCCATATCCGGCCAGGGCAGGCCGGAACCATACAGCAGCCGGAACAGCTCGCTCTGCGTTTGGGAGATGCTTTCCCCGCCGATCTCGGTGAGGATATATCCCAAGCCGCCGTCATATTCGAATTGCGCCAGCCCTGTGATGGCAACGCGGCCGTTTTCCTTTCCAACCGTAATATTGGCTGCTGTGCGGCCGTCAGTCACACCGCCGCCGTACATCTGGAACACCGCGATGCAGGTGTTCTCATCCTTGCCCGGCACAATCACATAATTACGGAACGAGGGCGACGAGGCCCCGTATTTGGAATACCAGATCGCATTTTCATTTTCCATCTCTTCCTCGGAATATCCGGCCAAATACAGCGTTTGCCGAACCAAGCCCTGCTGTTCTTCCCCGGACAGCACCGGATACAGCGGCCACACGGACTCATACGACACCGCGCGCGCATACTGCTGCGCAAGGTCGGCGGCAGTGCGGTTGTTCTCACCGTCTCCGTAGGTGTAGTCCTGCGGCTGGCCTGCCGCCATGATGATACCCAGCTGTTCGCCAGTTGCAAACGTGTACTGCACCTCGTCCAGATCGTTTTCACCATCGTTGGTCACATCCCGGCTGCGGACAACCTCCGCGCTGCCGCCCCCCAGATGCAGGATCTGCACCGCCCGTTCAGCGGGGTCGCTGCTGAGCTGCGGGTTTTCCCCGTCGACATAGGGCGTGTAATCCGGCAGGCCGAGGTCGTTTTCGTACAGCATACAGAAGGTTTCCAGACTATCCACCGGGTCAACCTCCATATGCAGCGTCTCCATGCTGTCTATCAGCACCTGGCCATCCGCCTCTTCGAACGAAAGCCGGACCGCGTCCCGCAGCGGTATGCCGTACGAAAAGCCTTCTGCGGCAAAGCTCTGCGAAGAGGTGTCTTTTTCCCGCACCATCAGGCAGGTCTGCATATCCGGCTCATAGTCCACCGTATACCGGACGACCGGCCAATAGCCGCTGTTAATTGCCCATGGGTCAAAATCCTCTGTGTTCAAATGATTTTGCGCCTGTGCCTCATCTCCCAAGCCCGATTCCTGTACTAGGCGGTCGGTAAACACTTCGGCGGCGCGGCGACCATCGTTTGCCAGCAGCGCCTCCCCATATTCCTCTGCCGCAGCCAGTGCCCGCGCCTCAAACGTCTCGCCGCTGTCCTTACTCTCCCCTACCGAAACCGCGCAGCCGAGCGATCCGACCAGCACGGCCGCCGCCACGACCAGCGCTACGCCGCGTTTTTTCGCGCGGGTATCAAACAAACCTTCAAACCGGCGCATAAGCGTCTTTTTATCCCCTGTGAAGCATGACACCAGCGCGCGCTTTTTCACCTGTGCCGTGGCGGATTTCAGGATCGTCTCGCCGTAGGCGCGGCGCTGGGCGCCGTCCATGCCGCACACGACTGCGTCGTCGCATGCCAGCTCGATATCCTCCTGCGCGAACCGCGCCATCAGATACACCAGCGGGTTGAACCAGTGCACCGCCCTCGCCGCCGTGAGCAGCAGCTTGAGCCACAGGTCGCCGCGCTTCAAATGCGTCAGCTCGTGCCGGAAGACAAACAGGGCCTCCTGCTCAGAGAGCGCTTCATCCGGCAGATAGAGCGCAGGCCGCAGGAACCCCGCCAGCATCGGGCAGTCCGCTGCGGGCGTGACAACCAGCGGGATGTCCCGCCGGATGCCAAGCGACTGCTTCTGCTCCTCAAACACGCGGCGCAGGGTGTCCCGCTCGGCAGCCTGGCCGGTCTCCCGCGCCAAGTAAACAAAACCGATGTAGCTATATGCCTGCCAGCCCAGGAAAGCCAATATCCCCGCTCCCCACAGGATGAACATCATTTTCGCAACCGGGAAATTCCAGCCGACAGGCACTTCATGCCACATCTCGTCCCCCCGGTACACCGAAACGCGCGGCGTTCGCGTTTCGTCCGCTGCCGCAGCCTGCGCCGTGGATTGCATCTCTTCCCGCGGCGACATATCCACTGTAACCGCCCGGATCGGCGTGACCTGCACCGGTGCATCCGGAAGCGTCAGCTGCACCGGGATCAGCAGCCGGATCGCGAGCAGCGCCCAAACAAAGCAGATGGCCCGCGCCGGATAGCGTTTTTTCATGACCCGCCGCAACAAGAACAGCACCAGCGCTGCCGCCGACACGGTCAGTCCAATCTGCACCACATTATTGATCAGTCCGCTCCAACTGACTGGGAACATATCCTACCCCTCCAATCCTACCGTCCTTGCGCGTCCAGAAAGGCGCGCAGGTCCTCGATGTCCTGCTCGGTCAGCGCGCCCGCGTCCGACAGGCTGGCGACCAGGTTTTTCACCGAGCCCCCGCACAGACGCCGGACAAAGCTCGTGCTCTCCCGCTGCAGATAGGTCTCGCGCGAGACGAGCGGCGTGTAGTAATTCTGCCGTCCTTCCTTTTCGCACGATAAAAAGCCCTTGTCACACAGGCGGGAGAGGAAAGTCAGCACGCTCGTCGCCTTCCATTCCTTACTCACCCGCTGCTGCACGGCGGCCGCAGTCACAGGCGGCTCAAGCGACCAGATCGCCTGCATCACCTCGAGCTCCGCGTCCGGCAGCCGTTTCCCTGCTTTCATTTCCATCCCTCCTTTTCTACAAAAGTAAAATCATTTTACACTTATATTCTACATTGGTAGAATCTCTCTGTCAAGTCATACTTTGTTTACAGTTTGGAACATTGACAGCACCCCGGATTTGCGGTATCCTAAACATGTGAAAGCCCCAACCTTTGACCCCGTAAAGGAGCGAAATCATGCGAAAAATGACAGCGCTCGGCTTTGCGATCTGCGGCACACTGCTGCTGGTTCTGCTGTTTGTCGCCGGGCGCATGCTGTATATCAATCTGTACAGCCAGTCCTATGCAGATATTGCCGGGACAGGCACACCCACCACGCTGTCTGTCGCAGAAAATGACACCGCGCTGTCCCCGGTCACCGATCCCGGGCAGATCAGCGACTTTACTGCGCTGCTCAGCAGTTATACCTATAAGCAATACCCGCACTTCGTTAAACCCGGCAGTGAACGCCTGACCGCCAACCGCATCACCGTCACCTTTGAAAACGGCAACTCGATCGGCGTCAATGCAGATGGTTATGTGTTTGTAAACGGCGAACTGCGCGATATCGAGGGCAGCCGGGGACAGGAATTTTACCACAAGCTTTACGTTCTGGTGTATCCGAACGCTGTATAACAGGAGAATTACATGAAAAAGTTAACATCTCTGTGGCTGGCGCTGCTGTTCCTGCTCGCGCCGCTCACCGGCTGCGCGCAGGATACAGGCGTCACCGGCAGCGCGGACGGACCGACTGAGGTCATCGTATCTGACAGCGAAAGCCTGTCCGGTGCCGGCACAGACGGCTCGATCACGGACGGGCCGACTTCAGCCCTGGTCAATGATGGAACCGGATCGCTGACAGAGGCAGAACTCGGCCCGGCTGTCACCGGGACTGAAACCCTCTCGCTCGGCAATACCGTGCTTGAGGAAGAGGGCAGCTACACCAGCCGCGACACGGTTGCGCTCTACCTGATGAAATACGGCACGCTGCCGCAGAATTATATCACCAAAGCCGAAGCGCAGGCGCTCGGCTGGGAAGGCGGCTCCCTGCTGGAATACGCGCCCGGAAAATCGATCGGCGGCGACCGGTTCGGCAACTACGAGGGGGCGTTGCCCGAAGCGGAAGGGCGCACCTACACGGAATGCGACATTGATACCGCGGGCGCTGACGAGCGCGGCGCGAAACGCATCGTGTTTTCTAACGACGGGCTGATCTTTTACACAGAGGATCATTATCAGACTTTTACACTGCTTTTGGGGGATGGACAAGATGAGGGAACTGCTCCTTGATGCGGAGACCCTGTACACCCGCGCGCAGGCGCATGACGCGCTCGCCAAGGTATTCGGCTTCCCGGCGGATTACGGCCGCAATCTGGACGCGCTGTACGATCTGCTGACCGCATACCCGCCCGCGCGGCTAACCCTGCGCCACGCGGAGATGCTGGTCGTCCATATGGGCAACTACGGTGAACTGCTGCTGCGTGTGCTTGCGGACGCAGCGGCGGAAAACCCTTCTTTTATCCTCTCAGCCGAATAAAAGGCAAAGAAAAACCGTCCGAACCGGTTGGTTCGGGCGGTTTTGTTTTATGCCGTCTGCTTGCGTGCGTTTTCCTGTATCTCTGCCCCGTCACGCGGCATGGCGCGGCGCATGGTCGAGCGGAGCAGCAGCAGCGAGATCACGATCGACAGGTAGTCCGCTACGGTCTGGGTGAAGTTGATGCCATTCAGGCCGAACACCGCATCCAGGATATACAGCAGCGGGATGAAGAACAGTCCCTGACGGCAGACCGACAGCACGGTCGCCGGAACCGGCCGCCCCAGTGCCTGCATGCTGTTGATCGCAAGGAACAGCAGCCCGAGGATCGGCCCGGCCAGCGAGGTCGCAATCAGCATCGGCCCGCCGTAGGCGACGACCTCCGGGTCGTCGATGAACAGCCCGACGACCGGCTCGCTGCAAACGATATACACCGCACTCAGCACCGTGCCGCAGATCACGGTCAGCACGCCGCTGAACTTGAGGATACCCCAGAAGCGGTCGCGGTTGTTCGCGCCGTAGCAGTAGCCGAGCAGCGGCTGGATGCCGTTGGCAATGCCCATATGCACAAACGCAATGAACATATACGCCTTGGTGACAATGCCCATCGCGGCGACCGCCTTATCGCCATAGGCGACCAGCGCGTTGTTGAGCAGCACGGTCGCCACGCTCATGAGCGCAGAGTTCGCGCCCGCGGGTACCCCGATCGACAGTACGCGCCCTGCAACGCCCTTGCCTGCGCACAGCGCCGCCGGATGGATGGACAGCAGCGGGCTTTTGCGCGCAAAGTAGTAGAGGTAATACACACAGCCGAACACATTGCCCAGCACGGTCGCGATCGCTGCGCCCGCGGTGTCCATGCCGAAGGTCAGGATGAAGATCGGGTCAAGCACGATGTTGACCACGGTGCCGATCATGCCGCCGATCATTGATGCCTTGGCCGCACCCTCGCCGCGCACCGTATGGCCGAAGGTGTTTGCAAACAGGATAAACGGCGCGCCCAGCGCGATGTAGAGCAGATAATCCCTGGAGAACTGGTAGGTGTTTTCGGTCGCGCCGAGCAGGGCGAGCAGCGGGTCCATAAACAGGATGATGAGCACGCCGGTCACTACGCCGAAGGCGAGCGACGCATAGCAGCAGAACGAGGACGCAGCGCGCGCCTTATCCTTTTCATTCTGGCCGAGCAAAATCGAGATCACCGCGCTGCCGCCGATGCCGAGCAGGTTGGCGATCGCCATGTACATGACAAACACCGGATTGGTCAGCGACACCGCCGCGACCTGGAACGCATCGTGCGTCTGGCCGACAAAAAACGTGTCCGCCATGTTGTACACCACGAGCACGAGTGACGAGATCACGGTCGGGATCGCCATTTGCAGCACCGCTTTTTTGACCGGCGCTTTTTCAAATACCGCTTCGTTTTGGTTCATCGAACCACCCTTTCCTTTTTGTATGCTGGCAAACTATTAGGCTGTAAAAAACTCACTCTAGACTTTGCAGGATCCTGCGGCACAGTGCTTTGAACTGCGCAGTCTCCTCCGCGGTCAGCGCGGCGGTAAACCGCCGCTCGACCTCCTCGCGGATGGACAGGCACATTTCGTGCAGCTGCACACCGCGCGGTTCAAGCTCAATTTTCTTATACCGCCCATCCCGCTCGACGCTGGTGCGCCGGATCAGCTTTTTTTCCTCCATCAGTGTGAGCATTTTGGAAGCTGTCGCCCGGGTGATGAAAAATTCCGCCTCAATGTCCTTCTGGAACACATCCTCGCCGCGGTGGTTGTACAGAAAATCCGCCACCCACATGTTCATCAGGGAGCATTCGTCAAGGGCCTTGCGGCTGTACAGGGAGTGCGCCATCCGCACGGCGTGGTTATTCAGCTTTTTGACGTAGAAACTGACATCCGTATTGATCTCGCCCTGCATCCTGCACACCCCATTTTGTTTGCTTGCAAAGTATATAATAATCCGACCGGCTGCAAATGTCAACCGCGAATTTGGTTCCTTCGCATCACCGCTTTTTCAGGCAGGCTTTCTATCGAAATCAGCTGCAGGCATACCATTCAGTCCATATTTTCCGCACAGATGATCGAAATGCTTGCACTCTGCTGGTCGGTTGCGGGCTGCTCCTGCTTTTGCAGCAGGTCACACAGCAGCTGCAGCGGCTGGTATCCCTGCCGGTACAGGTCCTGCGTAATGGTCAAATCGAGCGACCCTTCCCGCAGCATGGTTTTGCGGCGGGGCGACATATCATGTGCAATCACACGGATCTTGCCCGCCATACCCGCTGCCTTAACCGCATCCACACAGCCGGTTACGCTGCGGTTTGCCATGTAGATCGCCCGCAGGCCGGACATGCGCTGCAGCGCTTCGGACACCTTATTATAGGTACGGCGGTAATCATTGTATGTTTCTACAATCTCGATCTGGCCGGTTTCGAAACCGCATTCCCGCATGCGTTCGCAGAACCCATCCAGACGGGTGCGGTGTCCGTTATACTCCATGTTGCCGACCATAGCCAGCACACGGGAATCCTGCGGGATGCATTTGCTCAGCAATTCGGCTGCGATCCGGCCGCTTTTGGCATAATCCTGTCCAACAAAGCACAGCCTGCGGCTTTCCGGCAGATCGGAGTTGAACGTGATGCAGGGGATGCCCTGCTCTGCCATTTCATTCACCTTTGCCTCAATCGAAATATCATTGAGTGCGCACAGTGCAATGCCCTGCGCCCCCCAGGCAAGCAGTTCGTCCAGCAGATCGATTGTTTCGACCGGGATATCGCTTTCACAAGTGCACACACGGATCTGCGCTCCGCGCTCTGCCAGCACAGCCCGCGCGGCATCAATTCCGCGGGTAACCTCATCCCGGAAAGGCCCTGCCCAGCTGGGCAAAACAACGCCAATCCGCACAGGCTGGAAATGCTGCTGCGACGCAACCGACCGCCGATGTGCCTCGCGCGGGGACAAATACCCGGTCTCGCGGATCGCATTCAGCACCCGTTCGCGCACATCCGCCCGCACATAGGAACGGTTGTTGAGCACCCGGTCCACTGTGCCGCGGGAAACTCCCGCGCGTTCTGCAACCATTTGAATTGTAGGGCGTTTTTGCATATACTCCACCTGCCTGTGATTTGTTTCTATTATAGCACACATTCTGTGCTTTGTACCGCATGAATGCATTTAAAAAAATATGTGCAAAAGCACGCACCAGTCTGTAACCCTTTCCTTCCGCTTGCATACTTACTTGCAAATCGCCTTATATCAAGCATTATTGTTTGAAATAATATCATTTTTTCTTGCATTTCATCTTGAATCCTGCCATTCAGTTTGTATAGAATGGCCAACTCACCGGCCTCAAAATCGTCACTATTATTTTCCCGCACTTTAACGCGCCATATAGCGCAATATATCAAAATAATTTCCGTTATTTCAAACTATAATCATCATTTTGCTATTCTTCTCACAACACATCCCCCCCCTAAAAACCTGATTGACATTTCTGCTTGTCCGGATTATAATAAGCGCATAAAAGCACAGAGCACACAAACACACACTGAGAGAGAAAGGATGTATCGACATGAAAACCAAAAGATTGCTCGCTGCTTTGATGGCCGGTTCCCTGATGCTCAGCATGGCTGCATGCAGCAGTGACACCTCTGCCAGCTCTGACAGCGGCGACCAGGCCAGCTCTGATGGCGGCGACGGCGGCTACCGTCTCAGCATGATCCTCAAGACAAACTCTTCCGAGTTCTGGAAGGTCATCCAGGCTGGCGCAGAAGCGTATGTGGAAGATCATCCGGATCTGGTTTCCGAGCTCTCCATCAAGGGCCCCCCGTCTGAGACCAGCTATCAGGACCAGATCAATATGATCAAGACCGACCTGTCCGACGACACCTTTGACGGTTATCTGATCGCGCCGCTGCAGTCCGAATCCGTTGCCAGCCTGATCGCGGACACCGAAAAGCCGGTTATGGCATTCGATACCGACATCGACTCCGACAAGTGCCTGGCCTTCATCGGCACCGGCAACAAGGAAGCTGCCAAGCAGGGCGCGCTGGCCGCTGTAGAGGCTGCCAAGGCTGCCGGCTGGGAGACCATCCAGTGCATCGAGATCGCCGGCGTTCAGGGCGACGCGACCAACACCGCCCGTATGGAAGGCTATGCAGAAGGCATCACCGAGGCCGGCGGCGAATGGCTGGCAGACGACGTTCAGTATGCTGACGCTACCGCTACCAAGGCTGTTGACGCGATGAACGGCATCATGGGCCGTTACCCGGACGGCGTTGCCATCATCTGCTCCAACAACGACGACATGGCGATCGCTGCTGCACGTACCGCTGCAAGCAATCCGGCTTATGAAAACACCATCTTCCTCGGCTTCGACGGCCAGAAGTCCGCGTGCGAGGCTGTCCTGAGCGGCGACCTGACCATGACCGCAGCGCAGAACAACTTCGATATCGGCTACAAGGCTGTTGAAAATATGGTCAAGTGCCTCCAGGGCGAAGAGTACGGCGATGTTGATACCGGCACCGAGATCGTTACCGCAGACACCGCACAGGACCGTCTCGACCGCTTCGCAGAGTGGCTTTCTTAATGCAAACTGCCTGATTTGACCATCTCCTCATCTATCTTCGTAAACAGATAACGCTCCAACGTTTGTTTTAAAAGATGGAAACAGGATGCTTTGAGCTTTTATTACTTCAGTAAACCACGCAAACCAATTCGCCTGATAAAACCCGACCCCTATGCGGTCTTCAAGCAAGCGGCGCTCCAACGTTTGTTTTAAGAGAAAGCAGGATAATTTGAGTTTTATCTCGCATACAAAGGCACAACCCAAACGGGCTTGATGGGACCGAACTCCTATCCGATCTTTGAACAGGTGACGCTCCAACGTTTGTTCTTTAAAGATGGAAACAGGATGCTTTGAGCATTTACCCAAATATTGATTGCTTACCGCTCCTTCAGCCCAACGGATCCATTTTGCAGCAGCAAAGGAGAATACGACATGAAAGTAGGCATTATCGGCGCAGGCCGCATCGGCAAGGTACACGCCAAGAACATTTCCATGTTCGTGCCGGAGATGGAGATCAAGACCATCGCCGACCCGTTCATGAACGAGCAGACCGAAGCGTTTGCCAAGCAGTGCGGCATCCCGAACTGCACCAAGGACGCAAACGACATCCTGAACGACCCCGAGATCGAGGCAGTCCTGATCTGCTCCTCGACCGACACCCACTCCAAGTACATCATCGAGGCGGCGCACGCAAAGAAGCACATCTTCTGCGAAAAGCCCATCGATTATGACCTGGCAAAAGTGCACGAGGCGATCAACGCAGCCAAGGAAGCCGGCGTCAAGCTCCAGATTGGCTTCTGCCGCCGTTTTGACCACAACCACCGCGCGGTTTACGACATGGTTCGCGATGGCAAGGTCGGCAAGGTCAACATCGTCAAGATCTCTTCCCGCGACCCGGAGCCGCCCCCGGTATCCTATGTCAAGGTTTCCGGCGGTATCTTCTACGACATGATGATCCATGACTTCGATATGGCGCGCTTCCTGGCGGGCAGCGAGGTCACCGAGGTCAACGCCATCGGTTCCGTGCTGGTCGATCCCGGCATCGGCGAGGCGGGCGACGTGGACACGGCTCTGGTCACCCTGAAGTTTGAAAACGGCGCGATCGGCGTGATCGACAACAGCCGCAAGGCGGTTTACGGTTATGACCAGCGCGTTGAGGTCTTCGGCTCTGAGGGCTGCGCAGAGGATCAGAACGACACCCCGAACACCGCTGTCCTGTCCACGGCGGATGGTGCGGTGCACGGCACAGCGTACAAGGTCATGTGGGATCGCTACACCGGCGCGTTCGTTGCAGAGATGCAGGCGTTTGCCGACGCAGTGGTCAATGACAAGGAGACCCCGGTCACCGGCGAGGACGGCCTGTATCCGGTACTGATGGCGGCTGCCGCCACCAAGTCCCTGCATGAGGGCCGCCCGGTCAAGATCTCCGAAATCGAGTAATAAAACAGGGCAACTGCCGAACCGGCAGTTGAAAGGAGCAAAAGTAAATGGTATCATGGACAGGGTATTCCATGATACCATTTACAATATCCTGTACTATCTGGGAGGAATAAACTATGGCACTGAGAAAATGCGCGTGCATCGACACGCTGTATACCGAGCTGGACTGGCTCGACCGCTTCCAGGCGGCCAAGGACGACGGCTTTGAGGCTGTCGAGTTCTGGGACTGGCGCATCCGCGACCTGGATGCAACCCGCGAGGCGGCTGAAAAGGCCGGCATCGCGATCTCCGGCTTCAACGGCGACGCGGACTACTCGCTCGTTGACCCGACCCACAAGGAGAAGTACATCGACTACCTCAAGCAGTCCATTGCGGCGGCGAAGAAGGTCGGCGCTTCCAGCGTGACCATCCACTCCAACGCACTGGGCGAGGGCGGCATCGTTGTCGACCACTACGACAACCTGTCCCACACGGTTAAGCTCTGCTCGATGTACGACATGCTGCTCGAGTGCGCAAAGATTGCAGAGGCCGAGGAAATCAACCTCAACCTCGAAGCGCTCAACATCACCACCGACCACGTCGGCAACTTCCTTGCGACCACCCAGATGGGCGCAGAGATCGTGCGCCTGATCGGCTCGCCGCGCCTCAAGCTGCTGTACGACGTATACCACATGCAGATCAACGAGGGCTGCATCTGCGACACGATCACCAACTACGCAGACTGCTTCGGCCACATCCACGTTGCGGATGCGCCAGGCCGCCATGAGCCGGGTACGGGCGAGATCAACTACAAGAAGGTCATCCGCCACCTCGAGGCATGCGGCTACACCGGCCGCGTCGGCTACGAGCTGTTCCCGTCGACCGACACCAAGACCGCTGTCAAGGCGATCATGGAGAATTGCTGATTTTCACATCCTATTTCAAAAAAGGCAGGCCGGAGCCTGCCTTTTTTGAGCGTTTATTTTGCCGAGCTGGTTTGCGTATGCTATACTGTATATAGCATATTTTAGCATACTTCCTCTATGATATGGCAGATCGAGGTGAACGCTGCATGGGCAAGAAAATGATCCGCCGCATGGCCATTGTACCGATCGGTATCATCCTGATCGCTATTGTGATCGCATTTTCCGGCAGAACGAGAGTCATCGACCGGTACGGGCTGACCCCCGAAGAGACTGCACGCGTTATGGAAAACTGCGATGCCTACCTCAGCCGTTCGGCATTCAGCGAAGAAATGAAGCGCCGGTACCGGCGTGGCGGCTGCATCATTGAACGGCTCGGAGAGGACGATGTGTCTGCGGTCATCATTGATCTGGATGGCAATTATGACACGATCGAAACATATCCCCTGGACGGGGACGCGATTTTGCTCTGCTTTCCCAACAGCGCAAGCGATCTCAGCCCCCTGCGCATTGTGGCATCGCCGGCTGATCTTTCCTGCGTGGGCTACATCCCCGCGCTGTGATGCGGTCAAGCCGTAAGAAAAAGCAGCATCTGGTCCAAAGACCGGATGCTGCTTTTGCATTACAGCCGTCTGCCGTTGAACTTTTGCGCGGCCGCAGGACAGCCCTCCGCGATGATGCAGGCTGCGGCGCTGACTGCGTCCTCGCATGCTTTATCAATCGCCTTCTGCTCGTCCGCGGTGAACTTGCTCAGCACCCACGCAGCGAGATCGTAGTCCGGATGCGGCTTTTTGCCGATGCCGATCTTGACGCGCGGGAAATCCTCGCTGCCGAGATGGTAGATGATGTTTTTCAGCCCGTTCTGGCCGCCTGCCGAGCCCTTCGCGCGCACACGCAGCGTGCCCACGTCGAGTGAGATATCGTCCGACAGCACGATGATCCGTTCGGGCGGGATCTTGTAAAACGACGCCGCATCGTGCACCGCCTCGCCGGACAGGTTCATAAAGGTCTGCGGCTTGAGGAAGAGCACGCGCTTGCCGCCCAGCATCCCCTCGCCCACGAGCGCCTTGAACTTCATCCGGTCGATCTTCTGCCCGGAGCGCTCGCAGTAGCTTTCCAGCGCTCGGAAACCCGCGTTATGGCGGGTGTTGTCGTACTTGCTGCCCGGGTTGCCCAGCCCGACGACCAGCCACTCGGCCGGCTGCGCCGCCTGCGCGGCCTTCTGCTCGTCCAGCTTTTTGAAAATATCGAATACTGACATTGGTTCCAACTCCAAAATAAGCGCCTCCGCGCCGGGAGGCGAAATATTGATCAATATCGCGTCTTTTGTTATGCTTTACTTGCGCGCTGTTGTTTGCAGCGGTTAGCATTCCCTTTGCGAAAGGGGGTGATTGCCTTTGTGGTATCGAATCCTACGGATTTTGATCTGTATTGCATTTTTGCTCTACAATTTTACCATAAATGCGCACTAACCGCTCGGCTGGCACCAAGCGGTTAGTGACTTTTCACAATCTGCTTCAGGGCTAACCGCAGCAGCAGCGCCCTTCTATCTGTATTATACCGGCCTGCTCCATGCCTGTCAAGGCATCGGGGCGGGCGTTTTTTATTCCACGGACAGGATATAATAGTACACCGGCTGCCCGCCGTTGATGACCGAGATCTCCATATCCTTGTTTTCCTTATGCAGCAGGGCTTCGACCTCAGCTGCCTGTTCCTCGCTCACGCCCTCGCCGTAGATAACGGTCGCGAATGCGCTCTCATCGGTCACCATCTCGCGCACCAGCTTTTTGAGCACCGAGCTCTCGCGCCCGCTTGCGCACAGCCTGCCCTCGGAAAGCGAAAGGTACTCGCCCTCTTTGATCTTCTTGCCGTCGAACTCGCTGTCCCGCGCCGCATAGGTCACCTGTCCGCTGCGGACGTGGTGCGCTGCGTCGCGCATCGCCTGCGCAAGCGCCGCCTCATCTTCGCAGTCCGGATCGACCGCAAGCAGGGCGGAAATCCCCTGCGGGATGGTCCGCGTCGGCACGACCACAATCTTTTTCTCCTCGGACAGGTGCACGGCCTGCTCAGCCGCCATGATGATGTTCTTGTTATTCGGCAGCACGAATACGATCTCCGCAGGGACTGCGTCCACTGCGCGCACAATGTCGTCCGTAGACGGGTTCATGGTCTGCCCGCCCTGCACGACAGCATCCGCCCCAAGGTCGGTAAACAGTGCCTTGAGCCCTTCGCCCGCAGCGACCGACACATAGCCGAATTTCTTCTTTGCCGGCACGATCACGCGCTCACGCGGCGCGTCCGCTGTACCCTCGATCACCTTGGCGGTATGCTGCTCGCGCATGTTCTCGATCTTGACCGTGAGGAGAGGGCCGAATTTAAGCCCTTCTTCCAGCGCCTTGTTGGGCTGGTCGGTATGCACATGCACCTTGACGATGTCGTCATCCTCGACCACAACCAGTGAGTCGCCGATATCGTTCAGGATCGCGCGCAGGCGGCCGACATTGCGCGCCTTGTCCTTGCGTGCGGCGATAAACTCCGTGCAGTAGGTGAAGGTGATATCCTCGTCCGCGATTGCGCCGAAGTCCGCCGCCGTACTCACCGCCGGTTCCGCTATCTTACGCTCCTTGTGGATGCCGCGCAGCGCGTCCTGCATGCCCTCCAATATGGTCAGGAATCCAAAGCCGCCCGCATCTACCACGCCCGCTTTTTCCAGCACGGGGTTCTGGTGTATGGTCTCCTCCAGCGCGACCCGGCCGCACTCCAGGATCTTTTCCAGCACCTGCTCCGCGGATAGTTCCGGTTCTGCTTGGCATGCCTCAACGGCATGCTGTGCAGCTACGCGCGATACGGTCAGTATGGTTCCCTCTGCGGGCTTCATCACCGCCTTATAGGCAGTCTCCACGCCTTCGCGCAGCGCCAGCGCCAGCTCGCAGCCGCCCGCTTCCTGCTCCTCATGCAGCTTTCTGGCCATACCGCGGAACAGCAGCGACAGGATGACGCCTGAGTTGCCGCGCGCGCCGCGCAGCAACGCGGCAGCTGCCGTATCCGCCGCTTTGGCAAGCGTCGGCTCGGCAAGCTTCTCCAGCTCGGTCATGGCTGCAGCCATGGTCATGGACATATTGGTGCCGGTATCGCCATCCGGCACCGGGAACACGTTCAGTTCATTGATCTGTTCCTTTTTCTCGGCAATGGCGAGCGCGCCCTCGGTCACCATGGACCGGAACAGCGCGCCGTTTATTTTCTGTTCTGCCATTTGCAATTCTCCCTATCTCTTGTTTTGAGCCATCACGCCTCCGGCACGTATCAAACGAAAAACCGGCACACGGTTTCTCCTCAAAAGTCCGAACTCCGCCCGGAATTCTGATGCCCCGCTCCGGCGATCCGCAGGCTGAAGCCCTCCGGATGCTTTTAGTCTGCTTTTATGCTCTCCACATAAACATCCACGTTCTTCACGTCTACGCCGGTCAGGCGCTCAACATGATAACGCACCTCGCTGATGATCGAGCGGCAGACGGTTGCAATATTAACGCCATGCTCAACCGCAATGTGCAGGTCGATATTCACGCCGCCGTCCGGCGCTTCGGATACCCTGACACCGCGCGACTGGTTCTCCCGGCCCAGCAGGTGTGCCAGCCCGTCCGACATGGAACGGATGGTCATACCCTTTACCCCAAAGCAGGAAGACGCCGCATAGCCTGCTATGCCGGCCATCACCTCGTTTGTGATCTCGATATAACCGAGTTCGGTTTTGATCGTCATAGAAAAACCTCCCTGTGACGTTTTGCAGTATTGCGTTTTCCAATTGATTATATGATATAACAAATCCATGCCAAATACAAGTAAAGTGCAGATTTTTTTGCGTATGATTTGCATATTTTCACGTTTATAACAGGATAATCCATTTCTTTCCCGGCTTTTTTGCAGGCTTCAATTATTTCACAAACAAATGTTTGCCTTTTTGCGCAAAACAGGGTATAATAGAGAAAATACGAACGCATGTTCTTACCCATAGGCAAGGAGCGCATCACTCATGAAAAAAATTTCCGCGAAACAGCAACGGATTCTCGATTATATCAATGAGTTTTCCCTGGAACACGGCTATCCGCCCTCCGTACGTGAAATTGGCGCAGAAATGGGGCTCCGCTCTCCTTCAACCGTGCATGCCCATCTGAAAAAGCTGCAGGAAGCCGGCTATCTCGAGCCGACCGAGCACAAGTCCCGCGCACTCACGCCGGTTCAGGGTCCCTCCATGGTACCGCGCGTGCCGATCCTCGGCCGGGTCACCGCCGGCATGCCGATCCTCGCAGTGGAAGAGCATGTGGGCTATGTGCCTTTTGCGCCGGCCGCCAACGGCGGCGAGTATTATGCCTTGCGTATCCGCGGTGACTCCATGACCGGCGCAGGCATCCTGGACGGCGATCTGGTTATCGTCCGGCAGGATGCGCAGGCGCGCAACGGGGATATTGTCATTGCGCTGCTCGAGGATGAGGCGACCTGTAAAACGCTGAACGTCACGCCGGACGGGGTTTGGCTCATGCCGGAAAATCCCGCCTATCCCCCGATTGACGGCACAGGCTGCCAGATCCTCGGCATTGTCAAAGCGCTCTACCGTGAATATTAAGATGCATCCTCTGAAAAAGGCAGGCTTTCCGCTTGGAAAGCCTGCCTTTTGCCAGCTGTTCTTTTGTTTTACCAGCCAAAGAACGGGAAGGTATCCTGATAGCCGCCGCTGCTGTTGTCCTGTGTGCTCTGGCTGCTCTCCGCCGCCGGATCATCGCCTTCCAGATCATGCGCATCCATCAACGTGACGGTGATGTTAAGCATCTGGCCAGTCGAAATCCGGTATACGGTCAGGGTAATCTTGTCGCCTGCCTGCTTATCTTCCTTGACGCTGTTCACTTCGTCCATCGTCGGGGTCGGGGTTCCGTCAACCGCCGTGATCACATCGCCGACCTGCAGGCCTTCGCTGCCCGCAGAAGCGCGCGAGTCAATCGAATAGACCTGTACGCCCGAAATGCTGCCGTCAGCCGACTCGACGTTGCGGCCCGTAATGCCGATGGAAGGACGGCCTGTCACATAACCGTTGGCAATCAGTTCGTCAACGATATCCTTAGCGGTGTTGATCGGGATCGCAAAACCCATGCCCTCGATCGTGGTATCACTAAATGCACTGCTGGACAGCTTCGCTGACGTGATACCGACCACCTGGCCGTACTTGTTGATCAATGCGCCGCCCGAGTTGCCCGGGTTGATGGACGCGTCTGTCTGAATCAGGGTCATCACACGGTCGTTGATCGTTACGTCGCGGTTAATGGCGGAAATCCGGCCGCCCGTAATCGTATTTGCGAACTGCACGCCGCCGGGCGAGCCGATCGCATATGCATATTCACCAGGCTGCAGGTCATCCGAGTTGCCGAACTCAGCCGGCGTAAGCTCGCTCTCCGGCTCGACCTTGATGACCGCCAGATCGGTCTGCTCATCCGTGCCGATGATCTGCGCGTCCATCTGAGTGCCGTCGCTAAGCTGGACCGAAACGCTCTGCGCATCCGCTACTACATGGTCATTGGTGATAATGTAGCCGTCCGCGCTCATAATCACGCCTGAGCCGCTGCCTGTGCCATTGGACAGCGTTGCAATCACAGATACAACAGCCGGGCTTACCTTTTTGTAAATCTCCTCGCCTGCCAGCCCGTTGACGACATCGTAGTTGTCCGGATCGAGCTCCGGCGTGTCGCTGATCTGTACCGTCGGCAGGCTGTCGGATCCGCTATCCGCACTGGCTGCGGCCGATCCGCCGTTGCCGCCGGATACCACATGCCCAATGACCGCTCCGCCCGCAAACAGCAGGCATGCCGCCGCCACGCTGCAGAGTCCGATAACGATGGCTTTTCCGTGCCCCTTCTTTTTAGGCGGCTGCGGTCCGCCGGCGAAATCCTGCTGCGGCTGCGGCGCGGAGTAATAAGTCTGATCCGCGTGCGGCGGCTGATAATCCGGATGCTGCACCGGTGTTTGGTACGGCGTACGCGGCTCTTCGTATTGCGGCGCGGCCTGCGGCTCCTGTTCCGTCGGTTCCGACCGCGTATACTGCGTCTGCGGCTCCTGTGCCGTCTGTGCATCCTGTCCAGGCTGCATGTTCTGCGCCTCCGCCTGCTGCGGCTGCGTATCCATACTATTATCATCGCCGCGCGGTGCGGGCGTATAGTTATTATTGAATTCGTCCATGACACTTGACCTCCCTATCGTTTATGGTTTCATTTTAGTGCGCCATTGTGGCGGTTTGTTGAAAACAATATGAATATTTTTTGAACAGATGGATTTTCTCTCAATGTTTAAAGCGCCGCCCGCAGGCGGCGCTTTATTCTGTCCTGTCCGTAAGGCTCACTGCTTGCTGCTCGGCAGCTGCGCGGGAGCCAGCGGCAGCGTCAGTTCAAACTCGGTCTCACCGCCATCCGAACGGAC
The DNA here is from genome assembly GCA_019114345.1 of Candidatus Agathobaculum pullistercoris. Lineage (GTDB taxonomy): Bacteria > Bacillota > Clostridia > Oscillospirales > Butyricicoccaceae > Agathobaculum > Agathobaculum pullistercoris. The sequence continues at coordinate 104,577 of DXFS01000010.1, read as the reverse complement.
GGATATCTCGCCGCCATGCAGGTTGATAATATTTTTGACAATATACAGTCCCAATCCTGCGCCCGTCTTATCCATGGAACGCGAGCGGTCCGCCTTATAGAACCGGTCAAAGATATGCGGCAAATCCTCCGCTGAAATCCCGGCTCCTGTATTGCTGACCGAGAACACGCAGAAGTCCCCTTCCTTGCGCGCCCGCAGGCACAGGCGGCCGCCCTGTTCAATAAATTTAACCGCATTATCCACCAGATTATACACGGCGCGGTACAAATGATCGACGTCGCCCATTACAAGCAGGCGCTCGCCCACGTCGCACTCAACCGCAAGCTCTTTTTTTTCGATCTTCTGCTCAAAGGACAGCAGGATCTGCGTTGTCATTTCGGAAAAATCGAGCGGCGCGGGGTTCAGGATCAGTTCGCCTGACTGGATCTTGGCGGCGTCCAGCATGCGGTTGACCATACGCGACAGGCGGCGCGTCTCCTCGGCAATAATATGCAGGTATTTATCCCGCTGGTCGGCAGGGATGGTGCCGTCGATCATGCCGTCGACAAAACCGCCGATCGTTGTCATCGGGGTCTTGAATTCATGGCTGACGTTGGAAATAAACCCGCGCGTCAGCTCTTCCAGCTGGTCAAGATCGCGCGCCATGTTATTAAAGGATACCGCCAGTTCGTCTATCTCATAGCAGTGGTTATCCTCCGGCACGCGCACCTCAAAATTGCCTGCCGCGAACGCTTTGGCCGCGGCCGCGATCACTTTGAGCGGCCGCGTCATGTGCTGGGACAGGATGAACGAGATAATCAGCGCTGCCGCCAGCGTCACCAGCAGGATCAGGACCAGCGTTTGTGTCGAATGGCGCACCGTACCGGCTGCGGTCGCATCCTGCGTGTTGACGAACACCATTGCGGAAAGCTCCCCCGTGCTGTCGTCCACCACGCCTGTGCCGACCGTATAGCTTGAGCTGTCGCCCAGAACACCCAACTGGCCTACCTCAGCATAGCTGCCCGTCCTGCGCACCTGCTCGATCGCGGCCGCCGGCATCACATATTGACGGCTGTATTCCACCACCGTGCCGGTCGGGTCGGCCGCCATCTGGATAATCCCGTCCTGATCGGTCACGCAGACCGTGATCATATCCTCTTTGGCCACACGGCCGATGGACAGCATATAAATCTGCCGGATGATATCCGAATCCGTTCCCTGCATCAGCTTGGTCTGTTCGGCAAGGCTCTGCACGGTCGTGCGCAATTCCGCCTGCTTGGAGGACAGTGCATAGTTGCTCATCTGGTAGTAAAACACACCGCCTGCTACTGCAAATGCGCACACGATCAGCACCAGATGGGTCACGTAATTTTTAAAGAAAAAGCTGCGTCTGCCCATGGCTTACTCCTTGGTTTCAAATTTATAGCCAACGCCCCAGACGGTTTTCAGCTCCCATTTATCCGACACGCCCTCCAGCTTTTCGCGCAGACGCTTGACATGTACATCCACCGTACGGGTATCGCCGAAATAATCGAACCCCCATACGTCATCCAGCAGCTGCGCGCGGGTAAATACGCGGTTGGGGCTGGAGGCAAGGTAATACAGCAATTCGATCTCCTTAGGCGGCGCATCCACGCGTTTGCCCTTGATGACCAGGTCATACGCCTGCTTATCGATCACCAGATTGTCGAAAGACAGCTTCTCCGGCGTTTCGTCCGGCGCCATGCGGCGGAACACCGCGCGCACGCGTGCAATGACTTCAGGCATTTCAAGCGGCTTGACGATGTAGTCGTCCGCTCCCATCTCCAAGCCGGAAACGCGGTCCGCCGTCTCGCCCTTGGCGGTCAACATGATGATCGGCACGTCGCTTTCCGCGCGGATCTCCTTGCACACCGTCCAGCCGTCCATGACCGGCATCATCACGTCGAGCAGGAGCATATCCGGCTTTTCGCTTTTCCACTGCTTGATGCCTTCCACGCCGTTTTCCGCTTCAATCACCGTGTAGCCCTCGCGCTCGAGGTACAGGCGCAGCAGCTCGCGGATGTTGGCTTCGTCTTCTACGATCAATATTTTCTTGGGCATGACAATCCCCTGCTTTCCCATGTAGTCTGTTTCCATTATACCGCTGTTTTGCGAAAAATGCATTAACAAACTGTAAAAGCGATGTATCCGGTCTTCCTTTGCCCCGCCCGTTTTCCTTGTCCGATGCGCCCTCTCTGCTCCTGATTTGCCTGCCGGACGGCAATCAGCGCATGGAATTGCTTCTCCGTGCCGGACATGCTATACTGGAACAAGACCATTTAACCGTCCCAAGGAGGCATGTCCATGTCCCAGACCATCCCCATGCACATCATTGCACACATCCGCACCGATTTCCCGACCAAGTTCGGCATCCCGCGCCAGAGCGGACTGGCAGATGCGCCCGCCCGCATTGTTTTCGAGCCGGAATACCGCAATGCGGACGCGCTGCGCGGCATCGAGGGTTTTTCCCACCTGTGGCTGCTCTGGCATTTTTCCGAAGCGGAGCGCGAAGGCTGGTCGCCCACTGTGCGCCCGCCCAAGCTCGGCGGCAACAAGCGCGTCGGGGTGTTCGCCACGCGCTCGCCCTTCCGGCCGAACGCGATCGGGCTGTCATCCGTCCGGCTGGGCCATGCCGAACTGCACACCCCCGAAGGGCCGGTGCTGCATGTGCTGGGCGCCGACCTGATGGACGGCACGCCCATTCTGGACATCAAGCCCTATCTTGCCTATACGGACGCGCACCTGGATGCGGCCGGCGGGTTTGCCTATCAGGCGCTGCAGCGCACACTGCCCGTGGACTGCCCGCCCACGCTTCTTGCCCGCCTGCCCGAAGACCGGCGGGAAGCGCTGCTGGCTGTTCTCGCACAGGATCCGCGCCCGGGCTACCAAAATGAAGCCGGACGTGTGTACGGCTTCCCATTCGCCGGGTTTGAGGTGCGCTTTACTGTTGCGGACGGCCGGCTGACCGTCGTCAGCATACAGCCTGCTGAAATGAAATAAATGAAAAAAACCGCTCCGGTTCCCTCCGGAGCGGTTCTGTATTTTGGTTTTAGATATTGGTCGGGGTAATTGCCTCAAAATCCTCGAGCTTGCCGCCGTTCAGGATGCAATCAATGATCTGCTTGCCGCGCGGATCCAGTTCGGGCGTGTCGAACTTGGCCAGTTCCTTGCGGAAGAAATCGGTCAGGATCTTCGCGCCTGCATCGTAGCCCTCTGTACCGACGCGGTCCTGCGTATCCACGCGCAGGTACTTGGAACGGATGCGCTGGCCGTCAATGGTCATGTCCTTCATCGCGTAGCCGAGCAGCGGGCAGCGTGCGGGCTCGAGATGCTCGCGGCGGATGCGCGCGCCGCCGTGGCGGGCGAGGTACTCGCGGCTGATCCACTCGGCTGCAAAGCCGACCTTATACACGCCGATGTGCTGGTTCGGGATGAGCACATAGCGGGTGTTCGGGCAGTCCATGATCTGGTCAAGCAGCAGGTTCGCCTGCTTGACACGCTGGCCGGTCGCAAACGGCCAGTAGGAACCCACGCCCTCGCTCTTGAGCTCATTGCCGCTCACGATGGACGGGTTGTTAAACCCGCGCGGCGCAACCAGACGCCACAGCCAGGCAAGCGCGGGCGGGATGATGTGCATCATGCCCATAATGCCGTAGTTCGGGTTCTCGCGGGTCGTGGGGGGCATGCGCACGCCGAACGAACGCACATCGACCTCCACCGGTTCCTTGACAATATGCGGGATATCCCAACGCGGCACGATCGCACGCGGGTTGGAGCAGGGCTTGCCGTTGGAATCCAGCGTGTGCTCCCAAATCAGCAGGGTCGCGCCCGCATGGCCTTCCATGTTGAAAAAGCAGAGCGGCTCCTTGGGCTCGGTACAAATGCGCTCGTATACCGGGTCGCATCCATAGTGGGTCACACCGTCCATGCGCAGGAACCAGCCGTCCTCACCGTCCACGAGCACAAGCTTGCCCGAACGGTTCTGCAGCTGCGGGTAGCAGGTCGCCATGTCGTCGCACACCGGCTCGATCGAGCAGGTCGCGCTCATGGTAATATAGGTTTCCTCGCCGGTTACCGTATTGGTGGAGAGCAGTACGCGACCCTCGGGATCGCGGGCGATGTCCTGCAGCATCTCGCTCTTGCCGCCGCCGGAGGCGCCTTCGTGCATGATGACCATTTCGTTCTCATAGGGGGTCACCAGACGGCCGCAGGAAGCGTGCGCGGTCACCCAGCCCTCCTGCTCGCCGATGTCGAGCAACACCGAGTACACGCCCTTCTTGGCGGACGGGCCGGGATAGAGGTTATAGGAAAATACTTCGTGGCAGTCGTCCAGGCGGTTGTGCACAACGACCTGCTTGCCCTCGAAGTGGGTATGGCGGAACGGGGGCGCAACGTAAACGATCGCGCGGGGCTTATATCCCTCGCACTCCTCCGCGTTGACGAAGCCCTGCAGGTGCGCCAGCGCAAATGCAAAAAACGCGCACTGCTTGGGGCATACCAGCATCGAACCGTAGCCATAAATGTTGCCGCCCGAATTGAACGGCATCAGGATCAGTTCCTGGGTCTTGAACCAATCCATGGTCTCGCGGCGGAGATCGGCAAACGGATAGCCGTAAACGTCCACAAAGCGCTTTTTGTCGGTCGGCTTGTCGTCCGCAATGCGCATGCAGTCCGGCTCGCGGCGGCGCATATAGTCCTCTACAAAATTGACCGAGGCTCCATTTTTGCAGCGGGTTACGTCCGCTTCCTTGACCGGACCCTTGCCCGGCACGTCAAAAATAACATCATAAACATCCGCATGGTCGGGGCCGAACACCATATCATACAGCTCCGCCTTGCTGGTCGGCACGGATACGCCTTTGCAATGCTCGATGACATCGGTCAGCTCATCCGTAAAGGTGAATTTGGTCAGCAGAGAGTCCATCTATTTGTTTCCTCCTTGTGGCACCGCCGCCGCGCTCCCAGACAGCCGGCCGGTGTGCATGCAGAGCCTTGCCGAATTTCATTTCCTTCAAGGCCAATTGTTCTTCATTTATAGCATACCGCAAAACAGCCTGTCCCGTCAACTAATTTTGTTTATTTTGCAGGATTTTCGACAACTTCTTGCAAAATGTACAAAATTCTGTACCTGTTTCCGTGTTTTCTTCACGCGGACATTTGTTGTTATCCGGCAAAATGCACGGTGATGCGGACAATCTCGCTCTTTGTCCCCACGCGCATATCCGGCCCCCATACGCCCAGCCCGGAGGTCACGACCGAGTACATCCCTCCCACCTGCAGGCAGCCGCAGGGGTTGTCCCAGATCAGCGGCATGATCAGGTTGCCCGGAAACATCTGCCCGTCATGTGTATGCCCGGACAGATCCAGATCCGCTCCTGCGGCCGCCAGCTCGTCCAGCTCCTTCGGCTGGTGGTCGATCACGAAAACAGGCCGCGCCGGGTCGAGCGGCTCCAGCAGCGCCTCCGGTGAAAGCCGGTCGTCGCCGAGCTTTTTGTCCCGCGACGGGTCCTTGCGGCCGACAAGCTGCACGCCGTTTCCCAGTGTCACCGCTTCGTCCGCAAGAAGCGTGATCCCCGCCTGCCGGAGAAATGCCTCCATACGCGGATCGTCCTTGTCCGCATCCGCCGTGTCCCAGGTGAAGCCCGCCAGGATCGGCTCGGATACGTCATGATTGCCCCAGCAGGCATAAACGCCGTATGTACTGTGCAAAGAGGCCAGTGCCGCTGCAATGCGGCCGGGCTCCGGGATGGCTTCATACTCGTTGTCGAAAATATCCCCCGCGATCACAACGAGGTCGGCCTGCATATTGTTTACCGCCTGCACAGCCTGCTCGATATAAGCCGTCTCTGTGCTGTATCCCAGATGCAGGTCAGCCAGCAGCGCAACCGTCATATCTTCCCCCGCACCGTCCAGCGTGATCTCATAATCGGTCACGCGCAGCCTGTCGGCATTGGCCATGCCGTACAGGCACACTGCACACACCAGCACCAGCGCAACGCCGCCCTGTACCTGACGCACACGCTGCATCTGCTGGAAATCCTTTCTACGGATGCGCCGCACGGCAAACAGCAGCCCTTCCACCACCAGGACGGCCAGCACCAGATACAGCATCCAGCCAAGCCAGTAATTGCCGGCCTGCTTCAGCGCGTGCCGCAGCCACTGCGGCTCCTGTACCGCAAAGCCGGTCAGCGGGGACAGGGCTGCAAAGGCGTAAACCACGCAGAAAAGCACGCGGAACGCCCGCGTGCCGCACAGACGATGGCAGCAGCCTGTCCACCGGAGCACCCAATGCACGATATAAAGATTGACTAAGACATAAAAAGGTGCGAGAATAAAGGCAAGCATTTTCAAAACTCCACAGCATTTGTCAAAATTTCAAAAAGGGGACATTTTATTTTATGTGGGAAAGAAGAGAGATTAAAAAGCAGGGCAAGCGGCAGTTCCTGCGCAACTGGGCGGCAATGATCGCGGTATGCTTTCTTTTGTCCTTTACCGGAGCAGAATTTGCCCAGTCGGCCGACTTTATCGGCCAATTCAATCCGGCGGCTGTGCTGCCGGACGATCAGGTCGTCATTCAGGAAGTCAGCCTGTCCAACTGGGAGCTGCTGCTTGAGTGGCTGCACGTCGACCCGATGGACGGCACGCATCCCATGTGGGCTGCGGCCGGCCAGAGCGTCGGCCCGCTGTTCGATACGCTGACCGCGCCGTTTTCCGCGTTCTTCGCGCTGCTTGAGCGTTCGGACTTTGCAGGCTGGCTGGATATCCTGCTTGCCTGCGCGGGCATCGCGGGCGGCGTGTGGTTTTCGGTCTGGGTGCTCAGCGCGCTGACCGTCGGCGCGCGGCGGTTTTTCCTGGAAAGCCGTGTGCGTGACAACATCAGCATTGCGGCCATGTTCACGCCGTTTTACCGCGGCAACTGGTGGAACGTGACCAAGGGCATGCTGCTGCGCTCTGTGTACATGATCCTGTGGACCTGTACCATCATCGGCTTCCCGATCAAATTTTACGCCTACCGCATGGTACCGTATATCCTTGCGGAGAACCCGCAGGCCAAGCCCACCGAGGCGATCCAGCTGTCCCGCCAGATGATGAACGGGAACAAGTGGCGCTGCTTCGTGCTCGACCTGACGCTCTATCTGCACTGGGCCTTTTTGCCGACGCTGCTTGCCTCCATCCTCGGCACAGGCATCGGTATGCTCACCGGCAGGATCGTGCTGTGCCAGTCCATTGCAACCGTAGCGGTCGGGCTGCTCAGCCTGTTGTTTGTCAACGGCTACAAGTCCGCGGCCTATACCGCGCTGTATGCCGCCCTGCGGCAGGCGCAGATCGAGGCTGACGCGCCGCTTGCGGGTCTGTTCACCGTTCCGGCCTTTGGCGAGGCGGCCCCTGAGGGTCCCAAGCCCAAGCTGCCCGACGCAGACGTGCACCTGCCCGAAGATCCGGTGTTCCATTTCGCCCAGCAGCACAAGCTCAACTACAACCGGCGCTACTGCCTCCGCACGCTCATCCTGCTGTTTTTCGCGTTCTCGATCGCGGGCTGGCTGTGGGAGGTCGCGCTGCACATCGTTACCAAAGGCATGTTCGTCAACCGCGGCACCATGCTCGGCCCGTGGCTGCCGATCTACGGCGCAGGCGGCGCGATCGTGCTGTTTCTGCTCCGCCGGCTGTTTACCAAACCGGTGGCGACCTTCTTTGTATCCATGGTGCTGTGCTCGATCATCGAGTATTTCACCAGCTGGTACCTCGAGGTCACCAAGGGCATCCGCTGGTGGGATTACAGCGGCTATTTTATGAACCTGAACGGCCGCATCTGCCTGGAGGGCGCGGTCACGTTCGGCCTTGCCTGCTGCGCGGTCGTGTACTTTGCCGGGCCGCTGCTCGCCGGGCTGATTGAAAAGCTCTCCCCCGCCAAACAGAACGCGATCTGCGCGGTGCTGATCGCGCTGTTTGCAGCCGACGCGGTGTACTCGCACTTCCACCCGAACGCGGGCGAAGGCATCACGGACTACAACGACTGGCAGGCGGACGGTTCAGATGCAGAAGCCGCCGCCGCGCTCACCGCTTCCAACGCTCCCATACGCGGGTGACGGCCGAACATCTCCCGTCCCGCCCGATCTCAAAGACCGCTCCCGAAAGCGCACAGTCGCCGGGGGCGGTTTTAAAATATTCGGTCAAATCGCCGCGGAACATGGCGATCGACTGCTCGACGCACACGCCCAACACGGACACGACCGGACCGGTCATGCCGATATCCGTGATATAACCCGATCCCCTGGGGTTTATGCGATTATCCGCGGTCTGCACATGGGTGTGCGTGCCCCAGACGGCAGACGCGCGCCCATCCAGATAATAGCCCATGGCGAGCTTTTCGCTCGTGGCATTCGCGTGAATCTCCGCCAGGGCGATATCGTATCTGCCCTCCGCCTCGCGGAAGATCTTGTCCGCGCACAAAAACGGGTTGTCCGGCCCGTAGTGCATGTCGCACCGGCCGATCAGGTTCATCACGAGCAGGCGCAGGCCCTGCGGCCCGTCGTAAATGCCCCAGCCCTGCCCCGGGCTCTGCGGCGCAAGGTTGGCCGGGCGCAGCACGTCCGGGTGCTCGTCCAGATAGGGCGCGATCTGCTGCTTAGAAAACGCATGGTTGCCCAGCGTGATCACATCCGCGCCCGCGGCAAAGATATCGTCCGCCTGCTTCGGGGTAACGCCGCGCCCGGCGGCGTTCTCGCCGTTAACGATCACGAAATCCGCGCCGTGCTCGCGCTTGACGCGGCGCAGCAGGCCGTGCAGGGTGTCGATCCCCGCCTCGCCGACCACGTCGCCGATGGTTAAAATTTTCATCCTGTCACCTCTTGTTTGTTTTGCGCAGCTGCAGCGCGATATAGTACAGCGCCCAGCCGACCAGCCCTGCGCCAAGCGTGCACATGCCGATCATGCGGCTGCTGCCCACGTCCATCTCCCTGAGCAGGAAACCGATCACGAACCCGATCGCCGCGCAGGCCAGCGAAATATTCCAGCAGCGGCTCTCGTCGGTCGTTTCCAGCTCTTCCTCTTCACGCAGCAGCGAGTCCAGCGTCACGTCGAACAGGTCGGCAACTGCTTTGATGTTCTCGATATCCGGCATGCCCGCATTACTTTCCCATTTGGTCACCGCCTGCCGCGAGACGTGGAGCAGCGCAGCGAGCTGCTCCTGCGAGTATTCTTCTTTGACGCGGAGTGCTTTCAGTTTTTCCCCGAATGTCATATTCCATCACCTCGCGTCCAGCATAGCAGAATGCCGCGTTTTTGTCCGCTACGCCCGGTTTCCGGCATGCTACAATGCGTTTCTGCGGCAGTTTTACCGCGGTTTCTGCTCGTAAACCAGTTCCGCAATGCCGCCTGACTGCCGCGCGGACACCAAGCGTAACTGCTGTCTGTCCCCCTCCGGGAACAACCGGATGCCGCCGCCAAGCAGCACGGGCAGCACGGTCAGGTGCCAGCGGTCGACTTCTCCCGCGGCGGCTGCCGCTGCAATCAGCTCCGTGCCGCCGCACAGCCAGATGTCCCTGCCGGGCTTTTGTTTTTCCGCGTGCAGCCACGCGGCAAGGTTTCCCTCGATGCGCTGCGCATGGGGCAGCGGCCCGCTGTCATGTGTCCAGACCCGGCAGTCCAGCCCCTCATACGGCCATACACCCGGCGAAAGCTCCTGTGTGACCTGCCGGTAGGTCCGTCCGCCCATGACGACCGTGTCCACGGTCTGCACGAATGCTTCGTAGCCGCTGTCCTCCTGCGCGTCTGCGAAATCATCCAGCCAGCCCACGCCGCCGTCCTTATCCGCGATAAAACCATCCAGACTGACGGCCAAATATGCTGCCGCTTTGCGCATATACCCTTCCTTTCCAAAAAGGGAGGCGGACAAACTTTTTGTCCGCCTCCCCCGTTCGCATTCCGAGCCGCGACCCGCGCGGCATTTTGTCAAAATCGCCCTGCGATTTTCATCCAAAAGCCCAGTTTTGCCGGGCTTTTGGATACCCCGACTCAGCCGCCTTGGGCGGCGTCCTGGGGGTATCAAAAACGGGTTTCCTGTGGGAACCCGTTTTTGTATACAGGGGGAATTGGATTCCCCCTGTAACCTTGTTCGACTCAGTCGAACAAGGTAGATACCGATACTTCCTCGTAAATGCGTGCGATCGCCTCGGTGAACACAGGTGCGACCGAAAGCACCTTGATCTTGTCCAGCTTTTTCTCGCTCGGCAGCGGGATAGTGTCGAGGATCGCCAGCTCCTTGATCGGGCTGTTTGCAATACGCTCGATCGCCGGACCGGACAGCACGCCGTGCGTTGCGCAGGCGTAGACCTCGGTCGCTCCGCCCTTTTCGACCAGCGCATCTGCTGCATGTACCAGCGTACCTGCGGTGTCGATCAGATCGTCCACCAGGATGCACTTCTTGCCCTCAACGTTGCCGATGATGTTCATGACCTCGGACACGTTCGCCTTGGGACGGCGCTTGTCAATGATCGCGAGCGGCATGTCCAGCTTTTCCGTGAACTTGCGCGCACGGGTGACCGAGCCCAGATCGGGCGAGACGATCACGGTGTCCTCAGTGCCGACGCCGAACTTGCCCGCAATATATGGGATGAGCACGGACGAGCCGAGCATATTGTCCACAGGGATGTTGAAGAAGCCCTGGATCTGCGCCGCATGCAGGTCCATGGTGAGCACACGGTCCGCTCCTGCGGCGGTGATCAGGTCGGCCACCAGCTTGGCGGAGATCGGGTCGCGCGCCTTGCTCTTGCGGTCCTGACGCGCATAGCCGAAGTACGGAATGACCGCTGTGATGCGGCCCGCGGATGCGCGCTTGCAGGAATCACACATGATGAGCAGCTCCATCAGGTTGTTGTTGACCGGGCCGCAGGTGGACTGCACAAGAAACACGTCCGAGCCGCGCACGGACTCCGAGATGGAAACCGAGATCTCACCGTCCGCAAAGGTAGAGATCGCAGCCTTGCCAATCGGCAGGCCAAGTGCGGACGCGATCTGCATCGCGAGCGCGGGATGGGAGTTGCCGGAGAAAATTTTGATATTTTTTCCGTGAGAAATCATTGGTTAGCCTCCGTCATAATTCATTTTATCCGGGTTGTTTTCTCTCTATCTTCAGACAGCCCCGCCGCAGGCCATACCGCGGCGCAGCGCCGTCTTCCTTATTTCTTTTCGTTCTTGTGCAGCGCAATGCGGCGGTCGTTCCAGCCCTCCATATTGGTCTGGCGCGCACGCGCAACCGCCAGTGCGCCCGCCGGCACGTCCTTGGTCACGGTTGTGCCTGCAGCGGTAAACGCGCGGTCGCCCAGTTTAACAGGCGAGACCAGGTTGGTGTTGCAGCCGATAAAGCAGTCGTCGCCGATCACGGTCTGGTACTTGTGGTAGCCGTCGTAGTTGACCACAACCGTGCCGCAGCCGAAGTTGACCCGCTCACCGACGGTCGCGTCGCCGATATAGGTCAGATGGGATACCTTGGTGCCGTTGCCGATCGTGGACTTCTTCAGCTCAACAAAGTCGCCGATGCGGCAGCCGTCCCCCACCACGCACTGCGGGCGGATATAGGCGAACGGGCCGACCGTTACCTTTTCGCCCACCTTGGACTCATAAACCTGCGAGTTGTTGACCGTGGTGCCCGCGCCGATCTCCGCCTTTTCGAGGATGGAGTTCGGGCCGATGACCGCTCCCGCGCCGACCTTGCAGCCCGGACGGATGTGACACCCCGGCAGGATGGTTGCGCCCGGCGCAATATCCGCGTCCGGCGCGATATAGGTGTTCGCAGGGTCAAAGATCTGCACGCCCTTTTCAATCAGGCTGAAGTTGACCCGCTGGATCATGGCAAGCTGCGCGATATAGGCCGAACTGCCGTCGCAGATCTCGATGATTTCGTTGGTGACCGCAACGCCCTTCTGCGCGCCCGCAGCAACCGCCGCCGCGACCAGCGCGTCCAGCGTATCCGCGCCGGTCTCCAGCGCCTTCATCAGCATGTCCCGGGTGAACATGGCAGCGAGGACATGCGCATCGCGCGGGATGGGCTGGCCCTCCTCGTCAAAGCCCTGCTGCTCGGCAGTGAGCACACTCACACCGTAGCCGGTGTGCATATGCGTCTCCGCCAGATGGGTGAGGGCGTCCGCCTCGGTCAGCGCGACCGGCGCAGCGATGACCAGTGCATGCGCGCTCTCACGCAGGTTTTTCAGCGCGGCAAAGCGGTTTGCCGCGTCGAGCGCAAGGCTCTGGACGCCTGTAATGGCAGGCTCCCTGTCGTCGTGCACAAAGCAGCACGCGTCCACCGCATCGGGCAGCAGGCCGCACACCGCATCGCCCGCCGTGCCGAACAGCACCGGACGCGCCCAGGCGGCGAAGCCGCCTTCGTCAAACAGGCCGCCAACCAGGGCGGCAGTAACATGATTCATGCAGAAAATCCTTCCGTTCCGCAGGGGCAAAAAAGCCCCCATTTTCATTACAGGTTTATTATACATCAGGCGTATGTAAATTGCATCAGCATTTTTCGATAAATTTCCGGTAACCTGCAGGATTTTTTCGCCTTTTGCTGACAAAAAAGCTGTCCGCCTGCGGCGGACAGCCCTGCTTTATTTATTGCGGATGGTATAGATCGATCGGTAAGGCATGGCCTCCTTCTGTGTCCAGTCAGCATTGGTGTTGCTGTACATATAGCTATGCGTGATCTCCAGCGCGCCCATCTCGGTGATATCGGTCTGCTCTGTGTCGGGCGCGCCGTAATCCCAGTGATCCCATGCGGTCTGCTCCAGTTCTCTGCTGCGCAGCAGGTCGATGACGCCCCACTGTTCATGCGAAGCGGCGAACGCATAGAACGCGGTTTCCCGCGCCATATGACCGAACGTACCGTCCTGCCCCTCGCAGGTCACGGTCACCGCAGAGACATAGCCGTTTTCGTCGGTTTCGACATGAACGACCGGATACCAGTCCTCCAACCCCATGTCAAACCATTTTCCATATGTCGGCTGATCCTGCCATGTGCCGTCTGCTGCCACATAAGGTGGATAATTTCGATATTCCAGATAATCGTTGCAGTTGTCCACATATTCCGCAAGCGTCAGCTCGCCCTGATGGGGCGGCAGCTCGGCGCGCAGGGTGATGCCCTGATCCGCCAGAGCTGTGAGTACGGTCAGCACAAGATAGCCTGCGATGCGGTACCATTTTGTCTCCCGCTCACGCACCACGATCGCGCAGGCATTATCCAGATCCCACGGCAGTTCTTCCACTGTGCAGTCCCGGTAGCACTGAAAGCTGCGGTACAGATCATAAAACGGAATACCGCCGCCCATACCGTGAACAAATACGCCCAACGTGCGGTAAAGCGCAGTGCGGAGGGACAGCTTTTTTCCATCCTCGTCGCGCACGGACAGGCCGAAAACCCATTTGCCGGGCGTTGTCCCCCAGAGGTGCAGCAGCAAAGGCTCAAAGATAAAGGTCAATGTCCAGGCAAGATAGTTGCACAGCAGTGTCCACACCCAAAAGCTCTGTTCATCCGGATTAATCCGAAATCCCCACAGCGCCATCATACTCCAGATCAGGCCGTACAGCGACAGGTCGAGCGACCGCGCAAAATACCGCCGCCACGGGCAGCCCGCGGGCGGGATGCGGTCCTGCTCGCCGGGCGCAGGCACGGCATAGGACGGCAGCACGGAGATGGACAGGTATTTGTCCACGTCCAGCCCGTCCCACTCGGCGCGGTCGTCGCAGATCGCGCGGCAGGCCGCATACGCCTGCTGTCCCTCGCGGATGTCCTGCTCGAGCACGTCAAGCTGTCTGGCCGCGGTATCGGGCAGGGCGTGCTCCCCTGCCTGCACCGCGCGGATCTCGGGGACCGGCACCCGCAGCTGCCGCAGCAGGCGCACCTTGCGCAGAGTCTCCACATCCGCTTCCGTGTAATCGCGGTAGCCGTTCGCGCTGCGCGCGGGCGCGACCAGCCCCTCCTTTTCGTAGAACCGGATGTTCGCGCGCGTCAGCCCGGTCCGACGCTCCACCTCTGCTATGTTCATTGCTCTCACCTGCCCTTTCTCTGACTCCATTATAGGGGGTAAAGCAGGTTTACAGTCAAGCATTATTGCAAAAAATTATTTTTCTCTCCGCGCATCCGCTGCATTTTCTTGCGGCACGTGCCGGGACATAGTATAATAAACACGGAGACTTTGAACGGATCAGGAAAAAAGCTGTTCCCTCCGCGGAACAAGGGAGGAAAACCATGAGCAAAATCAGACGATGGACAGTGTATTTCGGTGGTCTGTTCCTGATGGCGGCCGGGGTCGCCTTTTCGGTGCTGTCCGGCCTGGGCGTTTCGCCGATCGACACCATCCCTTATGTCACAAGCGTCATTTTCCATTCGGACATGGGGCTGTGGACGGCGATCATCTTCGCCTGCTACGTCGGCCTGCAGGCGGTCATCCTGCGGCGCGATTTCCCGAGGCGCAACATCCTGCAGATCCCGATCGGCATCTGCTTCGGCTGGTTCGTCAGCGTGACCAACACGCTCGAAAGCGCGCTGCTGCCCGCAGCCGACAGCTATCCGCTGCAGCTGCTGTACCTGCTGCTCAGCATGGTGCTGATCGGTTTCGGCATCTCGTTTTACGTAGAGGCAGACCTGATGAGCATGCCCGCCGAGGGCGTGGCGCAGGCGATCGCCGCCAAGACCGGCTGGCAGCTTTCCAGCTCCAAGATCCTGTTCGACTGGAGCGTGGTCGCGGTATCGCTGCTGCTGTGCTGGCTCGTGCTGCACCGGCTGGACGGCATCCGCGAGGGCACGCTGATCGCGGCCTTCGGCGTAGGGCTGTTCCTGCGCCTGTCCCAGCGGACGCTGTGCCGCGGCGTGCGGCGGTTCCTGCACCCGGGCGGCCTGCCCGCCGAAACCGGGGACCAGCAGGCTGCCTGAATCCGGGATAACACAAAAAAGACGCGCGGTGCGCGTCTTTTTTGTGTTATCCCGCTTCTTCACCGGAAGGCATCTGCTGTTCCGGCATCTGCGCACCAGACGGCGTCTGTGCCAGCGATGCGATGCGCGCGATCAGCGGCAGGCGGGCGTTGAACAGGTTGACAAAGCGGCCTACGATCAGCGCCGAGATCACGGTGCCCAGCCCCAGACCGTTGAGACGGTGGAAGAACACAAGTGACATGGTCAGCGAGATCGCGACCAGCGTCACGTCAAACGCCACCTTGACCGTGCCGAAGCGGATTTTGCTGACCTGCGCCAGTGCGCCGACCAGCCCTTCGCCCGGGACGCGCAGCACGTCCGGCGCGACCTCCACGCTGATGCCGAAGCCCAGTACCGCGCAGCCCAGCAGAAGGATGATCAGCTCGACCGCGATATTCTGCGGCTCAAGCCAGCCGAGCAGGTTCATGCTCACGTCGATGAACCAGCTGAAAACCACGTTGACGACGATCTGCAGCAGCTGGACCGGATGGTACTGCCGCCGCAGCAGGACAGGCTGCAATATGATAAATATGAGGTTCATCACAAAGGTAAACCCGCCCAGCGTCGGCGTAAACCGCAGGCTGAGCACATACGGCACGCTCGAGATCGGCGAGGTGCCGAGCGCCGCCTTGGTGATCAGCGCCACACCGAATGAATTGATCAGCACCCCGATAAAAAAGTAAAGATAGCGCAGTGATTTATTTGCCATTTTTCCCACCCTTGTTCTGAAGATTTGCGATAATGTCCCGCATGGTTTGCAGGAACGCCGCGCGCGCCTCCGGCGGGATGCCGTCCCATGCCAGCGCGTCGACCTCGGCGCAGCCCTGCCGCACGCGTGCAGCCTGTTTCCGGCCTTCCCCGGTCAGGCAGACCAGCGAAACACGCCGGTCATCGGCCGCCGTCTCCCTGCGCACCAGCCCCTGCTGGTCCATGCGCGTGAGCAGGCCGGTAATCGAGGACTTGTCCAGCGCGCAGCCCTCGCCCAGCTGCTTCTGCGTGCACCCGTCATGTTCATGCAGGTACTCCAGCACCTTGGGTTGCCCGGGCAGCAGGCCATCCTGCCGCACCCGCGCGACCACCTCCCGGTTGGAAACGTGGAACGCGCGCATCAGCAGGTAATGCAGTTCCTCCTCAAGCAAGGAGCTCCCTCCTTCTATCATTTAGTTTGTATCCAAACTAAATGATAAGACTTTTTCCCGTTCTTGTCAATGCGCGCTGTTACGAAAAAAGCACCCCATCCGGGGTGCTTTTTGAGCATTTTTGCAACTTACTTGATCTCTTCGACCGGGATCTGCTTGAGCAGCTCGATCGGTCCGCAGCCCGCGCACTTGGCACAGTCGTGCATGCAGGCCATCGGATCGTCCGGATCCTCCTCGCGGCCGATCTCGAGCAGGGTGGGGTCACCCTGCTTCTCGCCGACGATAAACTTGGCAACCGCTTCCTCGGGCGAACCTTCGCAGCCCGGCACCAGCAGGATGCCGATCATCTCGAGCGCGTTGCGGATCGCAAGGCCGAGCGAGCCGCAGATCAGCACGTCGAGCTTTTCCAGGCTCGCCAGCTTAAGCAGCGCGGTTGTGCCCTCGCCGTCCACCGCGGCAAGGCGCTTGCCGGTAGGCTCCTTCCCTTCCACAGTTACGATCAGGAAGGTTTTACAGCTGCCCAGATTGCCAGCGATCTGCCCGTTATCATACGCTACCGCTATATTCATCGCAGCGCCTCCACTGCCTGCATCGCGCCTGCGAGCGCGTCCGGCAGTTTGACGTCCTCGATCTTGCCCGCGTCGACCGCCTCGGCCAGATGCGGGTCGATCGGCAGCTTGGCCAGTACGGACAGGCCATACTGCGCCGCGACCTCATCCAGATGGCTTTCGCCGAATACCGAGATGTGCTTGCCACAGTCCGGGCACTCCAGATAGCTGTAGTTTTCCACTACGCCGATCAGCGGAATGTTCATCATCTGCGCCATCTTGACCGCCTTGCCCACGATCATGGAAACCAGATCCTGCGGCGAGGTGACGACCAGGATGCCGTCCACCGGCAGGGACTGGAACACGGTCAGCGGCACGTCGCCCGTTCCGGGGGGCATATCGACGAACAGAAAGTCCACATCGTCCCACACCACGTCCGACCAGAACTGCTTAACCGTTTCCGCGATAATCGGGCCGCGGTAAATGACCGGGTCATCCTCGTTGGGGAGAACCAGATTGATTGAAACCATCTGTACGCCGCCCTCGCTGCGCGCGGGCAGGATGCCTGCCTCGCAGCCTTCGAGCTTGTCATGCACGCCAAAGGTCTTGGGGATGGACGGGCCGGTGATATCCGCGTCCAGCACGCCGCAGGTGTAGCCCTTGCGGGTCATGCCGACCGCCAGCATCGAGGTGAGCAGGCTCTTGCCTACGCCGCCCTTGCCGGACACCACGCCGATGACCTTGCGGACCGTTGCCGCCGGGTTGGCCGCGACCTTAAGGCTCTTTTCGCCGCCGCAGCCCGCCGAGCAGGAATCGCAGTTATGCGAGCAACCCATAGTTAACAACTCCTAACATATCTTTTCTCGTCTGTTTTTAAGTATAGCGCATTCTCTGCACTTTCGCAAGGCTGGGACGCCGCCGCTTTTCTGAAATTTTTGTCAAAATTTCAGAAAGCCGTACCCCCACTAAACTGCGCGACCGTGCGCAGCTGAACTGAGTACAGGCCGCTTGCAGTCTGTGCTCATAAAAAGGCAGGACATGCGCCTGCCTTTTTATGCATCCCTCTCGTCCGAACCTGTATGGTCCGGGCGAAACACGAAACATTGACAAAGCGCCGCCGCCCGTTGGGGGAAACGGGACAGCGGCGCTTTGCCGATTCACTACACAGATTTGAAAAAGGGGGGTAAAAGAGAAATAAAAGATCGGTTGGCTTGTCAGCGGGGGATTGCGGCTTCCCTTGCTGACGTATTTAGTATACTGCGCTGCGGTGGAGAATGTGTGAACAGATTTTGAATAGCCTGTGAAAGATTTGTTTCTGCCCGGCAAAAGCCTTCGGTAAAAGGGAAGTACCCTGCTTCCGGCTGGAAACAGGGTACATACCAATGCAAAATGAAAAAGAGGGTAAAAAGAAAAGGTGAAAGAAAGAAAACAAGGTGTTAAAAGGAGTTTGCCGGAGGGAGGGTGTTTTCCCTTCCGACAACCATAGTATACCCCAGCAGCCGGCCGAATTTGTGAACGATTCTTGAACAGACTTTGAAAGGTTTTTTACAAATTCGTCTGATGCCGCCCTATGCAGAAAGATGCCCCGATCCACAGGAGGAACTGGGCCGGGGCGCTTTCTGTCATTTCACAAAATAGAAAAAAGGGGGGTAAAAGAGAAATAAAAGATCGGTTGGCTGTCTGTCGATTCGGGATTGCGGTCTCCCTTATCGACATCCTTAGTATAACGCACCGTACGCCTTGGTTTGTGAACCGTTTTTGAACAGTCTTTGAAAGGTTTTTTACAAGTTCTCCGCTCTTTCCGGCAGACGGGAAAGCGCCCCGGTCCGTGGGGGAAACGGAACCGGGGCGCTTTCTGTCATTTCACAAAATAAAAAGGGGGGTAAAAGAGAAATAAAAAAGATCGGTAGGCTGTCTGTCGATTCAGGATTGCGGCTTCCCTTATCGACATGTTTAGTATACCCCATTTCCCCACCGGATATATGAACAGATTTTGAACGGCCTGTGAAAGAATTGTTTCATTTTTCTTTTGCCGCGTCTACCTCTGCTTTTTCTTCATCAGCCGGATGTCGTCGCCTACAAAATGCAGGGGCTTAAACTCACCACGCAACCGGGAAGCCACAGCTGGCGAGTATTTATCACTAAGTTGCTCAGGTAACAGATTGGTGTTGATGATCATAGGCCGCTTTGCCATCAGACGGCTGTTGATCAGGTTGTACAGAGCGGACACGGTAAACGCTGTGCCCATCTCGGTGCCCATATCGTCGATGATGAGCAGGTCGGCGCGCTCATAACGTGCGGCGCGCTCTGCAGCGGCTTCCCCGTCGCCGTTGCCGAACTTGATCGTCTCATATGTCGCAATAATGTTAATTGCCGTGTCATATGCTATCGAAAATCCACGCGCAGAAACTTCCTCGGCAATACACGTTGATAAAAACGTTTTCCCCAGACCTGTTGAGCCATAAAACAGCAGATTAGGTGCATGCGGCGTAAATTCCTTTGCATATGTTCGGCACTCGTATAAATTGTCAGCCATTATTTCTCGAGGTGAGTCGCCCAACCGGCTATCAACCCTTGTGGGATAATAATCCAACCTGAATTTATCAAAATTTTGATCTTGGATCGGCAATACAGTAGAAAGCTGTTCCTTTAGCAGCATCGTGTAGCGCTCCTTGACGCAGTCGCAGGTCGCGCTGCCCTGATAGCCGGTGTCCCCGCACTTGGGGCACAGCGGCTTGTCCGCCAGGTAATCCGCAGGCAGGCCGAGCTGACCGAGCAGGGACGCACGTTCCTCCTGCAGGGAAAGATTGCGGTCGCGCAGCTGCGTGATCGCCGCCTCGGGATCGCCGCCCGACTCAAGCGCCGCTTTGAGCACCGCCGCCGCGGTCGAGGACAGCTCGCGGTCAATCGCGCGGATGCGCGGCGCGCGCGCGTAAACGTCGCGCCGGCGCGCTTCCATCTCCTCCGCCCGCGCGGCACGGTCGCGCTCGAGCGCGCGGCGCGCGGCGGCAAGGATTTTTCTATCATATGCCACTGGCTTCCGCCTCCAGTCTCTTCCGTCGAGTCTCTCTCCTGCTTTCTTCCCACTTTTGCTCCCACGCGGCGAGGGTCGCGCTGTCGGTCGGCTGCGCCGCGGTCTGGCCGACCGCCGCCCGGGTCTCCGGCTCGAGCGCGGTGATCTCGCTGATCGTATGTACGCCGCTTTCATCCCACCGGCGCAGGATGCCGAGCGTGTAATCCAGGCTCTTATGCCCCTGGTGCTTGTCCGTGCGCGCGGCGGCCAGCGCGACCGCCTCGGGCGGGAAGCCGTGCGCAAGCGCGAACCGGCACACGCGCTGCTCCTTGGGCGCGGGCTGGGACGGGTCGGCGCCGAGCGCCTTATAGACCGCCTCGCTGAGCGGCTTTTCATTTACCCGGCGGGACAGGTACTGCTGTGCGTCCTGCGCGGTCACAATGCCCATATCCGCCCACTGGTACGCCTCGCGGCGGATATCCGCCAGCCGAACCGTGCCTTTCTCCCCTTTCAGGTAGGACAGCAGCTCAATGATCGCCTCTGCCGACAGGCCGAGGTGGTCATAGGCAGTCAGCAGGCAGCGCAGCTGGCCCTCGGTCAGCGTACGGCCGAGCACGCCCTCCGCGCTCTGGCAGACCGCAGCGAACCGCTGGTCATCCAGCCGGGCGCGGCGCAGCTCGTCCGCCGTGTACTGCGGGGCCGCATCGGGCTTGTCCTCTTTTTGCGGTACGGCCGGAGCGGTGAGCTGGTTTAGGGTAAACGCCGCGCGCTCGTACCGCTCCGCGGACAGGTGCAGCGCCCGCGCGGCCGCCTTGCCGTCCGCTGTACCGCCGTGGCGCAGGATATAGAGATAGAGCAGCGCCGCGTCGCCGTCGCCGACCGCGATCAGCTTGTCCAGCGTATCACAGCGCGCAACGCGCAGCTCGCCCTCGGGGAGCAGTACGGAGGTGGGCATGGCTTCAGTTCCTTTCCAGATGGGTATCGGTTTTTATTATAACATACAGGGCGCAAAGGGGCAAATGAAAAGGAGGGCGCGCGCCCTCCCTCTATTTCTGACGCGCCTGAATCCGCTGGACGGCGAATTTCCCCTGCGTCGCCGCCCCGCACAAGCCGCCGGGTGCGGACAGCCACTGCCCAGCGTGCAGCGCATTGTCCAGTCCGGGGATCCACGCCTGCGGATAGGGGTTTTCCCGGGCGTGCTTAGTCGCTACATACGCCTGATTGTATCCCTTGTACGCATTGCACCAGCGCCGGTAGGTGACAGGCGTCCAGCTGTCCAGCAGGCGCAGCCGCCCGGCATAGCCCGGCCAGCGTGCCTCGATCTTGCGCTGCACACGCGCGGCGTATTCATTTTTCCTTGCGCGGTATTCCTCCGCCCCCAGCGCTGACCAGAAATCCCAGCCTGCCTCGCTCATAAACCAGATGGCCTGCAAAACCTGATGCCCCGGCGGGGCAAATTCCGGCTGATGCGCGCAG
Organism: Candidatus Agathobaculum pullistercoris; assembly: GCA_019114345.1. Lineage (GTDB taxonomy): Bacteria > Bacillota > Clostridia > Oscillospirales > Butyricicoccaceae > Agathobaculum > Agathobaculum pullistercoris. The sequence continues at coordinate 83,439 of DXFS01000010.1, read as the reverse complement.
GTCCATACGGTCAGCCGTTTGCTCTGCCACGGCTGGTCGCACAACTCTGCGCAGTCGAGCATCACATCGCCGCCAAGCAGGTCGTCCGGGCAGTCCACCGCAAAGGCAGTCTGGAACATACCGAATACCGGATAGGTTTCCCTCTCGCGGTACACGGTGCGGAACATCTCGTCCATATACGAGGGGTCAAGCAGATGATGAAAGGTGAAATCCGGATCGCAGGCACAGATGAAATAATCGCCCTCGACCGATTCCCCGCTTTCCAGCAGCGCACGCTGCACCCGGTTATCTTCCACCACCAGGCGCGCAACCGGTGCCCGGGTGCAGATCCTGCCGCCGAGCGCTTCCAGGCGCTGCCCCATGCGCAGCGCCATAGCCCGCGAACCGCCGCGCGGCGTGCCGCCGTCTCCGCTGAGGAAATTGCCGTACATCATCGGGAACGCGTAGCCGCCCATCACTGTGGGGCAGAAATCCGAAATCATCGCCCGCAGCAGCGGGTGCCGGAAACGGTTTTTCACATCGGTCGTATCCATACCGCGGTACTTGCGGAACAGGCGCAGCGCCTGCCGCATCCTGACCGCCATTTTGAGGCTATCCGCCGCGCCCATCAATTCGGGCGGTTTTTCCGCAGGTATCTCAATGCTGCGCGCTGCAAGCGCATCGTCCAGCAATTCATCGATCGCATCACCATCCTCCGGGGACAGCGCGTGCAGCTCACGCCGGGTGCGCGCTTCATCCGCCCATAGCGTTACGCGCTCACCCCCCAGCTCAGAGGTATACATGTGGTCGGAACGCAGCAATTCCACCCCATCTGACACTGCTCCGTTTTCGCACCAGACCTCGTACAGCGCCGTTCCCGGCCGCATGCCCATGATCCAATGCGCGCAGTTGTCGATATGGAACCCCTGCCGGTCCCAGCCGGTGCACTCCCCGCCGACAAGCGCGTTTTTCTCGTACAGGGCAACCTCCCAGCCTGCTTTTCGGGCATATACGCCCGCTGTCAGACCGGCCACACCGCCGCCGATGATGACGACCTTCATCCGACACACCTCCTGCCGTCAGTCTTCGCTATCCACGGTATCCTTCTGTGCATGGAACACGGCATCAGCAAACTGCTGGTACAGTTCATTATTGACGATTGCTATGCCCTGCCTGACATCGCCCAGCAGCAGCAGTGTGTCGCCCGGCTTGATCCCAAACACCTCGCGCGCTTCCTTAGGGATGACGATCTGTCCTTTTTCTCCCACCTTGGCTGTCCAGGCATAACGTCCCTCCGGACATGCTACCATATGTATCCCTCCAAGCAAAAGTATGATTTGTATAATTAGTATAACTTTTCACACTTCATCTGTCAAGGCATCCCGATGCGCAGGAAAAATAAAAAGGCTTCGGAATTGCTTCCGAAGCCTTTATTTTTCATTACAACCGAAATTACTTGATCTTCTCTTCCGGCTTTACATCCTTCATGGACAGGTTGACGCGGCCCTTGTCGTCGATCTCCATGACCTTGACCCAGACCATATCGCCTTCCTTGACAGCATCCTCTACCTTCTCGATGCGGTGGTCCGCCATCTTGGAGATGTGCACCATGCCATCCTTACCCGGCAGCAGGTTGACGAACGCGCCGAAGTTCATCAGGCGGACAACCTTGCCGTAGTAGATCTCGCCCGGCTCCGGCTCCTTGACGATCGCTTCGATCATCTTCCTGGCCTTCTCCGCGTCAGCCGCCTTGACCGCCGCGATGGTGACCGTGCCGTCGTCGTCGATATCGACCTTGGCGCCCGACTCGGCAACAATATTCTGGATCACGCTGCCGCCCTTGCCGATGACCTCACGGATCTTGTCCGGATGGATGTGCATGGTGGTCATCTTGGGCGCCCACTCGGATACGTCCGCGCGCGGCTTGTCGATCGCCTTGAGCATGATCTCGTCCAGAATGCCGTAACGCGCAACGCGGCACTTCTCAAACGCCTGCTTGATGATGTTCGGGGTCAGGCCGTCCACCTTGATGTCGACCTGGATTGCGGTGATGCCCTTCTTGGTGCCTGCGACCTTGAAGTCCATGTCGCCATAGAAGTCCTCAACGCCCTGGATATCGGTGAAGGTGGTCTCCTGGCCGCCGTCCGTGATCAGGCCGCAGGAGATACCCGCAACCGGCGCCTTGATCGGCACGCCGGCGTCCATCAGCGCGAGGGTCGAGCCGCAGACCGAGCCCTGCGAGGTCGAACCGTTGGAGGAAATGACCTCGGAAACCAGACGCAGCGCATACGGGAACTCGCTCACCGGCGGGATGACCGGCAGCAGCGCGCGCTCCGCGAGCGCGCCGTGGCCGATCTCGCGGCGGCCGGGGCCGCGGGACGGGCGGGTCTCACCGACCGAGAAGGACGGGAAGTTGTAGTGGTGGATATAGCGCTTTTCGGTCTCTTCGAAGATGGTGTCCAGCTCCTGCGCATCGCCCAGCGTGCCCAGCGTGCAGGTGGTCAGTACCTGGGTCTGGCCGCGGGTGAACATGCCCGAGCCGTGTACGCGCGGCAGCACATGCACCTCAGCCGCCAGCGGACGGACTTCCTCCATGCCGCGGCCGTCTACGCGCTTGCCGTTTGCCAGCCAGCGGCGCACGATCTTCTTCTGGAGCTTGTCCACGCACTCGGACAGGTTCGCGCCATGTTCTTCCTTGTATTCCTCATCAAGGCCCGCCTCGAACTCGTCGACGATCGCGCGCACGCCTGCGTCGCGGACGGTCTTGTCGTCGGTGTCCATGGCGACCTCGAACTTGTCATTGCAGGCAGCCTCGAGCTTGTCGAACAGGTCGTGGTCGATGTCGTGGTGCTCGTACTCGAACTTGGGCTTGCCGATCTCGTCCTTGATGCCCTGGATAAACGCGCAGATCTTCTTGAGCTCCTCGTGCGCCTCCATCAGAGAGTTAAACATCTGATCCTCGGGCACTTCCTTGGCACCCGCCTCGATCATGACGATCTTGTCCTTGGTCGCGCACAGGGTAACATCCATCTCGGAGACCTTGCGCTGCTCGGAGGTCGGGTTGATGACGGTCTTGCCGTCCACAATGCCGACCTGGCAGCCCGCGACGACGTAGTCGAACGGGATGTCCGATATCGAAACCGCGATCGAAGCGCCCAGCAGCGCTACGACCTCGGGGGAGTTGTCATAGTCGTTCTCCAGCACGGTGCAGACGATGGAAACGTCGTTTCTGAGATCCTTGGGGAACAGCGGGCGCATCGGGCGGTCGATCTGGCGGGAGGCCAGGATCGCCTTCTCGGAGGGACGGCCCTCGCGGCGCATAAAGCTGCCCGGGATGCGGCCTACCGCATACAGGCGCTCCTCAAAGTCGACCGAGAGCGGGAAAAAGTCGATGCCGTCGCGCGGCTTGGCGGAAGCGGTCGCGGTGACGAGTACGGCGGTGTCGCCGTAGCGCACGAGGCACGAGCCGTTGGCGAGCTGCGCCATCTTGCCGGTCTCGACGGTCAGCTTGCGGCCGGCGATTTCGGTTTCAAAAACGCGGTAGTTTTTGAAGTCAAAGGGATTGATATTTGCCATTGTTTTTCCTCCTTGATCATTTTTCGGAGGGCGGCACATCACTTTTTTAGCACTTGAAGCAAAGGGGAACGCTGCTTTCCCCGCTCCTTCAACTGCTAAAAAGCGCTTTGGCCGCCTTCCAGTAACAAAACACGAATAGGGGAGCAGACTGCTCCCCTATTCGTTTGTTCTTTACTTACGGATGCCGAGCTTGGCAATCAGCGCACGGTAGCGGTTGATGTCCTTCTTCTGGAGGTAAGCCAGCATGGAACGGCGCTGGCCGACCATCTTGAGCAGGCCGCGGCGGGAGTGGTTGTCCTTCTTGTGGACCTTGAGGTGCTCAGTGAGCTCCTGGATGCGCGCGGTCAGGATGGCGATCTGGACCTCCGGAGAACCGGTGTCGGTTGCGTGGATGCGGTTTGCCTCGATAACGGCAGTCTTGTCTTCCTTACGGATCATGTTGCTTCACCTTTCGTATATAATATGGTATGGCTGCTTTTCATACCCGCGGGCCGGGCTGCGGCTTGGTGAAATGGACGCGGTAGGGACGCGGCCGGTCGTTCCGTCAGCTAAGCACGGGGCGAAAGCACAATATATGATACCATGTGCGGACGAATTTGTAAAGTAATTTCTGTTTTTTTATTCATTTAGCCGGAAATGAGCACTTTCCTTTGGTGTTTTTGTCGAATTGCCCAATTATGAACAAATTGTAAACGGGATTTTGTCGAAATTTTATCTTGTCTCTACAAGTCCGGCGGTGCTATAATTTTAGCATCTTCGGAGGAGGGCTTGAGAACAGCTCGCCTGAATCCGTTTTTTTATTTATGGTCAAAGACACGCGACGGGGCTGTGCAGTAGTGTGGCCTGAAGTCGCGTTCTTTTTTGTTTTCTCCGCTTTTTGCAGGGTTAGGCATCAAAATTGTTACCGGCACGGACAGGAAACACATGTTTCCGCCATGCCGGTTTTTTGTTTATTGGAAAAAGGAAAGCTGCCCGCAGCCGTACCCGCGCTGGTAGCGGCGGGTGATATCCTGCATCCGGTAGAAGATCCCCGCCGCGTCGCAGGCGCGGGTAAACGCCTCCCACAGTGGCCGTGCGTGCGGGCTGGCGCACTGGTAACGCGTGCCGTAGCGCGCGATGTATTTCTGCCTGAGGCCGGGAAAGGCGCGGTCGAGCTGTTGGTAAAAGTACGCGCGCTGCCGGTCGCGCATGGTCAGGCCGAACGCGGGATAGATGTACGGCACGCCCGCCTCCTGCGCGCGCCGCACGAGCGTCAGGATATTTTCCTGCGTGTCCGTGATCCACGGCAGCACAGGCATGAGCAGGACGCAGGACGGCAGCCCTGCTGCCGACAGGCGCGCGAGCGCATCCAGCCGAGCAGAGGGCAGCGGCGCATGCGGCTCGATCAGGCGGGCCAGCGCATCGTCCGCCGTGGTCACGGTCAGCTTGCACAGCACGGGCGCTTCCCGGTGGATCTCGCGCAGCACATCAATATCCCGGCAGATCAGGTCGCTTTTGGTCGCAATCGCTACGCCGAAACCATAAGCCGCGAGCAGCTCGAGGGCATGCCGCGTGAGCTGTTCGGTGCGCTCGAACGGGTTATACGGGTCGCTCATCGCCCCTGTGGACACCACACCCGGGCGGGTCTTACGGCGCAGGTCGTCCCGAATGATGCGCAGCGCGTCCTGCTTGGCGTATACCGTGTCGAAGTCATCGTTGCGGTAACACTCCGAACGGCTGTCGCAGTAGATGCATCCGTGCGTGCACCCGCGGTAGATATTCATATTGTAGCGCGCTCCGAACCAGCCTGCCCCGTTTTTCGTATTTGTGACAATGGTCTTTGCCGGGATCGTCTGCACAGTGCTCCCTCCTGCCGTATCCGTGTACCATAATTATACCAGAAAAAGCGGACAATGGCTGCCCGGATATCCTGCCCGTACGCAGACGGCTCCTGCTTGATTTGCTCCCGGCTGCATGCTAAGATGGGTGCAGGGAGATGATGAAATGAATACCTTTCGCAAAATCGATATGGATACCTGGCCGCGTGCTGCGCACTGCCGGGCGTTCCGGGACAGCCTGCTGCCGTCCTACTGCGTGACCGTCGAGCTGGACATCACGCACTTTCTCGCGCAGGTGCGTGCGCAGGGCTGGTCGTTCACACTTGCCATGACGTATGCAGCCTGCCATTGCGCCAACGATATCGAGGCGTTCCGCTACCGCTTTCTAGACGGCGACGTGGTTCTTTATGACCGGATCGACGCCGCCTTTATCTGGCTCAATCCGGAAACCGAGCTGTTCAAGGTGGTGAACGTGCCGCTGGGCGATACCATGCGCGCATTCATCCCGCTTGCAGCGCGCACCGCGCAGGAACAGAAGGAATATTTCACCGGTCCGCTTGGCAACGATGTGTTCCAGTGCTCCGCTATGCCGTGGGTGCGGTATACCCATGTATCGCACACTGAGTCCGGCAAAAAGGGAAACGCCGCAGCCCTGTTTAACTGGGGGAAATATTTCACGCGTCACGGCCGCACGCTGCTGCCGTTCTCCATCCAGGCGCACCACTCATTTGTGGACGGGCTGCATGTCGGCCGTCTGGTCGAGCATCTGCAAAACTGGCTGGACGCCTTTGATGCGGAAAAAGACTGATCCATGAAGTCCCGCCGCCGGGCGGCACGCAATGTGCCGCCCGGTGTTTTTCTGCCCGCACGCAGCACAAGCGTTCCATGCGCAGATCGCACAAAACTTTTCTGCATGCTTTTTGTCCAAAACTGCCTTTGCAATTCTCCTGTTTTGCATATAAAATAGAGCCAAATCCGCAAGATATTGATATCTGTGTGATCCGATATCTATATATGGGAAAGCGAGGAATTGTTATATGAAACGCATCCAGGCAGCCTGCATTTGTCAAACCGTACATTTCCTGCTCAAGGAGGATATCTCCCATGATCTGGCGGTCCGCCAGGTGCAGGATGAGGCCGCCCAATACAAGCGCACACTTGAGCGTAACCGGACAAAACACAAAATCCTGGAGGAAACCACGCAGCCGGACGGCTCGGTAATCATCAGGATCATCAAGCAGTACAACCAGAGTCCGGTGGGCAATTATCTGGACTGAGCAAAACCGGCGGGATGATGCCCCGCCGGTTTTCACTTTTCCCGACCATATTCACTGCACGTATGGCTTCGTGGTATCGATTGCAATGGTCTGCGTGGCATTGTCCCACTCGACGCTGACGCCCAGCATGAAGCACAGGTCGCGCAGCTTGAAGTAGTGGTTACCGTCGATCTCATACGCCTTTCCGACGAGCGGCATATCCTCCACATATACATCCGCGGTGGCGCGGGTGGCGGTCTTGTCCCCGCCTTCGAGCGGCTCCAGTTCGCCGCCGACCGGCTCGTATGTACCCGCGGTCAGGGTCACTTTTTTCGCATCCCCGTCCCAGGCTACGTTGAACGCGGCCTGGGTACCGGTAAACGCCATCGCCAGATCGCGCAGCTTGAAGTAATTGTTGTCCTCGATCTCGTATGCAGCTGCCGCAACCGGCACGCCGTCAACCACGACGCGTGCGTCGGACACCTGCGCCGTTTTGGTCAGTTCGGTCGCGACCGGCGCATGGTCCAGAATATACTGCACTGCCGTATCCACGCCGTTCAGATAATCTGCAAACGTCTGCTCCACCTCGATATCCGGCCGGAAGCTCTCGATCCCGTAGGGCTGCGCCGCGGCATAGTAACTGCCCAGATCGATAAATTTGTTGGAATACTGTCCGCGGATCCCTGTGTTCGGCAGGGCAAACGCCGTGACCGCGCCAAAATGGTCCACACTGCCGCCGGTCGGCGTGCCGACAAACGTCGCGCCTGCGTCCTTCAGCTGCACCGTGTTGATCAGCGCAGAGGAGAACGTCCCCTCGCCCGCCAGCACATAAGCGGCGTGGCCGTCCGCGACAAACTGCTGTGCCAGATAGGTGACCGGATACAGCACGCCGTCCGAGCCGCCGCCGTTATTGCGCAGGTCGATGATGAACTTTTCGTACGCGCCCGAATCCAGTTTAGCCTGTACCCCGGCGGCAAATTCGTCCATCGGGTGTTCAGGATCCTCCCGGCAGCTGTTGTACTGCATATACAGCGTACCTTCTCCAAGATCGAGCAGCTTATAGTATACCTCGCGATCCGGCTCGGTCGCGGGGACAGACGTGCGCAGCTGGCTTGCGTTGATATATGCATCCGGACCGAGCGCCGCATATTCCTGCGCCGCGTACACCTTCATATCCAGCGTGGTCTCTGCGCCGTCCGCGGCGCGCACCACGACCGGCAGGCTCTCTTCCCCGCCCGTGATCATGCCGTAGTGCTGCAGGACCTCGGTGACATACACCATGCTGCCAAACTGCCGGCGCAGGCGTACTGCATTATCATAGGAGAGCATCGGCTCGATCGCCTGCATCAGCTCGTCCATGGTATGCCCGCCGACAGAAACGATCTCCTGCCCGATATAGTCCTGATATTGCTTTTCCGCACCGGCGAGCACCCAATGCCCTTCGTACCAGTCCGGGGCCATGATGAGCATGTGGTAATCCTGCAGCACGCTGCCGACCGAAATCATGGTATGCGAATCCCCTGCCAGCGCGGCCAGCTCGGACAGCCCGACCGCAAAATCAAAGTCGGACATCTCTCCCAGCCCCGCCTCGATCTCACCGACCTTGTCTGCGACTTCCTGCTCGGTGGTATTCGCGTAGAAATCCGGATGGTTTTCGGTCAGCGTCTGCACCAGATAGTCCAGATCCTCCTGCCGTGCCTGCGCCGTGCTGTCCACCGCGCCCGCAAAGGGCAGGCAACTCAGTACAGTGGCTGCGCTCAGGCAGCCTGCCAGCCATTGTTTTGCTCTCATGCTCGACCGCTCCTTTTGTATTATTATGATAGAACAAATATACATCAATGCAGCCAGTCTGTCAATCCCTCTGCAATAAACAAATGACCGCTCAACAGCGGTCATTTTGATTGGCGCAGTATCTGCTTTTACGCGTTGCGGATAAATTCCTCCAGCCGGTCAAGGCCCTTGTCGATCTCAGCCAGCGAGGTCGCGTAGCTCCAGCGGACAAAGCCCGGCGCGGCGAACGCGGTGCACGGCACGGTCGCCACCAGCCCTTTTTCGAGGAACAGGTGCGCAAAATCCTCCGCACTCTCAATTATTCTGCCATACATGGTTTTGCCGAGGAAATTCTTCATGTTCATCATGACATAGAACGCTCCCTGCGGCTTGATGCAGGAAACGCCCGGGATGCGGTTCATGCGCTCGACGAGGTGGTCGCGGCGCTGCTCAAACGCCTGCTTCATCACCTGCATGTCCTCCTGCGGGCCGCGCAGCGCGACGATCGCCGCATGCTGCGAGATCGTAGACGGGGCAGAAGTCGAGTGGCTCAGGTAGTTGCTCATCACGCGGGCGAGCTCGGGGTTGGACGCGCTGTAACCAATGCGCCAGCCGGTCATGGCGTAGCTCTTGGACACGCCGTTGACGATGATCGTGCGCTCCTTGACGTCCTCGCTGAGCGAGGCAAAGGAGACAAACTCGATGTCGTCATACACGAGGTTGCAGTAGATCTCGTCTGCAATCACATAGATATTGCGGCGGCAGCATACCTCGGCAATGGCCTCCAGCTCCGCGCGCGTGTAGACCATGCCGGTCGGGTTGCAGGGGGAGTTGAGCATGAACACCTTGGTTTTATCCGTGATGGCGGCATCCAGCTGTGCGGCAGTGATCTTGAAATCCTGCTCCTCCTCCGCGGTCACGATCACGGGCACAGCGCCCGCCTGCTTGACCATTTCCGAGTAGCTGACCCAGTACGGCGCGGCGATGACGACCTCGTCCCCCGGGTTGCACAGCGTCATCAGGGCAATATATACGGAGTGCTTGGCGCCCGAAGCGACTACGATCTGCTTCGGTTCATATTCCAGTCCGAAATCAGTTTTCAAGCGGTAGCAGGCGGCTTCGCGCAGCTCCATCAGGCCGGCGGCCGGGGTATACTTGGTCTGGTTGTTTTCGATCGCCTCGATACCCGCCTGCTTGATATGCTCGGGCGTGGGAAAATCCGGCTCGCCTGCGCCGAAGCCGACAACGTCCTTCCCCTCGGCTTTCATCTGCTTGAACAGCGAATCAATCACAAGCGTAGTGGATGCCTGCACCCCCGCTGCGATCCTGGAAATCGGTTTCAATGCCACTGGTTACGCACTCCCTTTTCTTCTCTCTATGGTTTTATTATATGCTCGTTGGCGTTCTTTTGCAAGTATGCGCCTGGCGAATTGCAAAACAGTCCGGATAGAAAAAACCGCCGGATTTGGCGGTTTTCGTGTGGAATATTCACAAAGCACGGTTCAGGTCGCGCGAAAACACGACGAGCGCACGCCCGTCCCGGATCGTCACTGCAAACGCCTCTCCTGCGGCAGCCTCGTTGGAAATAGTGATCATGCCCGCGCGCGTGACAGTCGCCTCATGCAGCGGGTATTTTGCGTTTTCGATGGTCACGCCCTGCAGCACCGCATCCAGCGGCACGATGGAGAAATACCGGTATTCCGGCGGCATGATGAATTTTTGGCAGCCGCCCTCATGCAAAATGATGCGGTTCTGCCGGTCGAGCAGGGTCAGGCGGCCGCCCATGGCATACGCCTCCTCCAGCAGGGAGAGGTTTGCCAGCTCGTGGTCCATGCGCCCGCCGGTCGCGCAGACCAGCGTCGCCTCGGTGCAGCCGCGGCGGAACACCTCACGCAGGCAGCCCTGCGTGTCCGTGTCGTCCTTTTCGGGTTTCAGGCGGATGATCTCCGTCCCCTCAACCTCGGGCAGCGAATCGCAGTCCGAGATCATAAAATCCGGGTGCAGGCCGAGCGCGCGCGCATGGCGCAGCCCACCGTCCGCACAGGCGATCAGCGCGTCCGGATGCTCGTCCAGAAACGCACGGATGTACCCATATTCGGTTTCGGGCGCGGCCGCGAAAATCAGCGCGTGCCGCCCTTGGTAAGCTCCCATTCCTTCAGATCCTTTACGCTTTCGTAGAGCTTGACGTAGCTCTCGTGCCTGCTTTTGGCGATCTCTCCCGCTTCAACGGCGGCGAGCACCGCGCAGCCCTTTTCCTTGACATGGGCGCAGCCGGTAAATTTGCACTGCCCGATATACGGCTCGAACTCCGGGAACGCATACTGCAGATCCTCTGCCAATACAAGATCCATCTGCTCGGTATCGAACGAGGAAAAGCCCGGCGTATCCGCGATGTATCCGCCGCCCTCGATCGGGTGCAGCTCCACATGCCGTGTGGTATGCTTTCCGCGGCCGATGCGGTCGGAGATCGCACCGACCGCTGCCCCGAAGTACGGATCGATGCGGTTGAGTACGCTTGATTTTCCTACCCCGGAATTGCCCGCGAATGCGGATACCCTGCCGCGGATGCGCGCGGTCAGCGCATCAATCCCCTCACCGGTCAGTGCGCTCACGCGCAGCACCTCGATGCCGCTCTTCTGATAGACCGCATACAGCTCGTCGCCCGGGTTTTCGTCCGTCTTGTTGATGACCACCAGCACATCCATGTCCTTGTGCACGGCGATCGCAGTCACGCGGTCGATCAAGAATGGGTCGGTCACCGGCGGAGCCGCCGACGCGACCGCGACCAGCAGATCGAGGTTCGCGACCGCCGGCCGTACCAAGCTGTTTTTGCGCGGCGCAATATCCAGCAGATAGCCGGTACCGTCCTCGGGCTGGATCTCAAGCGTCACCCGGTCGCCCACGATCGGCTTGCCCACGGTCTTGCGGAAGCGGCCGCGCGCCTTGCATTCGATCAATCCTTCGGGCGTGTCCACATAGTAAAACCCGCCGATACCTTTGAGAATGATCCCTTCGGTCAAATAATCCTTCCTTCCGTCAACTGAACGTATAGGTCTGGCTTGAACTGCTTCCATCCACAGAAACCGTCACCTCATGCTCGCCCGCGGTGCTGGTCAGCGGCACGGAAATGCTGCCCATGCTGGTTTCCAGCGTCTCGTCATACTGCACGACACCATCTACCGAAACCACGACATGCGCCATATCTGTGCTGCTGGGCAGCGTCACCTGTATAGTCGCTGACCCCTGTTCCGGCGCAGGTGGTTCTTCGGATACATAGTTGCCGCCAGAGCTGTTGTCCCCATCATCCGATGTATCTGTATCCGGCGTGGACTGGCTGGGGCCGCTTGAAATCTGAATGTTGATCGTCGTGCCCTGGTCGACCTCGGTATCCGCACTCGTAGACTGCCATACGACTGTTCCCGCAGCCGCCTGATTGGATACCGGATCCACCGAGCCGAGCGACAGCCCGCGCTCGGTCAGCGCCTGCTGTGCGGCCTCCTGCGTCATACCATACAGATCGGGTACGGTTGTCTTTTTAGTCTCCTTCCCCTTGCTGACATAAATCGTGATGGACGCGCCCGCCTCCAGTTCAGTGCCTGCGGCCGGATCCGTGCGGATGACATGGCCGGACTCGACCTCGTCGCTGAATTCCTCCTGTATCGTATAGGAAATATCGTGCTCGTCCAGCATAGTGGTGACGTAGTCCAGCGAACGGTCGGCAAAATCGACTACCTTATAGGTGTCGCTGACGTTCTCGCCGCCTGCCGAAACGGTCAGTGTGATGACCGTCCCCTTGACGACCTCGCTTTTCGCCTCCACATCCTGATCCAGTATTTCACCCACGGGCCGGTCAGACTCCACCCGCTCGGACGCTTCCTGGAGCGTAAAGTTGCTGGTATACGTCGCATCCGATAATACCTCATCAATATTCATGCCGACGAACGACGGTACTTCCACCTTATCGCCGGTGCCGCGCCCGGTCATGATCAGGATCCCGACTACAACCAGCGTGATCACTGCGACCACTGCGACCGCGATCCCGGCAGCCAGCCCCGGCCGCTCCGCCAGGCGGTCAAAGAAGCCCTCCGGCTCATTCACAACGGCTGTGGCCGTGCGCCGCGGCGCAGCGGCCTGCCCGGCGCTCCGCCCCGGCGTTCCCATTGCCTGCGCGTGGCGCGCAGCCTGCTGCACATCGCGGCCGATTACCTGCGTCTCACCGCTGTCGTCGACCAGTGCGCTGTATCCAAACCGCACATCCGGGTTACCTTTGACCCGCTCGAGATCGGTATACAGCTCTTCCGCCGAAGCATAACGGCGGCTGATGTTGGCGCACATCGCGTGCATAACAATCTCATCCAGCCCTTTGGGAATGCCGGGAACCAGCTCGCTGGGCACAAGCGGCACGGTATTCAGGTGCTGCATGACGATCTGCAGTGCAGTTTCGCCCTCAAACGGCAGCTTGCCGGTGAGCATCTCGTACATCACAACGCCGAGCGAATAGATATCCGTCCGGTAATCGATCTTGGACCCTTTGGCCTGTTCAGGCGAGATATAATGCACCGAGCCGATGGCTTCCTGCACCACACGCGTCTCCTGCGTGGTGGCAAAGGATGCAATGCCGAAGTCGGTCAGTTTTGCAGTGCCGTCCCGCAGGATGATAACGTTCTGCGGCTTGATGTCCTGGTGGATAATGCCGCGGGAATGCGCATGGATGAGCGCCCGGCAGATCTGCTCTGCAAAGAATACCGCTTCCTGCCAGGTCAGGCGGCCCTTTTTCTGCAGATACTCCTTGAGGGTAACGCCCTCAATCAGTTCCATGACGATATAATCCGTACCGTTTTCGCTGCCGACATCATAAACCGACACGATGTTGTGATGGCTGAGCTTTGCTACGGCCTGCGACTCGATTGAAAAACGTTTGCGGATTTCCGGATCCTTGGCATATTCATCTTTGAGGATCTTGACGGCGACATAGCGGTTAAGCACATGGCAGCGCGCACGGTAGACGACTGCCATGCCGCCCACGCCGACCACGTCAATGATCTCATACCGGCCGCCGAGCAGTTTGCCGATATATTTATCCATATATGCTCACGCCTCCTCTTCCGCGCCGCGGGTGAACAGCGCGACCGTGATGTTATCGCGGCCGCCGCCCTCCAGCGCGAGGGTAAGCAGCGCATCGCCCGCCAGTGCGAGCGTTTTCGCGTTTTTGATCGTTTCAGCGATCTGACCGTCCTCCGCCATGCCGGTCAAACCGTCCGAGCACAGCAGCAGCACTTCATTTTTGTCCAGCCGCGCTTCGAACAGATCGCCCTCGACCGAGGGCTCAACGCCGACTGCACGGGTGATCAGGTTTTTCTGGGGATGGGTGCGCGCGTCCTCGGCCGTGATCCGTCCCTGGCGGCGCATCTCCTCGACATAGGAGTGGTCTTCGGTCAGCTGGTGCAGCCGGGTACCGTCAAACAGATAGGCACGGCTGTCGCCCACGTTGAGGATGGTGGCCTCACCGCCCTGCACGAGCGCCGCGACCAGCGTCGTGCCCATCCCGCGGAACTCGGGCTGCCGTCCGGCCAAGCTGAATACGGTCTGGTTTGCCTCCTCAAGCGCACGCGTGAGCAGGTCCTGCCGTTTCCCGGCATCCAGCTTGTCGGCCAGCGCCGCCTTGACCGACTCCGTGAACACCTGCGCGGCAAAGCGGCTGGCCACGTTGCCCGCGTTCGCGCCGCCCATGCCGTCGCAGACGACGAGCAGCGCGGTCTGGTTGTCCTCCCGCGCTTCGATCTGGTAAATGTCCTGATTGGTCGGGCGCACGCGCCCTTTATCCGTTAAGCCGAAGTATTCCACTTTCAGCACCTCCAAAGGAGTTTTTCCATGTAACGCCGTCCCCGAAGCGGAGGCAGCCTTATAATGCGGTTTTCTCCTGCAGTTCGCGCCGACGGAGCTGGCCGCAGGCCGCGTCAATGTCCGGCCCGAGCTTGCGGCGCACGGTCGCGGTCACGCCGCGCTTTTCCAGCGCCTGCTGGAAACGGCGTACGGTTTCCGGCCGCGAGGGCCGCAGCGGGCTTTCCGCCACCTCGTTGAGCGGGATCAGGTTGACATGCGCCGGACGGCCGCGCAGCAGCTTTGCCAGCTGCTCGGCCTGCCACGGGCGGTCGGTCTTGTCCCGCGCCATCATGTATTCGTAGGAGATGCGGCGGCCGGTCGTATCAAAATAGTACCGGCACGCCTGCATCAGCCGCTCGACCGGATATGCGTTGTTCACCGGCATGATGGAGGAGCGCGTCTCGTCGTCCGGAGCATGCAGCGAGACGGACAGCGTGATCTGCAGCTTCTCCTCTGCCAACGCTTCTATTTTATCAGCAATTCCGCTTGTTGACAAGGAAATATGCCGCTGTCCGATGTTGATCCCCTCCGGACAGCTGACCAAGTGCAGGAATTTGAGCACATTGTCGTAGTTGTCAAGCGGCTCGCCCGTTCCCATGAGCACGATGCTCGACACCTTTTCGCCGCTGTCCTTCTGCATGAACAGGATCTCGTCCAGAATCTCACCTGCAGACAGATCCCGCTTTTTCCCGTTCAGTCCCGAAGCGCAGAATTTGCATCCCATCCGGCAACCGACCTGCGTGGATACGCATACCGATATGCCGTGTTCGTAGTGCATGAGCACGGACTCGACGCAGTCGCCGTCCCGCAGCCGCCACAGGTATTTGACCGTGCCGTCCACCTTACTCACCTGCTTGCGCGCCACGGTGGGCACGGTCAGGATAAACCGCCCGGCCAGCCGCTGCCGCAGGTCTTTGGACAGGTTGGACATCTCTTCAAAGGACTCCACGCCCCCGTGAAGCCATTTGAATATCTGTCCTGCGCGGAAGGGCTTTTCGCCCATGTCCGCAAGCGCGGCCTTGAGTTCTTCGATTGTCAGGGATTTGATCTCAGTCATGGTGTTCTCCTCTGTGATTCGCCCGGGGGATTTCGCCTTAAAAAGGCGGACGGGAAGTGCCCGTGCCTCACGGGCAGGATTTCGCCGCCTGCGGGCGGCGGGGACGGTGCGCCTGCGCGGCGCGGGCGGGCAAGAGGTGGCCTTGCCCCCTCTTGCGGGTCACCCCCGCCTGGGGAGGTTCGCGGATGCCCGCGACCGCAAACAAATTTGTCCACATACTGTGGAAAATTTGATTTGCGATAACGTCGCGGCAGTTTCGTTTTGCGCCTGATCCGGGCGGCGGGAGTGCTGACGATGTAAGGTTTACGGTTATTGTTCGCGTGAAGGCGACGCTCCGGCCGGGTGCTGGCGCGACCCTCTGGGGTGGCAGCCAATCCCCTGCCTGTCGCAATGGCAATTGGGTGGCAGACGGAAGGCGTCACTTACTTTTACGCGCGCAGCGCGTCCTGAAGGAAGAGGGGTGATTCGCAAGAGGGGAGAAACCATGGGTTTCGCCCCTCTTGTGCGCAGTGCGGCCGCGCAGGCCGCATCCCTGCCCGTGAAGCGCGGGCACATCCGCTTGCCTTGTCTGGCAAACCGCTGCGAGCGGAATTCCCGCCAGCCTGACGGCCAGCGCTACTTTTTCCGCCGCAGCTTGGCGATGAAAAACCCGTCCGTGTCATGTACCGGCGGCAGCAGCGTGACCATGCCATCCACCCGCTCGCCGCACACCGGGTGCGACCACGCTTCGGCCGCAAAATCCGGGTTCTGCGCCAGAAACGCACGGACCACGTCATCATTTTCGCGCTGCAAAATCGTGCAGGTCGAATATACCAGCGTCCCGCCGGGTCTCACATACTGCGCGCAGTTTTGCAGGATCTTCGCCTGCAGAGCAGGCAACTGCTCAATCTCTGCCGGGTCTTTGTAGCGGATCTCAGGCTTTTTGCGGATGATGCCCAGCCCGGAGCACGGTACATCGCACAGCACCACATCCGCGGTACCCAACCATGCGTCTCGCGGCACGGCTGCGTCCTGCAGCTCGGTACGGATATTGGGCAGACCCAGCCGGGATGCTCCTTCTTTGATCCGGCGCAGCTTATGCTCGTAAATATCGCAGGACGTCACACTGCCCCTGCCCTCCATGCGCTCGGCCATGGCAAAGCTCTTGCCGCCGGGCGCGGCACAGCAGTCGAGCACCGTGTCCCCCGGCTGGGGATCCGCCACCGCAGCGGCCAGCGCGCTCGCCGCGTCCTGGATCGTGATTTTGCCCTCCGCGAAGGCGGGCAGCGCGGCCGCATCGCCGCCGCTGCACAGAAGGATCTCCGGGAATGCGCGGTGCGGCGTAACCGTCAGCCCCGCGGCTTCCAGCTCAACCTGCATGTCCGCGGGTGACGCTTTCAGGGTGTTGACACGCACCGAGATGGGCGCGTCCGCATTGTCCGCCTGGCAGAGGCGCTCGGCCATTTTCAGGCCGAACTGCTTTGACCACAGCCGCACGAGCCACTCCGGGTGGCTGTATCGCAGCGCATAATAGCTCTCCTTATCCGGGCAGTCGAGCGCGGGCAGTTTGCCCTGCTCCGCGGCCTGCGCTGCGTTCCGCATCACCGCATTGGCAAACGAAATCGTGCGCTCGTTCGCGTGGCAGTACCGCCGCACAAGCCCGACCGTCTCCGCGACCGCGGCGTGCGCGGGAATCTTATCCATCAAAATCAGCTGGTACAGCCCCATGCGCAGGCAGGCCAGCACGCGCGGCGCGATCTTTTTCAGGCGCACGCTGGAAAAATGCCGCAGATACCAGTCGAGCAGCAGCTCGTACTGCACCGTGCCGTAAACCAGGCGCGAGGCGAGCGCCGCGTCACGGCTGTCCAGCGCCGCGCGGCCCAGATAGTAATGCAGTGCGCCGTCCGACCATGCGCCCTCCTCGGCCATGGAAAACAGCGAAAACGCCGCGGCCTCGCGCGGCGTGCGCGGGCGTTTATCGATCATCGCGTCCCCGTCCTCCGAAAATGAGCAGCAGGCGCAGCAGCTGCGCGAGCGAGACGGCAAGTGCCGCCACATAGGTCATGGCAGCCGCGGTCAGGGTCTTTTTCGCCATCGGGTATTCGTCCCCGGTCAGCAAGCCACCCTGCTCGATCGCCGCGAGCGCGCGGTTGGAGGCATTGATTTCAACCGGCAGCGTCACCAGCTGAAACACGGTCGAAAGCGCGAACGCCCAGATACCGATGTCGATCAGGATGCCCGAATTCATAAACAGGCCGAGGATGATGAGCGGGAACGCCGCCGCCGAGCCGAACTGCGTCACCGGAATGATCGCCGCGCGCAGGCGGATGGGAAAGTATCCGACCGCATACTGCACCGCATGCCCCGCCTCATGCGCGGCCACGCCAATGGACGCGACCGAAGTCGAGGCATACACTGCATTCGACAGGCGGATGGTATTGGTGCGCGGGTCAAAGTGGTCGTTGAGCTTGCCCGCGACCCATTCGATGCGCACGCCGGTCACGCCGTTCTGCCGCAGCACAGCCTCGGCCGCCTGCGCGCCGGTCAGGCCGCGGCGGTTCAGCACCTGCTCATAGCGGTTAAATGTGCTTTTGACCCGTGCCTGCGCCCAAAACGCGAAAATAATGCAGGGCACAACCAGCGCGATATAGCATATATCAATACCGTAATAACCGAAATAAGGCATAGTCTGCTCCTTTTTTACTCGCCTAACATGGTTCCTTTCGCGATCGCATGGCCGCGCAGGAAGTCCGCGCTCTGCATGCGCTTGCCGCCAACGAGCTGCACTTCACGCAGCGCGAGCGCGCCCTCGCCGCACGCGACGGTAAGACCCTTTTTCGGGTCGCTTTCGAGCACCTCGCCCGGTTTGCCCGTGCCGGAAACCGGCTCGGCGGCATAAATTTTGAGCCGCGCGCCGGCGAGCGTTGTCAGTGCGACCGGCCAGGGGCTCAGCCCGCGGATCAGGCAGTCGATCTCGTGCGCGGATTTGGCCCAGTCGATCACCGCCATCTGCTTATCCAGCATATGTGCGTAGCAGCTCCGGCTGTCGTCCTGCGGACGCGGGGTGATGCTGTCCAGTTTTTCCAGGGTTTCCACCAGAAGCGCTGCACCCGCCTGCGCGAGCCGGTCGAACAGCTCGCCTGCGGTCTCCCGCGCGCCGATTTCGGTCTCATAGGTCAGCAGCATGTCGCCCGTATCCAAGCCTTCGGCCATCTGCATGGTGGTCACGCCGGCCTTTTGGTCGCCCGCGATCACCGACCACTGGATCGGCGCCGCACCGCGCCAGCGCGGCAGCAGCGAGCCGTGCACGTTGATGCACCCGCGCGGCGGGATGTCGAGCACCGCTTTTGGCAGCAGCTTGCCGTACGCCACGACGATGATGGCATCAGGTGCGAGCGCGCGCAGTTTTGCCTGCTCGTCCTCGTTTTTAAGCGTTGCGGGCTGATACACCGGGATATGGTGCTGCAAGGCCAGCTCCTTGACCGGCGGCGCGGTCAGGACCTGCTTGCGGCCCTGCGGCTTGTCGGGCTGGGTGTATACCGCACACACCTCATGCCCCGCGTCAAGAAGCGCCTGCAGACTCGGCACGGCGAAGTCCGGCGTGCCCATGAATACGATCCTCATTCTGCGTCTTCCTCTTCGTCCCCGCGCTGGAGATCCTCCGGATCCACATACTCCTCCACCTTTTCGGTGAACAGATGGCCGTCCAGATGCTCAGTCTCGTGGCAGAAGCACTGCGCGACAACGCCCTCGCCCTCGCGCTCGAACCAGTTGCCGTTGCGGTCCTGTGCGCGGATCTTCGCCCAGGTCGGGCGGGTGACGTAGCCGTACACGCCCGGTACGGACAGGCAGCCCTCGACGATACGCTGCTCGCCGCTCTGCTCAATCACCTCAGGGTTGACCAGCTCGACCACTTCTTCCGGGTCCTTGTTGATGTCCAGCAGTACGACTACGCGGCGCAGCACGCCGACCTGCGGCGCGGCAAGGCCGACCCCGCCCGAGTTCAGGAGCGTTTCGCGCATGTCGTCGATCAGGGTGTGCAGACGGGCGTCGAATTTCTCCACTTTGCGGCTGTGTTTCCGCAGCTGCTCGTCTTCCTGGGTCAAAATGTTGCGAAGTGCCATATCAGTTCAGTCCTCCATCATTCAGCTTTTCCGTATATCTGTGTAAACATGCCTGTATTTTTTTCCTGTCCAGCTTTTCAAACGGGACGACCGGCTGCGGCATGCAGCATGCGCCGATCCGCTTTTCAAACCAGCCCACATCGTGCCAGCCGTTCCGCTTCCAGCCCGAGCCGTGCCACACGCCCACAAGCAAAAAGCCCAGCTTTTCGTGCAGTTTTTGGCTTTTCCCGTTCGGAAGGGTGACGCAGCCGTACAGAATGCGCAGATTCTGCATGGCAAGCAGGTCGACCAGGCAGCGGTACAGTGCCGTGCCGACGCCCTGCCCCTGCGCCTCCGGCGCAAGGTAGATGGACAGCTCAGCCGCCCAGTCGTATGCCGCGCGCTCGCGGATGCGGTGCGCATAAGCATAGCCGGCAGGCTTGCCGTCCCGCTCGCACACGAGATAAGGGTGGGTTTTGAGAATATCTGCGATGCGCGCGGCAAATTCCTCTGCCGTCGGCACGTCGTATTCGAATGTAATTGCCGTATCCCGGATGTACGGCGCGTAAATATCCAGCAGCGCAGCCGCATCGCTCTCCGCTGCTTCTCGAATCGTAAAATGTTCTTCCATGTCATATCCTCCGCGCCGTCGGCGCGCATTTAATCGCAAAGCAAGATAATTTCTTGCTTTGCATAAAAACCGGGAGCATGTATCACGGTTTTTATA
The DNA here is from genome assembly GCA_019114345.1 of Candidatus Agathobaculum pullistercoris. Taxonomy (GTDB): domain Bacteria; phylum Bacillota; class Clostridia; order Oscillospirales; family Butyricicoccaceae; genus Agathobaculum; species Agathobaculum pullistercoris. Next base: position 63,292 of record DXFS01000010.1, on the reverse strand, counting down.
CAAGTGCGAAGCAAAGTGTGCCCGCAGGGCGCGCTTTGCGCAGCTTGGGACGTGTCCGCGCCCCGCGCGGCACGTCCTTTCAATCGGAAGCTTGCTTCCGATTGAACTGCCTCTCGATTGGGACTGTACGTCCCAATCGAAGTTTACAGATCCGGGTTCTCATCCGCAAACACGGTCACGCCCCGGTTTTTGCTGTCCAGCATGAATTCGCGGATCACGCCCGCAATCAGCGAGCGCCAGCGCGCATTGCTGTCCGCCCGCATGGTCAGGTGGTAGCGGTAGCGCCCCATCACCTTGACCACCTGCGCCGCGGCCGGGCCTAAAACGGGTACCTTGACGTCCGCATACTGCCCTTCCATCAGGCTTTGCAGGCGGGTCTTGAGCGCAATGAGGCTTTTCAGCACCTGCTGCTCGACCTCGCCCACCGCGGTCAGCACGGTCAGCCCGCACACAGGCGGGCACTGGAGCGCCTGCCGCGTCTCCATCTCGCGCTCGTAGAACGCCTCGTAATCCTGCCGCGCCGCGGCAAGGATGACCGGATGGGCCGGGCTGTAGGTCTGGATGACCGCTTTGCCCGTATCGAACCGCCGCCCGGCGCGCCCCACCACCTGCGTGATGAGCGAAAACGTGCGCTCGCGGGCGCGGTAGTCCTGCGCATACAGGCTCTGATCCGCGTCCAGCACGCCCACCAGTGTGACGTTCTCAAAATCCAGCCCCTTGGTCACCATCTGGGTGCCGAGCAGGATATCCGCCTCGCCCTTGGCGAACTTGGCAAGCAGCTTTTCGTGCGCTCCCTTGGTGTTCATCGTGTCCGCGTCCATGCGCAGCACGCGCGCGGACGGAAATTTGTCGTGCAGCTCCTGCTCGACCTTCTGCGTGCCGGGTGTTTCGGTGAACAGGCTTTCGCCGCCGCACACCGGGCATTTGCCCGTGATCTTGACCGACGCGCCGCAGTAGTGGCACATCGCGCGGCCGGACACCGAGTGATAGGTCATGCTCGTCGAGCAGGAGGGGCACTCGGGCACCCATCCGCACAGCGCGCAACCGATCACGCGGCTGTTGCCGCGCCGGTTGAGGAACAATATCGCCTGTTTTCCCTTTTCCAGCGTGTCGATCAGCTCGCTTTCGAGCTGCGGGCCGATCACGCCCTCACGCCCTTCGCGGGCAAGGCCGCGCATATCCGCGATCAGCACGTCCGGCAGCCCTGCGCCGAGAAAGCGCTCGGTCAGCCGGAACACCGGGTATTTGCCCTGCTTTGCGCCGTAATACGTCTCGACCGAGGGGGTCGCGGAGCCGAGCACGAGCAGCGCGTTCTGCTGGGCGACGCGGTATTTCGCCACGTCGCGCGCATGGTAGCGCGGCGACTGCTCGGAGCGGTATGCGCCGTCCTGTTCTTCATCGATAATCAGCACGCCGAGGTTTTCGACCGGCGCGAACACCGCCGAGCGCGTGCCGATCACAACGCGCGCGCGGCCGGATTTGATCTTTTTGAAGCTGTCGTACCGCTCGCCCACGGACAGGGCCGAGTGCATGACCGCGACCTCGTCCCCGAACTGCGAGGCGAACTGCCGCAGCACCTGCGGCGTCAGCCCGATCTCGGGCACGAGCACGATCGCGCTTTTGCCATTCGCCAGCGCCTTTTCGATCAGCTTTAAGTAGACCTGCGTCTTGCCGCTGCCGGTCACGCCGAACAGTAAAGCGGCGCGCGGCGCATTTTCGTCCATCAGCGCTGCGATGCTGTCATAAACTTCCTGCTGCGCGGCGCTCAAAACGGGCGGCGCGGCCTTCGGCACCTCGGAAAAGTCCGGCGTGCGAAATCGTTCCTCATAATGCTCGCGCAGGATGCCCTTTTTGACCATGTCGCGCAGCGCGGCATCGGTCACGCCGGTCATATACACAAGCTCCTTCTGGCTCATCCAGCCGCCGTCCGCGAGCACGGAGACCACATCCATCCGGGCAGGGCTGCGGCGGCTGATACGCGCCATGGCTTCGCCCGCTTCCATGTCCAGCGAGAGCATTTTTTCGGTTTTATCGTTTGATTTCTGCGTGGTGTTGCTGTGGTAAACGAGCACGCCCTCGCCCGCGAGCGCGTCCAGCACGCGGGTGACGCTCTTGCCGCCCAGCCGCTGCCGGATATCGGAAAGCGCGATCGTCTGCCCCGGCCGGTCGAACAGGGCGAGCACGGTTCCCTCCTCGCCCTCGCGCTGCCGCAGCGCGGCAAGGTCGGCGTCCGGTGCAAGGGTATAGGTCTCATTGCGGCGGAACCACAGCCCGGCAGGCAGCATGACGCGCACGCAGTCGAAATACGTGCAGTACAGCCGCTCGCGCATCCAGGCAGCAAGTTTGAGCTGCTCCGCCGTCAGAACCGGCGCATCGTCCAGCACCTCGACCACGGGTTTGAGCTTGTAGCCACCGGTGTCCCGCCGGAACCCCAGCACGACCGCTTCCGCCCGTTTATTGCCAAAGCCGAACGGCACGAGAACGCGGGTGCCAATCTGCACCTGTTCCCGCAGCTCGTCCGGCACACGGTAGGAATATAGCTTGTCGATCGCATAGGTTGCCGCATCCACAGCAACCGCGCAGATTTGTTCGGTCAAAAGCTATACTCCTTTCTCTGTTTATGAAAATTGCTATGCATAACTCCGCGCCGCAGCGCGTATTTAATAGAAAATTGCGGTGAACCGCAATTGCTCTCATTCGAATGCCGCAGGCGGCAATTTCAAGGATAGAGGGCTACGGCCTCATAAAAACCCGCGACACAAGGTGAATTGACGCGAAGCGTCAAGAGAGGGTGGCCTGGGCCATGTGCGTGGGTTTTTATACAAACCGATACCAAGTGTGCCCACAGGGCGCGCGCAGGTATCGGAAATTTTCAATTGAAACTGTAGTTTCAATTGAGTTACGCCTGCTGCATCGCCAGCAGGCGGTCCAGAATGATGTCCGCAAGATCTTCCTTGCTCATCATCGGCGGCGTCTCCCGCCGCCCGTCCGCAAACAGGAGCGTTGCGACGTTGGTATCCGTGCCGAAGCCCGCGCCCTCGTCGCGCAGCGAATTGGCGACCAGCATATCGCAGTTTTTGCGGCGCAGCTTGCTCTCGGCGTTGTCGATCAGGTTCTGCGTCTCCATCGCAAAGCCGCACAGCAGCTGTCCCGGGCGCTTGCGCTGCCCGAGCGCGGCCAGGATGTCCGGATTGCGGGCGAGCGTGACGGTCAGTTCATCGTCGCCCTTTTTGAGCTTTTCCGGCGCGGCCTGCGCGGGGCGGTAGTCGCCCACTGCGGCTGCCTTGATGATCATATCCTGCTTATCCGCGCGGGAGAGCACGGCGTCGTACATATCGCGCGCGGAGATGATGTCCACCCGCTGCACGCCCGCGGGCGTGTCCAGTGCGGTCGGGCCGGAGACCAGCGTCACCGCTGCGCCGCGCATGGCAGCGCGCGCCGCGATGGCGTAGCCCATCTTGCCCGAGGAATGGTTGGACAGGAAGCGCACGGGGTCCATGGCCTCCTGCGTGGGGCCGGCGGTCACCAGCACGCGCAGGCCCGCAAGGTCCTGCGGGGTGAGCGCCCGCTCGATGCCGTGGATGAGCACGGGCGTGTCCGGCAGCTTGCCGCGGCCCGTGTCCCCGCAGGCGAGGCGCCCCGCCGCGGGATCGATGATATGAAAGCCCCGCATGCGCAGGGTCTGCAGATTCTGCTGGGTCACCGGATTGTCATACATGCCGGTGTTCATCGCCGGCGCGATCACGACCGGCGCCTTGGTGGCGAGCAGCGTGGTGGTCACCATATCGTCCGCAATGCCGTGCGCCGCCTTGGCGATCACGTTGGCGGTCGCGGGCGCGATGACGAACACATCCGCCGCCTTGGCCAGCGAGATATGCTCGACCTCCCAGGCGAAATTGCGGTCAAACGTGTCCACGACCGTGCGATTGCCCGACAGGGTCTCGAACGTCATGGGGGAGATGAACTGCGTGGCCGATTCGGTCATCAGCACGCGCACCGCCGCGCCCGCATGGCGCAGCTTGCTGGTCAGGTCTGCGGCCTTGTACGCCGCGATGCCGCCCGTCACGCACAGGACGACCGTTTTCCCCGCAAGGCGCATGGCTTACCGGTCCTCCTCCGGCACATCGCCGTCATCCAGCGTGTGGTCGTCGAATTCGTCGATGCGGCGGCTGTCGCCGTCGTCCTCGTGGCCGTCCTCGGCGGCGTCGTGCGGCTCGTCCTCGTCCAGATCGATCGAGTCGTCGTCCACATCCACCATCGCCGCGGCGATCGGGTTGTTCGGCACGATCACCGGCTCGACGCGCGGGCCGGGGCGGTAGACGATCTCGCCGTCCGCGATCTCGTCCAGCGCGAGCTTGACCGCCTTATCCGGCAGCTCCTCGCCGCTCTCCTCCGCCTGGTCGGCGATGTCGCGGGCGCGCTGCGCAGCCAGATTGACCAGCAGATAGCGGTTGCCCACGCGTTTCATCAGTTCCTGCATGGAAGGTTTCAGCATTTCAGTTCAAACTCCTTACTTACCCTTATCTTATATTCAATGTGTTCTGTAACAACAATTATATTTTATGCGCGCCGTGCTGCCAGGATCCCCTGTATCTCGCGCACTGCGCGGTCGATCTCGTCGTTGACCACGACGTAGTCAAACTCATCCTGATGCTTGAGTTCCTCTTTTGCGGTTTCCAGGCGCTTGTGCACTTTTTCCTCGTCCTCGGTGCCGCGTCCGCGCAGGCGCGCAGCAAGTTCCTCAAAGGACGGCGGCGCGATAAATACCATCACCGCGTCCGGACGCTTCTCATGCACCTGCATCGCGCCCTGCACCTCGATCTCGAGGATCACATCATAGCCCTCAGCCAGTTTTTCATTGACCGGCGCTTCGAGCGTGCCGTAATAATTATCCACATAGCGCGCATGCTCCAGGAATGCGTTCTGCGCAATTTTTTCTTCAAAGTCCGCCCGGGTCAAAAAGTAATACTGCACGCCGTCGCTCTCGCCGGGACGCGGCGCACGCGTGGTCGCTGAGATCGAGTAGAACAGCTTGTCGTCCTGCTCGCGCAGCAGGCCCAGCAGCGTGCCCTTGCCCGCTCCGGACGGGCCGGTAAATACATACAACGTACCTTTACGCATCCTCACTCTCCCCTTCTTCTCCGTCGCCCGCAAAGCGCGCGGCGACGGTCTCCGGCTGCAGCGCACTCAGCACCACATGGTCACTGTCCATGATGAGCACCGCCCGGGTGCGGCGGCCGTATGTGCCGTCGATCACCATCCCGCGGTCGCGCGCCTCCTGCACGGTGCGCTTGACCGGCGCGGACTCCGGGCTGACAATTGCGATCAGCCGCGACGAAGCCACCATGTTGCCAAACCCAATATTGATCAGTTTCACCCGTGCCGCCCCCTAAACGTTCCGGCTCGTTCGGAAGCATGCTTCCGAACGAATCCGCCGTATTCCAAAGCCCGACTAATGTTTGTATTACTCGATATTCTGGATCTGCTCACGGATCTTTTCGATCTCGCTCTTGACATCCACCACAATGCGCGCCATATCCACATCGTTCGCCTTGGAGCCGATGGTATTGGCCTCGCGGTTCATCTCCTGCACCAGGAAGTCCAGCTTACGGCCGACCGGCTGGGTCTCTTTCAGCATGCCGTCCAGCTGGTGCAGGTGGCTGCGCAGGCGGACGGTCTCCTCGTCCACCGCGGTCTTGTCCGCGTAGATCGCCGCCTCGGTCAGGATGCGGGTCTCGTCGATACTGGTATCCGCCAGCACCTCCTGCATACGGGCGAGCAGCTTCTCGCGATACTCCCGCACCCGCTCGGGCGAGCGCGTTTCCACCTCGCCCACCATGCGCTCGATCGCGGCGCAGCGGCTGCGCACATCATCAGCGAGCTTTTCGCCCTCGCGCAGGCGCATCTCGTCGAAACCGTCACAGGCCGCGCTAAACACCGCAAGCACATCGTGCGTCAGCTCGTCCGCGTCCTGCTCGATGCGCTCCGAGCCCAGCACGTCCGGCATCTTGGCCAGCACCGCGACAGTCACATCATCCCGCAGGCCGTAGGTCTCGCTCAGGTCGTGCAGCGCGTCCAGATAGCGCTTTGCCAGCGTGTGGTTGACCGTAACAGCGATATCGCCGCCCTCCTGTGTCTCTACGCTGACGAATATCTCTACCTTGCCGCGCGCAATCCGCGAAGCGGCAGCCTTTTTAACCGCGTCATCCAGAAATCCGTACTGGCGCGGCGCCTTGACCGTGCAGTCCAGATAACGGTGGTTGACCGCGCGCAGCTCGACCGTGATCGTGCGGCCGTTCCGTTCCTCCCTGGCGCGGCCGTAGCCGGTCATACTCTTCATGTTGTTCTTCCCCTTTTCATTCGGGCGGCAGGCTTCTGCGCAGTAATGCGATCAGCCGTGACAGCGCCACGTCATAAATGATAAATACGGCGTTTGCCCCAAACCACAGCACGGCCAGCCGGGCAAATCCGGGCAGGTCAATGCCGGGGAACAGGCCGTACGCCACCAGCGCGCCCGCCACGGCGAGCACGATGTTGAAATAGACCAGCTTGACGCCGGTCTGCACATGGCGCGGCAGATAACACTCCACACCGAATTTAACAATTGGATACAGGCCGCAGAACACGGCGTACGCCGCAACCACGCTTTTACGCGGTACGATCAGCGCACCCAGTATGGAAGCCGCGGCATACAGCAGCACCGCCGTGCGCAGTCTGGCCCGCCGCAGCAGCGGCACAGCCGAGGTCACGCCCGCCGCAATGCATGCTGCCGGGCCGATATAGGGAGCCGCTCCGCCCATATACAAGAGCGCCACGGCGGCCGCGGCCAACAGGCCGCCGCGCGCAATTTCTTTCGCGTTCATATCAGCACCCTGCGTTGCAGCATGCATTCATGCAGCAGTTGCAGATTGCCAGCTGCAGGCAGAAGTCGCACATATTGGCCTCCTGCATGGGCCGGTAACCACCGTAGCCGCCCGACATGTTCAGGTTGTTGAGCGCGGTGCGGTATTCCATATTGGAGGGATCCATCTGGCACGCCTGCGTATAGGCGCGCGCGGCCTCGTCATACCAGCCCTTGCGGTAATACACCGTGCCCATCAGATAGAACCATTCCGCGTCCCGGCCGCTCGCGCGCTGCAAAAGCTGCTCGGCCAGTCCGAGGTTGCCCTGGTTGATCGCCTGGCGCACCTGGCTGTACAGCGCAGCGTTTGCGCCCGAATAAGCGCGCTGCTGCGTGTTCCCGTAGCCGCCGTAGCGCTGGCCGCCATACTGCTGCTGGCCGCCTGACGCACCGCCTGCGGATTTGCCCGCGCGCTCGTTCATGATCATGTCGTATGCCTCGTTGATTTCCTTCATACGGGCTTCCGCGAGGTCAGCGAGCGGATTGTTGATATAATTGTCGGGATGATACTTGCGCGCAAGCTCGCGGTAAGCACGCTTGACGTCGTCGTCGCTCGTCTGTGGCGTGACGCCCAGCACCTTATAGGGATCCATGTCTGCCCCGTCCTCCGTTCGTTTGATAGGTTCCGTCCAGCACCTGTCTTGTAGCCAGCGGCATACCCAGAAAAATAATATTGCGGATCAGGTCCGCATCCCGCTGCGCATCCAACAGGTCATATGCCATGCAAATGTCAGCGAGAGACCGCTCCAGCGTGCGCTCAAGCGGCTGTTTTATCTCTGTCAGCTCCGGTGTACGCAGTCCGTAGCGCAGCACCACCGGATTGTAATTGCCCTGCTCCATGTCCTCTTTTACATCCTGCGCCGCGTCCAGCAGGTAGACCCAGCGGCCGATATGATAAAACATCTGGCGCAGCACGCGCTCCCGCGCGTCTCCTGTCCTCGGGACGACCGCAGCGGTCATGCGCGCCGAAGCGTCCGCTGCGCGGTCCATGGAGGCGCATTTTTCGCGCTCGAGCGTCTGCAAGTCGGCAAGCGCCCCAACCATTTCCGCGTCTGCATCCGGCAGGCGGGCGCGCGCCTTTTCGTAGCCGCGCTTGCCCAGTTGGCACAGCACGGCGGCCAGCGCGCGTTTGGGGCCTTTTTCGTCCGCCAGGCTGTCCCGCAATTTGTGATAGGTAAGCAGCACGCTTACATCCGCCGCCAGCTCAAGCGCCGCGTCGCTCTGCGCGCAGGCGCGCTTAGTCAGCGGATGCGCGTCGCAGCGCTTCCTGCAGGGCGGCGCAGTCTCCGCTGCATCACATCCCACAACGAGTGCGAAAAAGGTCATGTCGTAACTGAGGAAAAAGGTATAAAACCGGCCGTACCGCGCGCGGATGGCGTGGCAAAGGCCACAGTACACCTGCTGGAAGCGGTCCGCCTCCTTGACCCGCAGCTCGGGCTTCACCGGTCGGATAAAGCCAAACATTGCATAACCCTTTCCCGCCGTATTCGGCACACGGCTCTTCGTATTCAATCTATTTTACCGAACTTTTTCGGATAACACAAGGGATAACCGGATAAAATCAGTAAAAATTAACAAAAAGTTCAGAGCCTTTTGGTGATCTCGTACGGGACTTCATTGCGCGCTTTCATACGGCGGCTGTACCAGATCGCGCCCAGGATGCCGAGGACGAACAGCACTCCGCCGCCCAGTGCTCCAGCCGCCGCGCCGGTAAACAGCACGCTGCCCAGCGCATAGCCGGCAAAAAACAGCACGATCGGCAGCACATACACCAGCACCGCCAGGCCGAGCACCTGCCCGGTTTCGCCTTCGATCAGCACGCGCTCTCCCACATCGGCCTTGGCCCGGTTGCGCGCGGTGACATACAGCGTCTGGGTTTCCAGCCCGCCGCAGCCGCCGCACTTGGCGCAGTCATGCCCGCAGGCCGAGCGGCGGGTGACCTCGATCTCCGCCATGTCGTCCGGCAGCAGTTTTTTTATCGTTCCCTGTTGGGTCATAATTCAAAATCACCTTTCCAAATCCAAAAGCAATGCAAACGGGAAATGGGGCATAGCGAGCGCCAAAGGGTGCGCATTTCGTCCGCGCGGCGCGCGGTTCCGCAACCTGCCCTTCTGCATCCTCTGTTTCCCGTTTATTCCAAAACGGGTGCATACTCCTCCATGATGCGGTACGCCGCCCGGATGCCGTCCACCGCGGCGGACATGATGCCGCCCGCGTAGCCCGCGCCCTCTCCGCAGGGAATGATCCCCGCGCAGCCAAGGCCGAACAGGTCGTCCCCGCGCGTCATGCGCACGGGTGAGGAGGTGCGTGTCTCCGGCCCGGTCAGCAGCGCGTCCGGCGCGTCAAAGCCGCGGATCTTCCGCCCGAAGTACGGCAGGCTTTCCCGCAGCATGTCCTGCGCAAATGCGGGCAGGCTCGCTGCCGCCTCGCCGCATGCCACCCCAATGGGATAGCTGGGCTGCACCGCGCCCGCCCCGCGGCTCGGCCGTCCGGCGAGAAAATCGCCCACACGCTGGCAGGGAGCGCGGTACGATCCGGTCTGCGCGCAGGCTGCGCGCTCGATACGCCGCTGGAGCGCCATGCCGCCGAACGGCGTGCCGTCGTCATAATCCCTGGGATCGACCGACACCGCGAGCGCCGCGTTGGCGTTTTTTCCGTCGCGCGCATGATAGCTCATACCGTTGGTTACGACCGTGTTTTCCTCGCTCTGCGCCGCGACGACCACGCCGCCCGGGCACATGCAGAACGAATAGCACGCGCGGCCGCCCTCCCGCCGGGACAGGTTGTATTCCGCGGGCGGTAGCAGCGGATGCCCCGCATATTTGCCGTACAGCGCGCGGTCGAGCTCGCTTTGCAGGTGCTCAATGCGCACACCTACCGAAAACGCCTTTGGTTCAAAGTATACCCCGTTTTGATGTAGGGCAGTAAAGGTATCCCGCGCGGAATGGCCGACCGCGACCACCGCGCGCTCACACGCGGTTTCGCCGGCCGATGTCCGGACCGCGCGCAGCGCGCCGCCCTGCAAGGAAACCCCGGTCAGCGCGGTGCGGAAGTGCACCTCGCCGCCGTTTTCCACGATATTCCGCCGCATGGCGCGCACGACGTTTTTCAAGATATCCGTGCCCACATGGGGCTTGGCCTTTTTGACGATCTCATCCGGCGCTCCATGTGCGGCAAGCGTTTCGAGCACGGTCTCGCACAGCGGGTCACCGATGCGGGTGGTGAGCTTGCCGTCCGAGTAGGCTCCCGCGCCGCCCTCGCCGAACTGGATGTTGCAGTCCGGGTCGAGCGCACCGCCGCCCCAGAAAGCGTCTACCGCGCGGTCCCGCTCGTCCAGATCGCCCCCGCGCTCAAGCACGACCGGGGCATAGCCGTGTTTCGCGAGCGTATAAGCTGCAAACAGGCCCGCCGGCCCCAGCCCGACGACCACCGGACGGTGACCGAGCCGCTTTTTACCGCGCGGAACCGCAGGCTTTTCATCCGGTTTATAACGCACGAAGGGCATTTGCAGGTGTTCTGCAAATGCCTTTTCGTCGAACGGCGCGTCCAGACGCACCGAATATACGCGGGAGATGCGGCCGCGCCGCGCGTCAATGCTGACGCGGCAAACTGCGGCCTGCACCTCATCTGCCGTCAAGCCGGTCAGGCGCCGCGCCTCGGCGAGCGCCTGCTGCTCGGGTGCATCGAACGGAAGCCGGATATTGCTGACCAGCAGGCTCATGTTCCGCCCCCGCTTTCTTCCGGCGTCGTCCCGTCCTGCGGCTCCGTATCACCGGCCGGCGGTGTCTCCTCCGAAGCCGGCGCGTCCGCAGCCTCTGTAATCTCGATTTCGACCTCCACATCTTCCTCAACCAGCGTTACGCCGGTCGGCAGCCCGGTCGCTGCGATTACGCCGCGCACCGTATGCGTACCCGTTCCGAGTGAAACCGAATCAAAGGTCAGGCCAATGCTCAGCGTACTGACATCCACCTGATCCAGCGCGCTCTGGCTGCCGCGCAGCTCGATCTCGACCGAATCGGTCAAAACCTGCACGGAATACGGCGTCTGTCCCTGCGCCGTATCGGTCGGCACAAAGTTGGTCACCTGCACGCTGCGCGTGGAGACATTTTCCTCCTCCTTGACCGTGATAGTCACCTGCGCGGTCGAGGGCTGGCCGCTGTCCAGCCGCACGCCGTCCGGCAGCGGGATCTCCATCTCGATTGCCACGCCCGTGCGCACGGTATCCAGGTCGATCGTGCCGAGGTTGATCTCGGTCAGGCTGGCCAGGGTGTTCTGGTCGCCCAGCAGGCTGATGTTGGGCGGGTTGATGTCCACATTGACCTGTTCCGCGGTCAGCGTATCGCCGTCGGTCAGGGTGACGGCCAGCGGGATGCTTTCGACCGGATAGATCGGCACGCGCACCGTGACCGTATCGGTCTGGCTGGTGACGTGGGTGCCTGTAATCGGGTCTCCCGCATCATTGACCAGCTGTATCTGGCATTCATTGGTAAAGGTGGAAGTCCGGCCGCTCACATCCACAGTACCGTAAGCGTATCTGATCTCCGCCAGTTCCGAGGCCGGTCCTTCTACCGTGATTTCCTTTGTCGAAGTCGGTTCGGGCGTACCGGCACGATAGCCGTCCGCCGGGGTGCCGGACGTCTCAACGCGGACGGGCACGGTTGTACTCGTCACCTCATCCACCAGTACACGTACCCGCTCAGGGCTGGTGCTCACCCCTTCCACGCTGCTTCCGACGGTATAACCGGTATTGATCACCGGCTCAAGCGCGTATTCACCCGCCCCGTCGGTGATCTGGGACACATCCACACTTACCGTGATCCGGTCCCGCAGCGTTGTGCTGGTAACCTGATCCAGGTTGCCGTATACCCGTACGTCAACGCTTGAGGTGTACTCAATTACCGTAAGATTGCTGCTGCTGAGCAGGTCGTCCGCACCGATGATCGTAACCGGTATATCGGTCAGCGTATAGTTTACATGCGGGTTGTTATAGTCGCGCGCGATAATCCAGAGGATGAATGCCAGCAGGATCGCCAGCAGGCGCAGCCAGATATCGTGCTTTTTCATGAATTCCTTCACTTGCCTGCGCCCCCTTTCCAGATGTTACGGAGCGCGGCAATGCCTTTTTTATCCGGCTTATCATCCGTGATCAGTTCTGCTTCCAGCACCTTGCGCAGCACCTCGGGCGACAGGTGGCGCTTGAGCATGCCGCCGATCGCCACCGAAATCGCGCCGGTTTCCTCGGAAACAACGACAAGCACGCTGTCGGACGATTCGCTCATGCCGACCGCTGCGCGGTGGCGCGTTCCGAGGTCGCGCGACAGGTTCTGGTTGCCCGAAAGGGGCAGCACACAACCCGCAGCGCAAATCCGCCCTTCCCGCATGATGAGCGCACCGTCATGCAGGGGGCTGTTTTTAAAGAATATATTTTTCAGCAGCTCCGGGGAAGGCTCCGCATCCATGACCGTTCCGGTCGAAACGATCTCCCCCAGGCGCTCTTTGCGCTCGAACACGATCAGTACGCCGGTTTTGCTCCTGGACATATCGCTGCACGCCTTGACCGTCGCATTGATGGCAGCCTCAACCGCAGCCGGGTCGTTGGCCGAGACCAGCAGGCTGCTGAAATTGCCTTTGCCGAGCTGCTCGAGCAGGCGGCGCAGCTCGGGCTGGAAAATGACGATCGCCGCCGTGACGCCGAGACCCAGCGAGTTTCGCAGGATAAACGAAATCGTGTTCAGCCCCGCCAGCGTGGCTACCAGGAAAATGAGCAGCAGCCAGATGACGCCCTTGGCCAGACGCGCGGCGCTCGTATCCTTCAGCAGCTTCATCAGCCGGTAAATGATATAGGCAACAATCAGGATATCGATAACATCCATGGGGCCCGCGGTCTTCATCGCATTGAAGCTGTTGATGATAGAATCCCGTATATTATCAAAGTTTCCGTGATCCAAAAAATTTAAAAAGGTTTCCATATATCCACCTGTCCTGTTTCTTTCGCCTTCCGCATACCCGCGAAGACAGGATTTTCCGCAGTCAACACCGCATAATCGCATCCAGGCGGATTATGCGGTGTTGTCATATTTATACTACCACAAATCCGCCCCGGTGTATAGCGGATTCAGGGAGGTATTCACAGATTTTTTACGGTTTCGCACAGGATCTCCGCCGCGCGTTCGGTTTGTTCCGCGGTAGAATCATGGGCGAAGGAAAAGCGTACCGTGCCGGTCCGCTCCGTGCCTGCAGTGCGGTGGGCGAGCGGCGCGCAGTGCAGCCCCGCCCGCACCGCGACGCCCCGCCGCGCAAGCGCCTGCGCAATCCCTTCACTCGATGCCCCGCGCACGCGCAGGGACAGCATGCCGGTCTGCGACGGATGCGCAAAGCACTCGATGCGGCGCTCCTTTTCCAGCGCACGGGCAAACTCGCCCACCAGCCTGCGCTCGTGGGCGAGGATGTTCTCCACCCCGGCCGCGCGCACGAATGCGATCCCTTCGGCCAGCCCCGCAATCCCGGGCACGTTGGGCGTGCCGCTCTCGAGCGCATCGGGCAGAAAATCCGGCTGGCGCATGTCCTCCGAGCGGCTGCCCGTGCCGCCCGCAAGCAGCGGCCGCCTGGCGATGCGGTCGTCCAGCACGAGCAGGATGCCTGTACCCTGCGGGCCGTACAGCCCCTTGTGCCCGGGCATGCACACCGCAGCCAGGCAGGGATGCCGCTGCACGTCAATCTCAAGGATGCCGGCGGACTGCGACGCATCCAGAATGAGCGGCACGCCCGCCTCATCCAGCAGCGAAGCGATCTCTTCCACCGGGGCGGCAAAGCCGAATACATTGGAAACATGGTTCAGGATAAACAGCTGCGCCCCTTCTGCAACCTCCCGCTTTGCCCGCCCGGCCATCGCCGCACAGTCCCACAGCGGCGTGTCCAGCACGACAGGATCGATCCCGCGCAGAGCAAGCGGCCGCATAACCGCATTGTGCTCATAACCGCTCACGGCGATGCGCATACCCGGCCTTGCCAGCGCGTGGATCGCCAGGTTGAGCGCGTGCGTTGCGTTCATCGTAAATACCACCCGCGCCGGGTCGCGTACGCCGAACAGCGCCGCCGCCTGCTCGCGGCAGGCGTAAACCGTCTCGCCCGCGCGCATGGCGGCCGCATAGCCGCCCCGCGCGTAGCCCGCCGCTGCATGCATGGCACGGCGCACCGCCTCGTCCACCGCGCGCGGCTTGCGCAGCGTGGTTGCTGCGTTATCCAGATAGATCATCGTTCCGCCTCCTCGTCCGGCAGCACGCGGCAGGGCGTGATGCCGAGCTGGCGCAGGCGGTGCAGCGCGTCATCCGCCTGCCCGGCTCCCACCCGCACCGCCCAGCCGCAGGACTCCGTCCGCGTGTGCCGCGGCGGGCGGGTTACCTCGCCCGGCACGCCCATCTGTCCCAAATGCCGCCGCAGGCCGATGGCCTCGGTCTGGCTGCGGCATATCAAAAGCGCATATCGGCTCATGTATTTTCTCCTCCTCAGGTCGGTCTATCCTCATCCTATGTTGAAATAGCCGCCGAAGTGTGATATGCTGATGCAGAACAAAAAACAAGGGAATACCGCCTCCGCTGCGCGGTATTGTCCAGGCTCAGGAGTGATCAACCATGGAACTTTCCGCCCTTTCCCTGCAGGTACGCGGGCTTTCCGTGCTGCGCGGGCTGCAGCAGCACCCGCTTGTCCACGCATATCTCGATGTGTTTGATGCGCTCGGCCAAAATGCCGACGCCTTTGCCGACCGCTACGGTGCGCTCTGCGCGGCGCAGTTCGCCTGCCGCGACGCATCCCGCGCCATTCTGGATGCGGTGCACTATGACGTCAACACGCTGACCGACACGATCGCCGCCCCCGCGCCTGCCCTGCTGGACGCCGCCACGCATGATATCGAGGCGCTCTGCTCCCTGCTCGCTCTGGACGGTGCGGCGCTCAAATCGGCTGCGGCGGCCCGCTTGAACGCGCCCGCGCTGCTCGAACTGCCCGACTTCCCCGCGTCCGCTCCCCTGCCCTTCCGGGACGGCGCTGCGCTCGCGAGCTATTACCGCGCGCAGGGCTACGGCTTTTTCGCCCAGTCCTCTGCTTTCGCGGTGCGGGACGACGGCGAAGTCCGCCCGATCGTGCATCCGGATGCCATCCGTCTGCGCGACCTGCCCGGCTACGAGCGGCAGAAGCAGCAGATTCTCAAAAATACGCTCGCCTTCCTTGACGGGCGCGAAGCGAACAATATCCTGCTCTACGGCGACAAGGGCACGGGCAAATCCTCGACGGTCAAGGCAGTGGTCAACGAATACGCCGAGCGCGGGCTCAAGATCATTGAAATGTCCCCGCGGCACATCACCTGCTTCCCGAAAATTTTCACAGAAACACTGCGCTCGCCCTTCCGATTTATCGTATTTCTGGACGATCTGTCCTTTAACCGCGAGGACGACAATTTCGCTGCGCTTAAAGCGTTCATCGAGGGCGGCCTTGCCGGTAAGCCGTCCAACCTGGTCATCTATGCGACCAGCAACCGCCGCCACCTGATCCGCGAGACTTTCGCCGACCGCGAGGGGGACGAGGTACGCGTGCGTGACAGCCTGGAGACCGTCACCTCGCTGTCCGACCGCTTCGGGCTGGAGATCACCTTCTCCGTGCCGGACAAGGACGAATATCTGTACATTGTCGACCAGCTTGCCGCCGAAAGCGGCATCGGCCTTCCCGCCGACCAGCTGCATCTGCTTGCTGAGCGGTTCGCGCTGCGCCGCAACGGCCGCTCGCCGCGCACCGCGCGCCAGTTCATCAGCCAGCAGCTGGCGGAAAAGTACGACCGGCAGTAAAATTACAAAAAGCACAAAAAAGAACGCCCGCCGGGGCGTTCTTTTTTGTGCGCTTACATCTCCTTTTCCAGTTTAACCCGGAAATAGATCGCATAGCCATGTACGAACAGGTACGCGATCACCATTGGGATAATGACCGTCCACGGTGCCCCCATCAGCGCAAAGGCCACCATGAGCGCGCCAAACACATAGGTCATCATATCGTATCCCTTGGCCTTGGCCATGCTGCCGATCATCACGTTGCGCTCATCGGTCTGGGCGATCTCCAGCTGCCGCGCCATTGCCGGATCGGATTGCACTGCCTTTTTTGCCAGCAGGTCGCCCAGCCCATGCCCAAAAATGCCGCACCCGAACCCGACCAGCAGGAACGGCAGCGCGCGCATGATGCCCTGCGGGTCGGGCACGGTCCGGATCATATAAATCCCTGCGCCGATCAGCACAAAACCCAGCAGGCTGAGCCCGATATTCTTTGCCTGTTTCATTTGCTCTCCTCCTCATAGATAAAGATATCCTCGATCTGCATGCCGAAATACCGTGCGATCCTGAACGCCAGCAGGATGGACGGGTTGTACCGCCCGTTCTCCAGCGAGCCGATCGTCTGCCGCGACACGCCCAGCGCGTCCGCCAGCTCCTCCTGCCGGACGCCGCGCGCCCGGCGCAATTCCTCCAGCCTGTTTTTCACGCGTCCGCCTCCCTTCGGATGTAAAGTTTACTTTCCATATCTGTAGTATAGCACACTTCTCTGAAATGTCAAGTTCGCTTTCCATTTTTGCCGAAAGAAAAGAACGCCCGGACAGGCGTTCTTTTCTTATATCCATTTTACCTCTGCATTTCCTCCGCCCATTCAGGCAGAAAAACCGTATTTCAGCGGTTGCAGCGTATAAAACCCGGAACTCACCGATGCGTTTACAGATTCGGCAGGTTTTTCTTCCATACGCCGCGCTTATAGAAGAATACCGAGATCGACGAGCCCAGGAACCAGCCGATCGGCCAGGACAGCCAGATACCGAGCTCGCTGCCCATCACGTGGTACAGGATCACGGAAAAGCCCACGCGCAGGATCAGGTCGGAAAAGGTCGTGACCATGAACGGCCGCATCGCTCCCGCGCCGCGCAGCACGCTGTCGCACACGAACTTGATGCACACAATAATATAAAACGGGGTCAGGATAAACAGGTACTGCCGTCCCACATCAATAACACCCGAGGCGCTGCCCGCGGGTACAAACAGGCCGACCAGCCGCCCTGCAAAGGGCAGGTAGACCGCCATGAACACGACCGCAAGCCCGATCGAAAACAGCGCCCCTGCCTTAAGGCCCGGGCCGATGCGGTCAAGCTTGCGCGCTCCGATGTTCTGCGCCACATAGCTGGACAGGCCGGAGGCGAACGACATGCAGCAGGTCAGCGCGAACATATTGACCTTGGTCGCAGCCGAGTAGCCCGCGATGACCGTTGCGCCGCACAGGTTGACATAATACTGGATAATGACATTGCCGACCGAAACAAAGCTCTGCTGCGCGATCGAGGGCACCGCGTAGTTAGTCAGGCGGCGCAGCATCTCGGACGAGAAAAACAGGAAGTGCCCATGCGTATCGAACGAGCGCACGCGGCGCAGCAGCAGGAAAAAGGCCAGCACGCCCGACGCACCCTGTGCAATAAATGTTGCCCAGGCCACGCCTGCAACATCCCAGTGAAACACCGCGACAAAAACAAGGTCGAGCACCACGTTGCTCACCGAGGAGATGATCAGCAGGACCAGTGGTGTGCGGCTGTCCCCCATGGCGTTGAAAATGCCCGTGCACACGTTGTACAGAAACAGGAACAGCAGGCCGAATACGTATACGCGCAGATAGAGTGCGCCGTCGTCAAAAATATTCGCCGGGGTCTGGAGCGCGGACATGATGCCGCCCGTTGCCAGCGTGCCGATCAGCGTAAGCAGCAGGGCAATGACCGTTGTGCTGATCAGCGCGGTCGAAACCGCGGTCTTCATGCGCAGGTACCGCTTGGCGCCGAACAGCTGGGAGACCAGCACGCTTGTGCCGATGTTCACACCGGTTGCCACGGCGACGAACAGCTGGGTGATCGGGTAGCTTGCTCCGACGGCGGCGAGCGCAAGCTCACCCGCCTCGGGCGTGATCGCGAAGCGGCCGACGATCATGGAGTCGGCCATCTGGTAAAGCTGCTGGAACGCGACGCTCAGCAGAAGCGGCAGCGAAAACCAGAACAGCTTTTTGGATGGTTTGCCTTCGGTAAGGTCGGTAGTCAATGGGGATTCCTTCTTTCTGAAAATTCTCGATCGAAACAGGCTGTTCCGATCGAAGGGGCTGTGCCGCGCAGAGCGCGGACAAAGCCCGGGCGCAGTATTTGCGCGCCCGGCGGGCACACAAACCGCTTTCCTGTATCAAACCACCCGGCGGAGCTGGGCGGTTTGATGAAAATTGCAGCCAGCTGCAATTTTCTATTGCACGCGCAACGCGCATTTAATCGCCGCACGGCGGCGGTATAAGGTATCGCGGGCTACGGGGCCCGCGGCGCGGGGAAACGTGCAGGACGGCATGGAAAACAAACGGACAGACCGAGGCTCCCCCGCAGAGGAGGGAGCCGCCGGATATCTGGTTTTATTACTGCTTTGCCCGCTGCCTGTTATGCATGGCCGTGATCACAAGGATCGCGCCGATCAGCAGCGCAATGCCGAGCACGAGCGCGACAAAGCCGTTGCCCGTGATGCCGCCCACCAGGAAGCCTGCAAAGCTGATCGCTGCGATCAGCAGCGCATAGGGCATCTGGGTAGAAACATGATCCATGTGGTTGCACTGCGCGCCCGCGGACGCGAGAATGGTCGTGTCCGAGATCGGAGAAACATGGTCGCCGCACACCGCTCCGGACAGGCACGCTGCGACTGTCATGACCAGCATGGTGCTGGGCGCGTCGCCGAACACCGCGACCGCGATCGGGATCAGGATGCCGAACGTGCCCCACGAGGTGCCGGTGGCAAACGCAAGGCCGAGCGAGATCAGGAAGAAGATCGCGGGCATGAACATGCCGACCATGGACTGTCCGTCCACAACCGAGGAGACAAAGCCGCCGATATTGAGATATTCCTCCGAGCACACGCCGGACAGCGTCCATGCCAGCGTCAGAATCAGGATCGCAGGCACCATGGCCTTGAAACCTTCGGTAAACGCCTCACAGAACTGGCCGAAGGTCAGGATCTTGCGCGGGAGATACAGCAGGAAGGTGAATACCAGCGTAAAGAATGAGCCGAGCACAAGCGACGTGGAGGAATCACAGTTTGCGAACGCGTCGATCACGCCCGCCCCCTCCAGGATGCCGCCGGTGTACAGCATGCCCGCGATGCACAGCACGATCAGCACGCAGATCGGCAGGATCAGATCATATACCTTGCCCGCGCCGCCGACCACATGGGTCTCCTCCTGGCGGGTCAGATCATCGTCCGCATGTTCGCGCTCGTACTTCGCCATCGGGCCGAAGTCGAAATCCGCGCCCATCAGCCAGATCAGGAAGCCGATGGTGAGCAGCGCATACAGGTTCATCGGGATGGTCTGCAAGAACAGCGAAAACCCGTCCATGGTACTGGATTCGGGCAGCGAAGAGCCGACCGCCGCCGCCCAGCTCGAGATCGGAGCAATAATGCACACAGGCGCCGCGGTCGCGTCGATGATATAGGCGAGCTTGGCGCGTGTGATGCGGTATTTATCCGTCACCGGGCGCATGACTGTGCCGACAGTCAGGCAGTTGAAATAATCGTCGACAAAAATAAAGATGCCGAGGAACGAGGTCGCATACGCCGCGCCGCGCCGTCCCCTGATGGTTTTGGTCGCCCAGTTTCCGTAAGCGCGCGAGGCGCCTGATTTGGTGACCAGCGACACCAGAATGCCGAGCAGCACAAGGAAAATACAGATATTGATATTTTCCCCCAGCTTGCTGCCCATGACTTCAAATGTGGTTTCGACTGCGTGCAGCGGGTTGAATCCCCGGAACAGCAGCCCGCCTGCAAGGATGCCGATCAGCAATGAGGAATAGACCTCCTTGGTGATCAGCGCCAGCGCAATGGCGATGACCGGCGGCAGCAGTGTCCACACGGTTGCAGTTAAATCCATTCTCAATTCCCCCTTTTGCAGGATATTTCTCTCCCTCCTGCAAGTCCCTTCTATTCTATCCGCATTTACTGCAGTTGACAAGGCCGAATCTGCTTTTTGCTGCAGAGATCTGCATTTTTGTGCAATCTGCGTGCCGGGCTGCCCCACAAGCGCCGGGAATTGTCAAATATGATTTGCCCGGCGGTATCTTTTCCATTCCTGCAGCGCCTCGCCCCGCAGCGCCAGCACACCTGCGAGATTGGGCAGCGCCATCAAGCCGTTAAAGGTATCGGACAGCGCCCAGGCCAGGTCGAGCCGCATCACGCAGCCCACAGCGGCCGCGGCCACGAACAACGCCTTGTATACCGGCACAGCCTGCGCGCCCAGCAGGTATTCCGCCGCGCGCTGCCCGTAGTATGACCAGCCCAGCAGGGTGGAAAACGCGAACAGCGCGAGCGACGCCGCCACAAACCCGCCGCCGAGCGGCCCGAGCGCGGCGGAAAACGCCGCTGCGGTCAGCTGGGCGCCCGTCAGGAGCCGGTCGAGCAGCGGCGTGCCGGCGGCAAGGCTGTACAGCATTTCGTTGTATACGCCGCTCGACAGAATGACCAGCGCGGTCACGGTACACATGACGATGGTGTCAAAAAACACCTCGAACACCGCCCACATACCCTGCTCGCACGGCTCTTTTGCATCTGCCGCTGCATGCACCATGACCGACGAACCCAGTCCGGCTTCGTTGGAGAACACACCCCGCGATACGCCGATGCGGATGGCCTGCATCATGCCGTATCCGGCAGCACCGCCCACGCCGGCACGCCAGTCGAACGCCGCGGAGAGGATCTGTCCACAGGCCTGTGGAAGATTCGCACGGAAGCACCACAGCACAAAGAGCGCGCCGCCCATGTAGAACAGCGCCATAAAGGGTACGAGCGTCTCGGTCACACGGGAAATGCGGCCCAGCCCGCCCAGCAGGACCGCACCCAGCAGGACGGCGGTCACCAGCCCGGTGACCTGCGGCGGCACGCCAAACACGCCGCGCAACCCGCCCGCGATCGAGTTGCACTGGCTCATGTTGCCGATGCCGAACGAGGCGAGCACGCAGAACAGCGCGAATGCTCCCGCCAGAAAGGGGCTGTGCAGCCCTTTTTTCAGATACATCATGGGCCCGCCGCGCCATGCGCCGTCTTTGCCCCGTTCACGGTACAGCATGCCGAGTGTGTTCTCCGCAAACGCGGTCATCATGCCGAAAAAGGCGGAGATCCACATCCAGAACACCGCGCCCGGCCCGCCAATGGTCAGGGCGGTCGCCACACCCGCGATGTTGCCCGTGCCGACCGTCGCGGCGAGAGCGGTGCACATCACCCCAAAGGGCGACACGCCCCCGCTGCTTTTGCGGCGTGCCTCGCCGGTAAAGCAGGAAAACAGGGTTTTGCGCAGCCACAGTCCCATGTGCCGCAGCTGGAACAGATGGGTCTTTGCGGTGAAGTACACCCCTGTCCCAATGAGCAGCACCAGCATGGGCGCGCCCCAAACAAAGGCGCGCGCCATTTCATTCCATCGCTCGATCGTTTCGGCCAGCATCGCATTTTCCTCCCCTTTCCCGGTCTGCTTCCACTATATGCCTGCGGCCCGCGCATCCATGCAGGGTTTATCCCTTGCGCCATGCGCCGCGGCACGGTATAATGAAAACCAGTCTGAAACAAAACGAGGGTTTGTTATGCGATATTACTTCGCCCCTATGGAGGGCGTGACCGGCGCGGTCTACCGCCGCACGCACCACGAATATTTCCCGGGTGTGGACAAATACTTCATGCCCTTTATCACCCCGACCACAAACGAGCGCCTGACCCCGCGCCAGAAGCGCGACGTCGCGTCCGAGGCAAACGCGGGCGTGCCCGCCGTGCCCCAGCTGCTGACCCGCACAGCCGCGGACTTCATCTGGGCGGCGAACGCGCTGTTCGATATGGGATACAGCGAGGTCAACCTCAACCTGGGCTGCCCCTCGGGCACGGTGACCGCCAAGGGCAAGGGCGCGGGCTTTCTGGCCGATCCGGACGGGCTCGACCGCTTTCTGGACGCGGTGTTTGCCGCCTGCCGCGGCCGCATTTCGGTCAAGACCCGGCTGGGAATGCGCGACCCGGCGGAGTTCGGCCGCCTGCTGGACATCTATAACCGCTACCCCATCGCCGAACTGACCATCCACCCGCGCGTGCGGCAGGATTTTTACAAGGGCACGGTGCGTGATGCGGACTTTGCTGCCGCCCTGCCCCGCTGTCGCATGCCGGTGTGCTATAACGGCGACGTGGTCAGCGAGGAGGGCGCGCACGCCGTCGCACAGCGTTGGCCTGCGGTGCAGGCGGTCATGATCGGCCGCGGGCTGATCGCCGACCCCTCGCTCGTCACGCGGCTGACAGGCGGTGTGCGGGCGGACAAACGCACGCTGGCGGCGTTCCATAATGCGCTGTATGACCGGTACTGCGAAGCATTCGGCGACCGCCGCATTGCCATGCTGCGCATGAAGGAGGTCTGGTTCTACCATCTGAACCTGTTCGCGGACAGCGAAAAGCACGGCAAGGCGCTCAAAAAGTCCCGCACCGCGGACGAGTACGAGCGCGCCGCAGCCGCGGTTTTCCGCGATCTCGACCTGCTGGACCATGCGGTGCCTGCGTGGTTCCGCCCTGCCTGACCAGGATATCCGCCTGTCAAACGCCCACAAAAGCAAAAAAGAAAGCCGCAGACTGCGGCTTTCTTTTGTTTTCTGTATGCTTCACCGCTTGACCGGGTGATAGTCGTTGCGCCAGGAAACCGAGGACACCTTGTAGGGAAGCGCCTGATAGGAGGACGCCGTCACCTGCCGGCTGTCCAGATCGAGTGTAAAATTATGCCGGTAGATCAGGCAGTTTTTATCCGACGGGTTGTTGTTGCCGCCGAACACAAGATTACCCAGCGAGTAAGCAATCTGCTTGCCCTTGTAGGTCTCAATCTCCTGCACCACATGCGGATGGTGGCCGATGACCAGATCCGCGCCCTGGTCAATGCAGTAGCGCCCAATCGCCTGCTGCGTGGGGTCGCTGTGGTAGGAGCGCTCGATCCCCCAGTGGTAGTTGAACACCACCAAATCCGCGCCGCGCGCCCGCAGGGACTGCACCGCGTTTTCAATAAACCGCTTCTGCGCGCTGTCAAACGTCCAGCCGACGTTGGAGGCGAAGCCGATACGGATCCCCTTGACGGTCACGATCGGCATGCGCTCGTATCCGGAAACCGCCACATAGGGGGACAGATAGCGCACAGTATCGTCAAAACCGCGCTGCAGATAGTCCATGGAGTGGTTGTTTGCGACCGAGACCACGTCGATGCTGCCCGCTTCCAGCACCTTGGCGTATTCCGGCCGCCCCTTGAACACGAAGGTCTTATAGGCGTGCGCAGTCGCGTTTGTCAGCGTACCCTCAAAATTCACCATGGTCAGGTCGTCATCAAAAAACTCCGGGATGCCGGAAAAGAAATACGAGGCGCCCTTCTGGTCATACATCTCGTCAAACGAGCCGCTGTATGCGAAATCATGCCCGCGACCCAGCGTGCAGTCGCCGCCGAAGGTGAGCGCCAGCGTCACGCTGTCATATCCCGGCGCATCGCGCCAGCCCGCAGCCACTTCGGTCACCTGCAGCGAGGACTGCATCCGCCCGAGCGACAGGATGGCCTGCTCAATGGTATAGCTGCCCTGCGGGGAGAATTTCCCGTTTGCCCCGCCCATGATGGGCTGTCCGCTCTGGTCGGTGCGCCCGGATATGTATTTGACCGCTTCGACCGCCCAGCGCGGGATCACGTAATTGTCGGAAAACTGCTGCGGCTGCCGGTTGGCCTCGGTCATACCGAGCACGCCCATGCACCGCTGCATCATCGCCGCCGCCTCTGCGCGGGAGACCAGATCGTCCGGCCGGAACAGGCCGTCTGCCCCGTTGACAATGCCAAGCTTTGCCGCCGCTTCGATGTACACGCTGCGCGTGTCTGAAAAGCTGCCGGAGGCGACATACGGCAGGCCGCCGTCCAGCGGGTCGCCATACGGCGGGGTGTGCGCTTCCGGCTCCGCCGGCGGTTCTGTCTGCGTCTCATCTTCCGGTGCAAGCCCGCCTTCCTCCTCAGCCGGGCGTCCGGTATTGTCTGGCCCGCCGCTCATCTCCTCCGCCTGCTCGTCCGGCATTTCTTCCGCTGTCTGCGTTTCTCCAGATTGTTCTCCCACTATTTTCTGTATTTGGCCGGTTTCTTTATTTTCTTCTCCCACAGTTTTCTGATCTTCCCTTATTTTTTCAGCCGAATCCCCCACCATCTGGTGCGAGGCCTCCGTTCCGGCTTCCGCCACACCGTCCTGCTCTGCCTCGGGTGTGAGCGGCGCCATCTCCAGCTCGATGCCCAGCTGCCCCGCCAGTTCAGCCAAAGTGGACTGCTGCTGCCCAATGACCAGATCCACAGTCATCCGCGCCAGCTGGGCGCGGGTCACGGGCCGGGTATAATCCGCACCCAAATCAAACGCTTCGGACACAGCGCCGTTCTCATACGCCGCTGCTACCCCGGCCTGTGCCCAGCTGCTGACCGTGATCCCCCGGCTGTCCCATGCCGCCGCCTGCGGCCCGGCTATCATTGCCGCCAGCAGGACGGCCGCCCCGATCTGTTTTTTCATCCGTCGCTCCCTCCTGAAATCCTGATATTACCAAAGTACAGTATAACGGGGGTTTTTGCAAGTGGTTTTATAAAAAACAGCCCTATCTCTGCGCATCCGCAGCTAAACTACCCGCCCCTATCAGAACGGATGCAGGCAAATCGGCATAAAAAATCCTGCATCCGCAGCCGGATGCAGGATCGTAATGGTTTTTACTTGTACGGGTTGTCCGCCTTGAGATAGCAGCACTTCTTATATTTCTTGCCGCTGCCGCACGGGCAGGGATCGTTCATCCCGATCTTTTTGCCCACGCGCTTGGGTGCAGGCTTGGACGTGCCGTCGGACGCGCCCGCAGCCGCAGTCTCCTTGGCGACCTGCTCGCGCTTGGGCTCCTCGCGGGTACGCACCTGTGCCAGGAAGATCATGCGCACAGTGTCCTCACGGATCGCGTCGATCATGGCGTCGAACATGTCAAAGCCCTCACGCTTGTATTCAACGACCGGGTCGTGCTGGCCGTATGCGCGCAGGCCGATGCCGTTTCGCAGCTCGGTCATGGCGTCGATGTGATCCATCCATTTGGTATCGACGTTCTTGAGCAGCACCACGCGCTCAAGCTCGCGCATGATCGGCGCTCCCAGCGCCTGCTCCTTGGCCTCATAGATCTTATGCGCCTGTTCTGCAAGCGTGTTTGTCAGCTGCTCCGCAGTCAGGTCGTCGCACTCCTCAGGCGTAAAGGTGCAGTCCTCCGGCCGCAGGAACACGCCGATAAACGGACGGCGCGCCCGCTCGACCATATCCTGCGTGATCACGTTGTGCTCGCCGACCGCGGCATGCACCGCGCGGCCAATCGTGTCGTCGATCATGCTCATGATGTTGTCCTTGACGTCCTTGCCCTCGAGCACCTGCAGGCGCTGCGCATAAATCGTCTGGCGCTGGGTGTTGAGCACGTCGTCGTATTCAAGCACGTGCTTACGGGTTGCAAAGTTGCGGGACTCGATCTTCTTCTGTGCATTCTCGATCGCGCCTGACAGGATCTTCTGGTCGATCGGCTCGTCCTCGTCGATGCCGAGCGTTTCCATCATGTTCTGGATGCGTTCCGAACCGAACAGGCGCATCAGATCGTCCTCAAGCGAGATATAGAAGCTGGATTCGCCCGGGTCGCCCTGACGGCCGGCACGGCCGCGCAGCTGGTTGTCGATGCGGCGGGATTCGTGCCGCTCAGTACCCAGGATATACAGGCCGCCCGCTGCGCGCACCTTTTCCGCGTCCGCGTCGGTCTCCTTCTTGTACTTCTCGTACAGCTCGTTAAACTTCGCGCGGATCGCAAGCACCTCAGGGTCCTCGGTATCCGCATGGCCGTTTGCCTCATAGAGCAGTTCAGGGGTGTAATCGCCCTTTTTCAGCTCGTCGAGCGCCATGGTCTCCGCGTTGCCGCCGAGCATGATATCCGTACCACGGCCGGCCATGTTGGTCGCGATCGTGACCGCTCCCGACTTGCCCGCCTGCGCGACGATGTCGGCTTCCTTTTCGTGGTACTTGGCGTTCAGCACGGTGTGCTTGATGCCCTTGGCCTTGAGGATCTTACTCAGCTCCTCAGACTTTTCGATCGACACCGTGCCGACCAGGATGGGCTGGCCCTTGGCGTGGCAGGCCTCGATGCGGGCGATGGTCGCCTTGATCTTGCCGCGCTCGTTTTTGTAAACCGCGTCCGGATTGTCCTTACGGGCAACCGGCTTGTTGGTCGGGATCTCGATGACGTCCAGCTTGTAGGTGTGGCGGAACTCCTCCTCCTCGGTCAGCGCGGTACCGGTCATGCCGGACAGCTTGCCGTACAGGCGGAAGTAGTTCTGGAAGGTGATGGTGGCGAGGGTCTTGCTCTCGTGCTGCACCTTGACGCCTTCCTTGGCCTCGATGGCCTGGTGCAGGCCCTCGTTATAGCGGCGGCCGAACATCAGGCGGCCGGTGAACTCGTCGACAATGATGATCTGCCCGTCGCGCACCACATAGTCCACGTCGCGCTGCATGACGCCGCGCGCCTTGATGGCCTGGTTGATGTGATGCTGGAGGGTGGTGTTCTGCGGGTCGGACAGGTTCTCCACGCGGAAGTAGGCCTCCGCATGCGCCTGGCCCTTGGGGGTCAGGGTCGCGGTGCGGGCCTTTTCGTCGACAATGTAGTCCGCGTCGATGTCGTCCTGCTCCTCCTTGGCGTCGACCTCCTTGACGCGCAGGCACTTGAGACCCGCGGCAAAGCGGTCTGCCATCTCATACAGCTGGGAGGACTGCTCGCCCTGGCCTGAGATGATCAGCGGGGTGCGCGCTTCGTCGATCAGGATGGAGTCAACCTCGTCGACGATGGCGAACGCATGGCCGCGCTGCACCATAGCCTGCTTGTAGATGGCCATATTGTCGCGCAGGTAGTCAAAGCCGAACTCGTTGTTCGTGCCGTAGGTGATGTCCGCCTCGTACATGGCCTTGCGCTTGGCCGGCTCGACCTCGTGGATCACGAGGCCGACGGTCAGGCCGAGGAAACGGTATACCTTGCCCATCCACTCGGAGTCGCGCTTGGCAAGGTAATCGTTGACCGTTACAATGTGCACGCCCTTGCCGGTCAGTGCGTTCAGATACGCCGGCAGGGTCGCGACGAGCGTTTTGCCTTCGCCGGTCTTCATCTCCGCGATGCGTCCCTGATGCAGCACAATGCCGCCGATCACCTGCACGCGGTAGTGCCGCATACCCAGCACGCGCCACGCCGCCTCGCGGCACGTCGCAAACGCCTCAGGCAGCAGGTCGTCGAGCGTTTCGCCGTTCTGGTAACGCGCCTTGAACTCGTCGGTCTTGGCGCGCAGCTCTGCATCCGTCAGCTTTTTGTACTGCTCCTCGAGCGCGTCCACCTTATCAGCAATGGGGTAGATCTTTTTCAGCTCATGCGAGGAATGCGTGCCAAAAAGCTTGGTAAAAAAGTTAGCCATTGAATTGATCAGCCTTTCGATGGGGCGAAACCGCCCCATTTGTTCATAACAGATGTATTATATCACAGTCGGGCAGGGAAACAAACAAATTTTTTGTAAACAGCGGCGGTTTATGCAAATCTCCGCGCTGTATGCCTGCAAGAGGGCAGGATACGCCCTGTCCCCGGCCCGTCAAACAAAAAAGGCACGCCGGGCGTGCCTTTTGGGTGCATAGTCAGGTTTACGCGATCACGGTTGCCGGCGCCTCGACCTGCTCATAGACGATGCTGATGACCGACAGCACGACCATCGCAGTCGCGCGGCAGATATGTATCAGGTCGTCGTCAATGCCGTGGCGGCGGCCCGGCGCGCGGTACTCGCCGTGCATGGAAGCGATGCGGTTTACCAGCGCGTCCACCGTCGTAGGCGGGATAATGGGGCTGGCCCATTTTTCAAACTTTGCCTCGGTCATGCGGCGGCGGATGACCAGTGCAACGCGCTTCTCATACACATAGTGCGCGAGCAGGTTGTGGTCATAGATATCGTCATTGTGCGGATAGGTGAAAAAGTCGGTGATATAGTGGCAGATCTCGCCAAGATCAACCGAAAGCTCTCGGCCGTTGACCGGGCCGATGGTATATTTCTCGGTAAACACACGGATCTTATCCATTACCTCGTCCATCATGATCGAGGGATTGTGGCGCTTGGTCAGGTAAGTACCTGTCAGGTCGGGTTTCAAATTGCCATATACAAAGCCGCTTTGGTCGAATGTCACGCCGCACGTCTGCTCCACATAGTCCAGCAGCAGATGCGCAACGCGCACATGGGATACGGAATCCATCAGCAAATCCTCCAGACGGAATACACGCTTTTCAAATCATTTTCTCTCACAGGAAGGCTGGAGCAGCTCCAACCCCGAAATCGAAATCAGTATAGCACAATTCTTTTTGCTTGTCTTGTGTTTTTTTGAAATTGTAACATAACGAACACAAAATTTTCGATTTCTTTCCTTTTTGCCTAACTATTTTACCGTCCTTTTGGTTATCTTGCCCTGAATGCCTCATTCCGGAACTGTATTTTCCCCTCAAGTGCCTGGCGCAGCCGCTGGCACATGGCCTCGCGGTCGCGGTTGAGCGTACCCGCCAGGTTGACGTAGTTGGACGCGTGGTTGGCGCGGAAAATACTGCCTTCCGAGTCGATATGTTCGAGAAGGATGAGCGTCTCGTGCGCGATCTCGATCGGGTTCATCAGGTAGAAGCGGCCCTCCTGCCAGTCGCGCATGAGCGGGGTGGGCAGCTCGAACAGCAGGGTCAGCAGGCCGATGTATTCGGGCTTCATGCGCGAGAGCGCCTCGGCGGTCTTGACAGCGTGCTCCTCGGACAGTTCGAGCGAGCCGAGACCCGCGATGCAGGTGACCGACAGCTTCATGCCCGCCTCCCTGACCATCAGGCCGGCATGCACGATCTCGTCCGCGGTCTCGCCCTTGTTGACGCGGCGCAGGACCTCGTCCGAGCCGGACTCCAGGCCGAGATAGATCATCTCGAGGCCGAGCTCGTGCAGCATGTTCAGGTCCTCCTGCTTTTTTACCAGGATGGACGCGGGCGAGCCATAGCTCGTCACCCGCTCGCATTCGGGGAACACCTGCCGGATATAGCGCAGGATCTCCGCCATATGCTCTGGGCGGCACATAAGCGCGTCGCCGTCCGCCAGGAAGATGCGATCCACACGGCGGTACATGCGCCGCGCCTCATCAAAATCCCGCTTGACCTCCTCCAGCTTGCGCACGCGGAACTGCTTTTCCTTATACATATCGCAGAATGTGCATTTGTTGTGGCTGCAGCCGATCGTGACCTGCACGATCAAACTATATGCCTCAGAAGGCGGCCGGAATACGCGGCCCTCGTATTCGATCATATTTTGTTCGCTCCTTTACCGTAAAAAGCAGGGCGGAGAGAATGTTCCTCCGCCCATTTTACTGTTCTGTTCAGTTTTCGACAGACTTTTCGTCGTCCGCCTCGTCATCCTCTTCCGCTTCGTCCGGCGTTTGCTCTTCCTCAGCCGCCGGAGCCTCCGCATCGAATGCATCCGGCATATCCGCCGCCGCGCATTCCTCCGCGCAGGCGCAGGAGGCGCAGTCGGAATCCTCGCGCATCATTTCCTCCAGTTCGTCCATCGCCTTCAGTTCAGCCTCGTGATAGACTTCCTCTTCACGCTTTTTCTGCAGCAGGACAAGCGCTGCGGTCGCACCGGCTGCACAGGCGAGACTGGTCAGCAGCAGGCCCGCTTTGATCTTGGTCGAATTTTTCACGGTCTCCACTCCTTCTCAAAGTGATGCGGAATATTTATTTTACTTTACCATACAGACGCGGCAAAGTCAATGCCAAGCCCTGGTTATTTACCCAGCTCGTAAGCGCGCGCGATGCATTTATCATTCGCCTCCGCCAGGATCCCATACAGTCCGCGCTCCTCCAGCACGCGCATCGCTTCGATGGTGGTGCCGCCGGGCGAGCACACGGCCTTTATCAGCTCCGCAGGCGTTTTGTCCCGCTGCAGCATCATCCTGGCCGAGCCGATCATGGTCTGGCAGAACAGGGTAAGCGCATCGTCCCCGGAAATGCCGTGCCGGACCGCGCTCTGCACCATCGCGTCGGCAAACATATAAAGGTAGGCCGGCGCCGAACCCGCATAGGGAATGACTTCGTTGAGCATACGCTCCTGCTCAAACACCACGGTCACGCCCATGGTGTCGAACAGCGCGCGCACTTGCGCGAGCTGCTCCGCCGCTGCGGCGGCGTTTTTGACCAGCTGGGTCGCGCCCTCGCCCAGCATGAGCGGGGTGTTTGGCATCACGCGGATGATCGCGGTGTCCGCTCCCAGCGCAGCTTCCATCTTGGCAAAGGTCACGCCCGCGGCGATCGACACCACAAGCGGCTTTTCCCCCTGGCACGCCGCGAGTACCGGCAGGATCTCGTCAAAATTCTGCGGTTTGACCGCGAGCAGCACGGTTTCACACGTGGTGTAAACCTTCGTATAGTCATCCGTTACGGCATAGCCCTTTTCGCGGTTTTTGTCGCGTTTTTCCGCGCTGCGGTTGAACAGCAGCGCTTCATCCGGCCGAAACAGGCCGGCGCGCACCGCGCCTTCCACGATCGCCGTGCCCATATTGCCCGCGCCCAGCACGCCGAAACGATAATCCTTCATGATAATTGCCCCTCTCTGGCTGGAAAATTCCTGAGGTTATTATAGCATATCCGTCTTTTGCAGGCAAATGCCTTGTGAAAAGCTTCTATCCGTGTTAAAATATTTTTATTCTTTCATTCCGGAGGCGAACAGCAGTGGCACGGCATCTTCCCCATCTCGGGCTGCGGACAGTCAAAACCGGGCTTGCGGTTGCACTGGCGCTGTTTTTTGCCGACCTGCGCGGTTCACCGCTGCCGATTTTTGCGGCCATCGGTGCGATCGTCGCCATGAGCCGCACAGTGGGCGATGCATTTGAAACCTGCCGCACGCAGTTTTTCGGCATCCTGCTCGGCGCAGGCTTCGGCGCGCTGTTCGTCAACCTGTTTGCCGGCTTCCGCTGGATCGGCGTCGGGCTGGGGCTGATCGCGCTCATCCTGCTGTGCAACCAGCTCAAGCTGCAGTTTGCCGTGCCGCTCGCATGCATCGTGTTCGTGTCCATCTGCCTGTCGCCTGCAAATGAAGCGCTTGGCTACGGCGCCAACCGCCTGCTGGATACCACGATCGGCCTGGCGACCGCGCTCGTGGTCAATGTGGTGATCAAGCCGTACAACAACCGCGCGCGCATCGAAAACCTGCTGCTGCATTTCCGGCAGTCCGTGCCTGCATACGTTGAGGAGCGCGTGCTGCACTGCCGCTATCCCGATCTGGAGCCGCTGCGCGTCCAGCTGGGGCGCATCGCGTCCGAGCTGGCGATCTTTGAAAAGCAGAAGCCCTTCCGGCAGGGCGGGCATACAGATCAGATGGCCTACCTGCGCGGCTGCGAGCAGCTGGCGCAGTCGGTCTGGCAGGAGCTTTCCGCCCTGTGCACCATGGACGAGATAGGCAGGCTCTCGCCGGAGAATGCGGCGCAGCTTTCCGTGCTCGGCTTGACCGCGCCGGATGGTGCGGCAGCCCCGCCGCGGACGGACGCCGACATCGTCGCAAACTACCACCTGGACAACCTGCTGCGTGCGTATCAGTACCTGGAGGCATTCAGCTGTTCCGGGCCGGAATGATCCCCCTTTGCCGCCCGGCGGCAAAACAGAAAAGAAAGAGAAGTAAGTAAGGGAGTTAGCAACAAAATATGGAACAGAAATCGAGAAGCAGTTTCTCCAGCCGCATCGGCTTTGTGCTGGCGGCGGCAGGCTCCGCCGTGGGCCTGGGCAACCTGTGGCGTTTCCCCTATCTGGCGGCGCAGTACGGCGGCGGCATTTTCCTGCTGGTTTATCTTGTGCTGGTGGTTACATTCGGCTTTACGCTCATGGTAACCGAAATCGCGATCGGCCGTAAGACCCGCCTGTCCTGTATCGGCGCATACAAGGCGCTGGACAAGCGCTTCAGCTTTCTCGGCTGGATTGCGGCGTTCGTACCGGTCATCATTACGCCGTACTATTGTGTTATCGGCGGCTGGGTGACCAAATACCTGTTCACCTTCCTGACCGGAAACGGCGCGGCCGCGGCGGACAACGGCGGCTTTTTTAACGCGTTCACCGGATTTGACGCGGGCTCGGTGCTTGCAACCCTGCTGGACTTCAGCGGTCCCGGCCCGTGGTTTCTGATCTACACGCTGATCAACACGGTGGTCGTTATCTTCGGCGTGGAAAAGGGCATCGAAAAGGCAAGCACCTTCATGATGCCCGTGCTCGCGGTGCTTGCCGTGCTGATTGCGATTTACTCGCTCACGATCGACGGGGCAATGGCCGGCCTCAAGTACTATCTGCTGCCGGACTTTTCCAAGTTCTCCGCTTCGACCGTGCTGGGCGCGATCGGGCAGATGTTCTACTCCATGTCGCTTGCCATGGGTATTATGATCACCTACGGTTCCTACATGAAGCGGGAAAATATCCTTGAACATTCGGTCACCCAGATCGAGGTGTTCGACACGCTGTTTGCCTTTGTCGCGGGCCTGATGATCATCCCTGCGGTCGTGGCGTTCAACGGCGGTGACCCGTCGCAGATCAACAGCGGCCCAGGCCTGATGTTCACCACCCTGCCGATGGTATTCGAGTCCATGGCGTTCGGCGGCATTGTCGGCACGGTATTTTTCCTGCTTGTGCTGTTTGCCGCGCTGACCTCTTCCATTTCGCTGATGGAGACCATCGTTTCGGTTATTATGGATAAGACCCCGCTGGGACGCACGGCCGCAACCCTGCTCGTGACCGTGGCGGCGCTCGTGATCGGCATCCCCTCCTGCCTGGGCTACGGCCCGTGGGCGGGCATCACGATCATCGGCATGCAGTTCCTTGACTTTTTCGACTTTATCTCCAACTCGGTGCTCATGCCGATCGTGGCGGTGCTCACCTGCATCCTGATCGGCCATGTAGTCGGCACCAAGGTGATTGCGGACGAGGTCAAGCAGAACGGCGCGGCCTTCCACCGCGAGAAGCTGCACCATGTGATGATTCGCTGGATCGCTCCTGTGCTGCTGGTTGCCATCCTTGTTTCCGAGCTGGCGACCAAGCTGTTCGGCCTGGGCACAATCTAAGGCTGGCCGGTATCTGTATCTTCTCCGCCCGGGTTCCTGTCTGGTAAGGGAACCCGGGCGGATTTTTCTCGTCCAAGTGTGTACAGGGGAAATCTGTCAACCCAAACCGGTATGAGGCGAGGGAGGGAAGCATGATGAATCGCAAACATATCCGGAACGGCTTGATTGGCGCGGCACTGGTTCTGCTGGCCGCGGCGGCGCTGGCACGGGGCTGGGACGCGCCCTCGCTGCTGCCATTTAAGGCGGAGGAGGTCAGTGAGATCGAGATGTATCAGTATATCGTACCCGCAGCGACACAGAAAAAGACGGTTTCCGACCCGGATCAGATGGCACAGGTCTGCCGCCGTATTGCGGCAGCCAGTGTGCAGCCGCGGACGGATGAGCAAAGCTATACAGGCGGCGAAACCACCATCTTCCGTTTCCATCTTCAGGATCAAAGAACCTTCGAGATCTCTTTCACCGAACCGCATTTTGTCCGGTGCACTGATGGTGCTGTGTATCAGACCCCGGCCAATCTTGGCGGTATATGGAGAGCCATGGATGTCCCCGCCGAGTCCGTACCGGAAAATGAACTGTTCTGAAGCAATAAAAGGAAACGGAAATCCGTTCCCTTTCATTGCTTTGTCACTTTTCCGTTTTCTCCCGCCGGCTGAACAGCTCCTTTGCGCCGACGTAGAGCAGGAACACGCCGAACAGGCGCCGCAGCCAGTCCGTATCCATGCGCGCGGCAAGGAAGGCCGCCGCGACCGAGGTCAGCACGCCCGCCGCAACGCACCACCTGACCGCCCGCCCTTCCACCAAGCCGTTTTTGACATGCGCATACAGCGCCGCAGGCGCGCATGCGATAAAATACAGCAAGTTGATCCCGCCCGCCTCGAACTGGCTGAGGCCTGCAAACAGTGTCAGGTAAAGCAGCAGCAGCGAACCGCCGCCGATCCCGAAGCCCGAGAGCACGCCGGTCAGCAGCCCGGCGGCCACTGCACCCAGTATCCTCACAGCAGCAGCACCGCCCGTATGCCGCCGTACAGGATGAGCAGGCCGAACGCCCGCCGCAGCCGGTCCACACTGACCCTCTGGAACAGGCGGCCCGCGGCCAGCCCGCCCAGCGCGCCGCCCACCAGATAGGGCCACGCCGCCCCCAGGTCGAGCCCGCCCTTCATCCAATACACCAGGGCGGACACCGCGCTCAGCGGCAGGACGACCGCAACCGAAGTTGCAAACGCTTTCCGCTGCTCCATCCCGCACAGTGAAACCAGCAGCGGCACGAGGAACAGCCCGCCGCCTGCTCCGAAAAATCCGTTCGCCGCCCCTGCCAGCGCACCGGTCACGGCAAATTTTGCACGATCGCTCATAGCAAGACCCTCCGGACACAGTTTATGCCGGAGGGTTTCATTTTATGTATGTTGGAGCTTATTCCTCCCCGCTGTCTGCAGTGCCGGAGGCGTTATCTGTGGTATCCGTGCCGCTGTCTGTGCCGGAAGTATTATCCGTGCTGGAAGCGCCGTCCGTACCGGAAGCGCTGTCCGGGGCAGCGTCACCGTTCTCACCGGCGAGCGTGTCATCCGTTGTGCTGCTGTCGCCGGCTGCATCCTCTCCGGATGCAGAACCCGTATCCTGCTCAGACAGGGTCTCATCCTGCTCAGCCGTATCCTCCTCCTGGGTGGTGGACTGGCTGCTCTGCTCCTCCGTTTCGTCTGTTGAGGATGATGTGGTCGAGCTGCACGCAGCGAGCGAGAGCGTCAGGCATGCGGCCATAAATGCGGCAAACACCGCTTTTTTGGTATGCTGCTTCATGGTTCCATCTCCGTTTCTGATATGATGATACGCACCGCGGTCTTCCCGGGTACAGTTTACAGCATACGATCCGAATGTGTCCGTCATGCGTGGTTTTGATGGGTGGCTTATGAAAAAAACATGAACAAACTGTTATCAGCGCGGTATTTTTCCATCTTTCCGCTGGAAATGCAAAAAAATACCGCGCTGCCGCATAAGCGGCAGCGCGGTCCGGTACAGGATCCGCTTACTTGGTGGACAGGGTTCCTGCTGCGAGGCCGGACAGGTATGCATTGATAAACCCGTCGATATCGCCATCCATCACAGCATTGATATTGGCGTTTTCAAAACCCGTGCGGGTATCCTTGGCCAGCGTATAGGGCATGAACACATACGAACGGATCTGGCTGCCCCATTCGATCTTTTTCTGGTCGCCCTTGATATCCGAAATCTTCTCAAGGTGCTCGCGCTCCTTGATCTCAACCAGCTTGCTGCGCAGCATACGCAGACAGTTGTCCTTGTTCTGGAACTGGCTGCGCTCGGTCTGGCAGGAGACCACGATGCCGGTCGCCTTGTGGATCAGGCGCACCGCGGACGAGGTCTTGTTGATGTGCTGGCCGCCCGCGCCGGACGAACGGAACACCTGCATCTCGTAATCCTCGGGCTTGATCTCAAAGTCCGCCGAGTCATCCGGAATGTCCGGGATGACCTCGACTGCGGAGAACGAGGTATGGCGGCGGCCGGACGCATCAAACGGCGAAATACGCACCAGGCGGTGAACGCCCGACTCGCCCTTAAGGAAGCCGTATGCGTTTTCACCCTCGATGATGATATCCGCGGACTTAAGGCCGGCTTCTTCACCGTCCTGATAGTCCATGATCTTATAGGTATAGCCGTGGCGCTCCGCCCAGCGGGTATACATGCGGTACAGCATTTCGCACCAGTCCTGCGCCTCGGTGCCGCCCGCGCCCGCGTGGAAGGAGACAAGCGCGTTGTTTTTGTCGTACTCGCCGGTCAGCAGGGTGGACAGCTTCTGCTCCGCGATGCCGTCCTCCAGTTCCTTATAACCGCTTTCGAGTTCACTGAGCATGGACTCGTCGTTTTCCTCAATCGCCATCTCGCAGATAGTGAGCAGGTCGTCGCACAGGCTGTGCAGGTGGTCGTATGCCTCGATCTTGCCCTTCAGCGCTCCCATGCGGGAGACGATCTTCTGGCTTTCATCCGGATTGTCCCAAAATCCGGGCTGGGAGGATTTGATCTCCAGCTCCTCCACCTCGCGCTTTGCCTTTTCCAGGCCGAGCGACTGGTACAGGTCGTCCAGATCGGGCTTGAGATTGTTCAGCTTAACCTTATATTCCTCGAATTGCAGCATGAAAATGCTCCTTCATTGTATTTTTCAGCACTTTATAGTATAGCGGTTTATGCGCGGCTTGTAAAGTTTTTTCTAAGTTTTCATTGACTAATCCTGTCCCATCCGCTATACTTTTCTATTACAAAAGGGAGTAGCTCACGTCATTTGGCGTGGTCGGCATCGTCAGTCCGGCCGGCAGCCGCCGGCCCGTGCCGCACCGCAAGCAGCGAGACTTTTATTGCCGCAGGCGCAATAAAAGTCTTTTTTCATGCGTGCAGCCGCTTCCAAACCGAAATGAGGAGTTGTTTTTCCAAAATGCTTTCCTTTGTCATGCTCATTGTGGGCTTTGCGCTGCTCGTATGGGGCGCGGACAAATTTGTAGCCGGCGCGTCCGCCCTGGCGCGGCGGCTGGGTGTTTCACCGCTGCTGGTCGGCCTGACCATCGTCGCCTTCGGCACCTCGGCGCCCGAGCTGGCCGTCAGTCTGACCGCTGCCCTGCAGGGCGCAAACGAGATCGCGGTCGGCAATGTCGTCGGCTCGAACATTTTCAACCTTCTGGTGGTCGCGGGCCTGTCCGCGGTGGTCTGCCCGCTTGTGATGGACCGCACGCTCATGCGCCGCGACTGGCCGCTTTCCCTGCTGGCGGCTGTTGTCCTGTGCGTGATGATCGCTCCCGACCTTACCATCTCGCGCATCGAGGGTATCATCCTGCTCGTTTTCTTTGCAGCGACACTGTTCTTCCAGATCCGTTCCGCGATGCAAAACCGGAACACGCTGGAGGATACCGGGGCGGAGGCCTTCATGCCCCCGCTCCTGATCGGCGTGAACATCGTGCTCGGCCTCGCGTGCATCATCATCGGCGGCCAGCTGGCTGTCAACGGCGCAACCGGCATCGCGCGCATGTTCGGCCTGTCTGAAACGCTGATCGGGCTGACCATCGTCGCCATCGGCACCAGCCTGCCCGAGCTGGTCACCTCACTGGTCGCCGCGCGCAAGGGACAGAACGAGATCGCCATGGGCAATGTCATCGGTTCCAACATCTTCAATATCCTGCTGATCCTTGGCCTGTCCTCGGTGATCACGCCCATCCCGGTTCTGTCCACCTCGATCACCGATTGCCTGGTGCTGATTGGCATTACAGCCGTATTCTACATCCCGGCGCGTCTGGCCAAAACCCATGATGTGCCGGATACGCAGGCCGGCGGCCGCCTCACCCGCCCGGTGGGCGCGGTAATGGTGCTGATCTATGTTGCATACACCGTGTATCTGATTGTGCGGTAAACCCGCCGCCGCGGCAGCAATACAGGCGGCTCGCTCCAGACTGGACGGCCGCATTCTTCTGCATAAAAAGTTGCGGAAATACCGCCCTGTGTGGCAGTTCTCCGCAACTTTTTATTTAGAATTTTCCCTGCGGTCTTTTTACCAGCCCGTATCACGCCTTATACCAGCGCCGCTACCGCATGGATGGTCCGGCTGACCGCCTCGGCATTGCGCGCAATCACATCTTCTTCAAACCGGCTGCCGCCGCTCCAGCGCTGGTCCAGCCTCCGTCCCTGCGCAAAGACATATAATGTGCCGCTGCAGTAGCAAACCGTACTGCCTCCGCCACACGCGCGGAAAAACGCCTGCAATGCACCGCCTCCTGTCTGGCGCAATACCGCCTGTGTATGCGCCAGGTCGGTTGAATACAGTAACAGCGGGGTCCCTTCAATCCGCTCCTCCTGCAGGCCGTCCGCCTTCCTGTGCGGCAGACGGTGCAGGGCATTTTGCAGCGCTCCGGCCATCCGGCTCTGCTCTGCGCGCCCGCGCCGGATCCGTGCCAGCCCGATATCTTTCCAGGGGCTGCCGGGCGGAAGCGCCAGCTCATACACCACCCAGTCCTGCGTTGCGCAGCTGTCGCTGTCGCCCGGGCGGCAGTCCTCGGTAAAGTCGTGCGCATAAACCGTCCCCGACGGCGTAGCCAGACAGATCGACCCGCCGTATTCCTCCAGCTCTCCGCTGATCACCCAGATCGACGCCTCCTGGAGGCGCCGCTGCATTTGCTGCTGCGTCCCCAGCAGGGTAAACGAACAGTCCGGATAAAGTTCGCGCGCCAGCATGGGGCGCACCGTATCCAGATATCCCTCTCCCGGGTTTTGCCTTTTCTTCCGGAACAAAACGATCCCAAACAGCAGAGCACCGCACAGCAGCGTGCCGCAGCAGGCTGCCAATTCCATGCCAAGATATGGCCCAAGCAAAAGCATCAGTTCGGTTCCGAGCGCAAAACAGACGATCGCCAGCAGGATCGCGCAGCGGCCGACACGGCGCTTTTTTGCGAAATATGCTCCAGCCACCCGGCAAGCCGCTTCGGAAAGCGTCTGCTGCATGCAATCTCACCCTTTTCCAATCTTTCTGTTTTCAGGATAAATTGCAGCGGACCGCATTGCAAGGGCATTTGCGTTAAGGCCGTGTTAAATATAGGCAAAATAAAGGAAATTCCGCGCATCTGTGCTGGACCGATGCGCGGAATTCTTATTTCTTCTTAAGATGTGTTTGCTCATAATCCCGCAGGCAATCAATTGCCTTGGGGGCGAGAGGGATCAATGCGATCATATTGAACACCGTCATCAATCCGACGCCCACGTCGCCCAGATCCCATACAAACTGGTAGGCCGCCAGCCCGCCGATGAACAGCATAACCAGCGCAAGCAGCTTATATGCGGTCTGCCACGCCCACTTGTCCCCAAACAGATAGGCGACATTGGACCGTGCATAGAACAGGATGCCGATAAAAGTCGAGAAGCTGAACAGCCACAGGATGACTGCGGTAAAAATTACGCCGAATTCCCCCAGGTGATACTGCATCGAGGCCTGCAGCAGGTCCATGCCCTCCAGACCGCCGGTCAGGCTCTCCGGTGTGAGCAGCATGATCATGGCCGTACACGAGCAGATGACCAGCGTATCGATAAATACGCCGAGTGCCTGCAGCAGCCCGCCTTTGGCCGGGTGGCTGATATCCGCCGCTGCAGCTGCACACGGAGCGGAGCCCGAGCCCGCCTCGTTGGAGAACAGGCCGCGCTTGGCGCCGTTCATGATCACCGCTCCGATGCCGCCTGCCACGACCTGCCGCAGGCCGAAGGCCTCAAGAAAGATACGCTCGAACACGGCAGGCAGCGCGCCTGCGTTGCGGATGATGATATACAGCGTCATAGCAAAGTAGCAGCCCGCCATAATCGGCACCATGATGTCCAGCACCTTGACGGTGGCATTTTTCCGCAGCACGATCACCGCCGCAACCGCGACCAGCGCTATGGTTGACCACAGCGGCGGGACATGGAATGCGTTTTCAAACGAGGAGGAGATCGTGTTGCCGATCACCTGGCTGATGCCG
Organism: Candidatus Agathobaculum pullistercoris; assembly: GCA_019114345.1. Taxonomy (GTDB): domain Bacteria; phylum Bacillota; class Clostridia; order Oscillospirales; family Butyricicoccaceae; genus Agathobaculum; species Agathobaculum pullistercoris. The sequence goes on along the minus strand of DXFS01000010.1, from coordinate 23,652 downwards.
CACCAGCAGATCAGGCCCGAAACCGCAAACAGCACCGCGACCACCGAACGGCGGCGCGCCTTCCCCTTGCAGAACAGCTGATGGATATAGTAAGCCGGGCCGCCGCGGTAGCCGCCGTAAAGCGGATCCTTTTCCTTATAGAGCTGTGCGAGCGTTGCCTCGACAAACGCGGTGGACGAGCCAAGCAGCGCGATCACCCACATCCAGAACACCGCGCCCGCGCCGCCCGCGGAGATCGCCGCGACCACGCCGACCAGGTTGCCCATCCCCACGCGGCAGGCCGTAGACACGATCAGTGCCTGCAGGCCGGAAATGCCCTCGCGTTCCCCGTCTCCCTTGCCCTCCGCGGTCACGCGGAGCATCTCCGGGAACAGGCGGAACGGCAGAAAGCGGGTGCGGATGGTAAAATAGATCCCCGCCGGGATCAGAATGATCACCAGCAGCGACAGGCCGAGCGAACTTCCGCCCGGCAGCGGGATTTGTACAATATCCCCCCACAACAGATTGTAAACCGCGCGGATCAGACTGACTGCAGCCTGCCCCGCCCCATGCAAAACTTCCATTTCTCTTTTCCTTTCCTGTTTGTTTTCCAGTACCTTATAGTATATAATGAAACAAAGCATCTGTAAAACAGATTATTATGATATGCGGCATCGATATTTTCGATCGTACAGGAGGAACTGCATGGATATCAAAAACCTGACCACCTTTCTCAATGCCGCCGAGCTGGGCGGCTTTACGCGGGCGGCGGAAAAACTGGGCTATTCGCAGTCCACGGTATCCTTCCACATCCGGCAGCTTGAGGACGAGCTGCACACCCAGCTGTTTGAGCGGGTCGGCCACACGGTTTCCCTGACCGAAAAGGGCCGGGAGGTGCTCAAATACGCGCATGAGATCAGCCGTCTTACCGAGGAACTGCAGGACAGCATGCGCGGGGAGGGCACACTGCGCGGCTGCGTGCGCGTCGCCATGGCGGATTCGCTGTGCGACGTATTCGCGGAGCGCGCCTTTCTGCCGTTCCGCGCGCAGTATCCCGGTATCTCGCTGCAGCTGCTGGCCGCGGGAACCAGCGAGCTGCTGCGGCTGGTCAACCAGAACGAGGTCGATCTGATCATGACGCTGGACAGCCACATCTACAATACCGAATACGTGATCCTGCATGAGGAGAAGGTGGGCGTGCACTTTGTCGCAGGCAGCGGGCACCCGCTCGCCCGCGCCGGGGAAATCCCGCTGGCCGGGCTGGTGCGCCAGCCCTTCCTGCTGACCGAAAAGGGCATGAGCTACCGCCGCCTGATGGATGAACAGCTTGCCGGCCGGTCGCTTGAGATTGTACCGGTCCTGGAGAGCGGCAATGCAGGCCGTATCTGTTCGCTGCTCGAACAGGGAGCGGGCGTGTCCTTCCTGCCGGATTATGTGACTGATGATGCGGTCGCAGCCGGCCGGCTAGTGCGCCTTTCCGTACCGGACTTTTCGATCGATGTCTGGAAGCAGCTGCTTTATCACCGGAATAAATGGATCTCGCCCCAGATCCAGGCGGTCATGGAGCATTTGCGCCGTTTCGTATAAGGGGCGCGCGGACAAAAAAACGGACAGCGCAAAAGCTGTCCGTTTCTGTTTACTTGGCGTAATCCACTGCGCGGGTCTCGCGCACCAGATTGACCTTGATCTGGCCGGGGTAATCGAGTTCGTCCTCGATCTTCTTGGCAATATCGCGGGCGAGCAGCACCATCGCATCGTCCGAGATCTTCTCCGGGTTGACGATGATGCGGATCTCGCGGCCCGCCTGAATCGCATACGAGCTGGAGACGCCGGGCGTCTCGTTGGCGATGCCCTCGAGCTTTTCCAGACGCTTGATGTAATTCTCCAGATTTTCGCGGCGCGCTCCCGGGCGTGCGGCCGAGATCGCGTCCGCCGCCTGCACCAGGCAGGCAACAATGGTCTTGGCCTCCACATCGCCGTGGTGCGCTTCGATCGCGTGCACGATCGGCTGCGCTTCCTTGTACTTCTTGGCAAGGTCTACGCCGATCTGCACATGGCTGCCCTCGACCTCGTGGTCGATCGCCTTGCCGATATCATGCAGCAGGCCGGCGCGGCGCGCTGGCACCGGGTCGAGCCCCAGCTCGCTGGCCATCATGCCGGCGATGTGCGCCACCTCGATCGAGTGCTGCAATACGTTCTGGCCGTAGCTCGTGCGGTAGCGCAGACGGCCGAGAATCTTGACCAGCTCGGGGTGGATACCGTGGATGCCAGTCTCGAAGGTCGCGCGCTCGCCCTCGGATTTGATGATCTGATCCACCTCGCGGCGGGATTTTTCCACCATTTCCTCGATGCGGGCGGGATGGATGCGGCCGTCCACAATCAGCTTCTCGAGCGCCAGACGCGCCACCTCGCGGCGTACCGGGTCGAACGAGGACAGCGTGATCGCCTCGGGCGTGTCGTCGATGATCAGGTCCACGCCGGTCAGCGTTTCGAGGGTGCGGATGTTGCGGCCCTCGCGGCCGATGATGCGGCCCTTCATTTCGTCATTGGGCAGCGGCACGACCGAAACTGTGGCTTCGGAAACATGATCCGCCGCGCAGCGCTGGATCGCAGTCGAGATGATCTCGCGCGCGGTCTGCTCGCTTTCGTCCTTGAGGCGCTGGTGGATCTCGCGCAGCTTGACAGCCGCGTCATGCGTTGCCTCGGATTCGATCGAGGCAACCAGCATCTCGCGCGCCTCGTCGCGGGTCATGCTGGCAATATGCTCGAGCTTTTCCAGCTGCTCGGCCTTGATGCGCTCGAGCTCTTCCTTTTCCTTCTGGGTCGCGTCGAGCTGGCGGTTCAGCTCTTCGTTCTTGCGCTCGATCGCGTCGCTCTTTTTGTCCAGCGCCTCTTCGCGCTGGATCAGTCGGCGTTCGAGCTGCTGCGTCTCATTGCGGCGCTCCTTGAGTTCGCGGTCGGCCTCGGTGCGCTGCTTGTGGATTTCATCCTTGGCTTCAAGTATGGATTCCCGCTTTTTGGTTTCACCGGCTTTGATCGCCTCGTTAATGATACGGGTTGCTTCGGTTTCAGCAGAACCAATCTCTTTTTCCGCAACGCTTTTGCGGTACTGGAAGCCAACGACTACACCCACAATGAGACACACGATACCAACAATAATCGGTATGATGATGTCCATTGTTTTGGTGTGTCCTCCCTGTCTTGTGTATTGTAGTGATGTGCGGCGCCTGAACAGGCTCGCACGGTGGAAATAATGCCCTTGAAAAAAGCCGTGCGCAAAATCAGGCGCAGGCTATATTACAGCAGGTATTATAACTACATTCAATTGTAAAGCCTGTTGGTCAAACTGTCAAGAAAAACACGTCCTGTCCTGTATAGATTTTGGTGTTTTTCGAAAACCAGGCGGGCGCGCCCTTGTGGAACAGAAGGGGATTTGCTATAATGGAATGAATAGCCAGGGCCTGCAAAGGCCCCCTTGCAGGAGGAAAATGCATGCACCAGTCCATGTGCCGCATCCAGCGCGGCCCATTTGTCTACTACACCTGCCGCCGCCTGCCCGTGCGGCATGCGTTCACCACAAAGTCCGGCGGCGTAAGCACCGGGCACTGCGAAAGCCTCAATCTCGGCTTTAACCGCGGGGATACGGAGGAAAATGTGCGCGAGAACTACCGCCGTCTGGCGCAGGCGGTCGGCGTGGACGAACAGCGCTTTACACTGACAAAGCAGATCCACGAGACCGAAGTCTCGGTCGTCACCGAGGCGGAGGCCGGCATGGGGCTGCACAAGCCGATGGCGTGGCAGTCGGACGCGATCGTCACCGCGCTGCCGGACACGCCGCTTATCGGCTTTTACGCGGACTGCGTCGTGACCCTGCTGTACGACCCCGAAACCCACACCGCAGGCGTGTGCCACGCGGGCTGGCGCGGGATGGCTGGCGGCATCCTGCCCAAAACCGTTGACGTGATGGCGGAAAAGCTCGGCACAAGGCGCGAAAGCTTGCGCGCGGTGCTCGGCCCTTCCATCCGGCAGGAGTGCTTTGAGACCGACGCGGATGTGCCCGAGGCGATGGAACAGCAGCTCGGCGCGCTCGTGCAGCCATATATCCAGGAAAAAGGCATCAAATTCCATGTGGACTTGCAGGGGATCGGTGTAAAGCTGCTGCTGGACGCCGGCCTTTCGCCGGAAAACGTGATCGACAGCGGCATCTGCACCATGTGCCACAGTGACGAGTTCTGGTCACACCGCAAGACAAACGGCGTGCGCGGCGTGCAGGGCGGCATGATCTGCCTGTAACAACGGAAAGGGAGAAGCCCGTTTGATGAGAAAATGGAAAAAATGTGCGCTTGCCGCGGTGCTTGCTGCGCTGTGCGCGCTGAGCACCGCCTGCGGCATAATCGGCGGGGATGAGGAGCAGGGCCCGGTGGACAACGTCAAAGTATCGGACGCGTATTTCGGCCTGGCCTGGTACCAGAGCGGAACGCTTAACCCGGTGCTCGACAACACGAATATCAACCGCGTGCTGTGCGAGGCCCTGTACGAGGGCCTGTTCGAGGTGACGAGCAATTTCACTGCGGAAAACGTGCTGTGCGAAAGCTATGAGGGCGACGGCACGACCTTCACCTTCACCCTGCGCGGGGACGTGACCTTCTGGTCGGGCGAGCCGCTGACCGCGGCGGACGTGGTCGCCAGCCTGGAGGCCGCGCATTATAATGAGTCCTCACCTTTTTACAACCGGCTGACCGAGGTCTCCTCGATCGAGGCGGTGGGCACCAACCAGGTGCGCATCGTGCTTTCCTCGCCCAATATCAATTTCCCGCGCCTGCTGGATATCCCGATCTACCGGGAGGGCTCGGCCGACAGCGGCAGCTTTGCCGACGGCACCGGGCCGTACCGGCCGGTCGAGGGGGAAAACCAGTGGACACTTGAGGCCAATGAAAACTGGCACGGCGGCTTCCTCGGCTCGATCCGGCACATTACGCTTGTGACTATGACACGCGCGGATACCGCCCTGTCAAGCTTCCAGACAGGCGACGTGTCGCTTATGCGTGCATCGCGCATCGACCCGAACCCGCCCAACGTCGGCGGCTCGGTGGACACCGTGCAGACTGCAAGCGCGTCGCTGCATTATCTGGGCTTTAATTATAATGATCCCCTGCTGTCGAGCTCCGGGGTGCGGCGGGCGCTGAGCGCGGCGCTCAGCCGCCAGAGCCTGTGCGAAACGCAGCTGCAGACCTTTGCCGACCCTGCCATCCTGCCGGTCAACCCGCAGCCTGCAGACAGCAGCCTGTCGCTCAACATGTCCGCAGACCCGAATGGAGCCGCCCAGCTGCTGCTCGAGGCTTTGCAGAGCGATACCGGCGGCAGCAGCGAGGACGAGCCGTCCGATACCGAGGACGAATATACAGACAACGAATACACCGGCGAAGGCGATGGTTCGGGCGGGGAAAGCGACAGCGGCGAGACGGAGTCCGACGGCAGTTCCAGCCCGTCCGGCGTCGGCAGCGAGGCGGAGACCGTTCTGTCCATCCGCCTGCTGGTCAATTCGGACAATGCTTTCAAAGTAGCGGCAGCCCAGCAGATCGCCGCCTCGTGGAACGCGCTGGACGGCATAAGCGTCACGGTGGACGCGCAGCCGTATGAAACCTTTGTCTCCCGCCTCCAGTCGGGCGATTTCGACGTATACTACGGCGAAACCCAGCTGACTGCGGACTTTGACCTGCGGCCGCTGCTCTCCTCGGGCGGCAGCCTGAACTACGGCGGCTATTCGGGTGAGTCCATGGCTTCCGCGATCGCGGCCATGCGCAGCGGCGATAATGTCGTCGGTTTTTACCAGACTTTCCTTGAGGAAATGCCCATTGTCCCGATCGCGTTTGAGTGCGATCAGATCATCATCCGCAAGGGGCTGATCGACAATTATCAGCCCGCTCCATACAATGCGTTTGCGGGGCTGGAAACCTGGACCTCGCCGGAATAAATCTGCCCGGATAAGCAGGGCGCAAAGCGGCTCGCCGTTTTGCGCCCTTTTTCCATGCCCGGCGTGAATATTCTTGCACCGGCAGGCAAAAAAGGGTATACTAACCATATCTGAGTTATCTGGAGGAATACAGGAATGCAGGATGGATTTGTCAAAATCGCTGCCGCAACGCCCGACCTGCGCGTCGCGGACTGCGCATATAATGCTTCCGAGATCGTAAAACAGGCAAAGCAGGCCGCGGCAAAGGGCGCGCATCTGGTCGTGTTCCCCGAACTGTGCCTGACCGGATACACCTGCGGCGACCTGTTTTTGCAGCGCACGCTGCTGGACGGCGCGCTTGCCGCGCTCGACACCGTGCGCCGCGAGACGGCTGAGCTGAACGCCGCCGTGGTGGTCGGCCTGCCGCTCGTGCAGCAGGGCAAGCTGTTCAACGTTGCCGCGGTGCTGTGCGGCGGGAAAATCGAGGGCGTGGTACCCAAGCAGTTCATCCCGAACTATTCCGAGTTTTACGAAGCGCGCCACTTTGTTTCGGGCGCGGGTGTACCGTTCCAGACCATCTCCCTGCTCGGGCAGGATACCCTGTTCGCAGGCGGCGAGCCGCTGGTGTTCCAGTGCGCGGACATGCCGGAGTTCACCTTGGGCGTGGAGATCTGCGAGGATCTGTGGGTTGCGGACCCGCCGTCCACGCGGCTTGCGCAGGCGGGCGCGACGGTCATCGTCAACCTGTCCGCGTCGGACGAGATCATCGGCAAGGCGTCCTACCGCCGCGACCTGGTGCGGCAACAGTCTGCGCGGCTGCTGTGCGCCTACCTGTACGCGGACGCGGGCTTTGGCGAGTCCACGCAGGATCTGGTGTTCGCTGGCCACGACCTGATCGCGGAAAACGGCGCGCTGCTGGCAGAGAGCAGGTTGTTTGACCGCGGCGTCATCTATGCGGATATCGACGTGCAGCGCCTGACGCATGAGCGACGCCGCATGAACACCTTTGTCACCGAACAGAACCCCATGGTCGCCGCGCTGCCCGTTCATCCGGGCGCAAACGACCTGACCGACCGCACCTTCCCGCGCACGCCCTTTGTGCCCGCCAGCAAGGCGCTGCGCGATGAACGCTGCGAGGAGATCCTCAGCCTGCAGGCGACCGGCCTTGCCACCCGCCTGCGCCACACGCACGCAAAAACCGCGGTCGTCGGCCTGTCGGGCGGGCTGGATTCCACGCTCGCTCTGATCGTGCTCGTGCATGCGTTCGATATGCTGGGTCTGGACCGCAAGGGCATCCTTGCGGTCACCATGCCGTGCTTCGGCACGACCGCGCGCACAAAGGGCAACGCGGAAAAGCTCGCGGATGCTTACGGCGTGACGCTCCAGACCGTGGACATCAAGGCCGCGGTCGACCAGCATTTCAGCGACATCGGCCAGTCCAAGGACGACCTCTCGGTCACCTTCGAGAACGGGCAGGCGCGCATGCGCACGCTGGTGCTCATGAACCTTGCCAACAAAACGGGCGGCATGGTGGTCGGTACGGGCGACCTGTCCGAGCTCGCGCTCGGCTGGGCGACCTACAACGGAGACCACATGAGCATGTACGGCGTCAACGCCTCTATCCCCAAGACGCTGGTGCGCTATCTGGTGGCTTATGAGGCTGACCGCACGATGGGCGAGCTGTCGGACGTGCTGTATGATGTGCTCGACACCCCGGTGTCGCCCGAGCTGCTGCCGCCCAAGGACGGCGAGATCAGCCAGAGGACCGAGGATCTGGTCGGTCCGTACGAGCTGCACGACTTTTTCCTCTATTATATGCTGCGCTTCGGCTATCCGCCGCGTAAAATCTACCGCATCGCGCGTAAAACTTTTGCGGGCGCGTATGATGACGCGACGATCAAAAAGTGGCTCGTGACCTTTATCCGCCGCTTCTTCACCCAGCAGTTCAAGCGCTCCTGCCTGCCGGACGGCCCCAAGGTCGGTACGGTCACGCTGTCCCCGCGCGGCGACTGGCGCATGCCGTCGGACGCGTGCGCGGCGCTTTGGCTTTCCGAGGCGGAAAGCCTGTAAAAAGCACCCGGAGGGTGATCCGCCCAGGCGGGGCGGACGGGAATGCGGCCTGCGCGGCCGCACTGCGCACAAGAGGAGAGGGAACCGGATGGTTCCCCCTCCTCTTGCGAATCACCTTCCCCTCCTTCAGGACGCGCTGCGCGCGTAAAAGTAAGTGACGCCTTCCGTCTGCCACCCAATTGCCATTGCGGCAGGCAGGGGATTGGCTGCCACCCCAAAAGGGTGCGCCTGCACAGTACCCGGCCGGAACGTCGCCTTCACGGAAACGGTAAGCATAAGCCTTACATCGCCAGCACTCCCACCTCCCGGGTCAGGCGCAAAACCGAACTGCCGCGACATAATCGCAAATCAAATTTTTCCACAGAATGTGGATAAAATTTGTTTGCGGTCGCGGGCAGCCGCGTACATCCCCCGGCGGGGGTGACCCGCAAGAGGGGGCAAGGCCCCCTCTTGCCCGCCCGCGCCGCGCAGGCGCACCGTCCCCGCCGCCCGCAGGCGGCGAAACTCTGCCCGTGAGGCACGGGCACACCCTTCGCCCTCTCGGGCGAAATCCCTCCACAAAGGAGCAAAACCCTTTTGAAAACCCTTGTCCGCAGGCTTGCGGCGGTGCTGACCGCTGCGCTGATCTGCTTTAACCTGTATTATGAGCTTGCTCCCGGCTATATTGTCGGGCCGGAGACCAAGCTCGCCTTCGCCGCGGGGTTCGTGGTGCTGCTGGGCATATCACTATTTTACGGTGTGCCCAAAAGCGCGCGCGGCACGCGGCGGCATGATTACATGATGCTGCTGTTCTGGTATTACCTGTGGGTGCTGGCCAACGTGCTGTTTTTCGACAACGCCTTCGGCCGCGGCTTCCACCTGGGCGTGGACTACGGGGCCGTCAACCTTGAGCCGCTGCGCACGGTCAAAAACTACCTGATTGCCTACGGATATCACAATATCTCACTGCGCCTGGTCGTGCTCAACCTGCTGGGCAACCTTGTGGCATTTGCGCCCTTTGGCGTATTCCTGCCCGCGCTGTTCCGCTGGCAGCGGAGCATCTTCTTTTTCACCGCTACGCTTACCCTCGGCATCACCGCGGTCGAAGTCGCGCAGGTATATACCGGCGCGGGCTCGTGCGATGTGGACGATTTGATCTTAAACCTCGCCGGAGCGCTGATCGTGTTCATATTCTGCCGGATCACGCCGATCTGGAAGCATATCTGCCGGGTCAACCCGCGCAGCTGACCGAAAGGAGTGCGTTGCTTTGGAAAGCAGTCTGTCCCCCATCCTGCTCGATCTGGGGCAGGGCGGATACCGCCTGATCATGGCTCCTGCATCCGTTGCACAACGTGCCAAGGACTACCAGATGCAGTTTGATGCGTGGCTGCACGCTCCGGAAACCGACCATGGATATTGGCGCACTGACCCGGACCGTACGCCTGCACTGTGCTACGACGGGGCTGAGGCCTTTGTCAAATGGCTGAACGAATATGTGCTGGATGCATCCGGGCCGCAGGCATATGTTGTACCGACACTGTATTTTTAGCAGATAAAGCAGTTAGAAAATAAAAAAGCGCCCGTGGGGCGCTTTTTTGACAATCAGGCATCGATATATAGGGACATCGCATTGTAACAATTCAGTAATGCACTGTCTGCATCGTTAAAATTCGAGGTAAAGGTCTGCAGATTACCGGATGGGTTGATAACCAGATTTGTAAATTCCGTATAGGCATCAAACAATTCGCGAAGCGCTTCATACGCATCCTCAAATTCTTCCGGCGGATCACTCATCTTGCGCATCAGATCTGTAACCGTCTCCTGATCGTTTTTTATGCTGCTCAGCTGCTGTGAAAATGTCTCATCAGAAAACAGATTTGCCAGCGCGTCATTAAAATCGTCAAGGTAATAGCCATTTGGGCGGGTATATTCATTTGTTTCCGGATCATTTTCTTCAAAAATGCAATTATACCACACATCATGGATCAAATTTCCGGCCTCCTCAGTCTGGATCGCACTCGACAGGATCGCGGCGCTTACTGTGGATATGTTCTCGCTGTAATCGGCGCTTAGCTGCGCTGCCGTGGCCTGGCGCATTTGGGAGATGATCAGGGAAATGGCCGCAATCAATACGATTACGCCAATAATGCTGCCAACAACTATTTTTTTCTTTCTCTGATCCAGTTTGGGGATTTTAACCGAGGTTAATTCGACTTTTTGAGGTGCTTCTGTATTTTCTTCTCCATCCACGGGTACGGGGCAGCCGCAGTTCGGACAGGAATCCGCACCCTGCGGGATTTCCGCGCCACATTCTTCGCAGATAATGGGCTGCGGCTGTGTAACCTCATCTTCAATCAGCTGGGTTCCGCAATGCGGACATACTTTCGCCCGGTCGCTGACATCCTTACCACAGTTTTTGCACTGTATTAAAGCCATAACTACACCCCCGTATTTATTGAATTATAATTGAATATGTATAATTGTAACAAATCTTTCGTCATAATTCAAGATAATATTATTGATTTCTGCAGATATCTGCCCCCTTATCCTGCCTTTTGCGTTGACAAAATTATATTCACGCGATAAAATCTAAGCAAGTTAAATCGCAAAAGCAAGGGGGACAACCATGTTTGACACCGTACTCATTGCCGGTCTCGGCCTGATGGGCGGCTCGATGGCAAAGGCCATCAAAACGCGCACGCTCAGCCGCGTGCTCGGCTGGAACCGCACCCGGGCAACTGCCGAACAGGCGCTTTCGGACGGAGCGATCGACGCAATTGCGACTGAGGCGCTGTATAAAGAGGCCGACCTCGTCATCATCGGCCTGTATCCGCAGGCGACGGTCGACTGGCTGCTGGAGAACATGCCCAAAATGAAAAAGGGCTGCGTGGTGGTCGATATGGTCGGTGTCAAGCAGTTCATGGTCGACCGGCTTGAGCAGGCCGCGCTCGATGCGGGCGTGCATTTTGTCGGCGGGCACCCGATGGCCGGCCGCGAGTTTTCCGGTCTGGACTTTTCCCTGCCGACCCTGTTCGATGGGGCGAGCATGATCTTCGTGCCAACCAAAAGCAGCACCGAGCGCGTGCTCGAGCAGCTGGAGGCCTATTTTATGTCGCTCGGCTTCGGCCAGACCGTGCGCTGCACGGCCGCGCAGCATGACAAGATGATCGCGTTCACCTCGCAGCTGGCGCATGTCGTCTCCTCGGCGTATATCAAGAGCCCGGAGGCGGACAAGCACAACGGCTACTCGGCGGGCAGCTACAAGGACCTGACCCGCGTGGCCAAGCTGAATGAAACCATGTGGAGCGAGCTGTTCCTGTGCAACGCAGAGCCGCTGGCACAGGAGATCGACGAGATCATCCGCCATCTGGACGAATACCGCCGCGCGATCCGCGCGGGCGACCGCGAGACCCTGACCGCGCTGCTGCGCGACGGCCGCGAGCGCAAGGAAAAGCTGGGATAATAAAAAGGACGTACCGGAAAGTACGTCCTTTTATATTCTCTGCTGCGGCAGCGGCTACGCCAGCAGCGCTTCCATCTCGCCGAGCAGCTCGTCGAACAGCTTTGTCGCGTCCTCGATGGGCGCGGGGCTTGCCATATCCACACCCGCGCCGCGCAGCAGCGTGATCGGGTCGGCCGAGCAGCCGCCGGACAGGAAGCCGAGGTAGTCCTTTACCGCCGTCTCGCCTTCGCGCAGGATACGGCGCGACAGCGCGATCGCCGCGGCATAGCCGGTCGCGTACTGGTAAACATAGTAATCATAGTAGAAATGCGGGATACGCGCCCATTCGAGCGCGATCTCGTCGTCCACGACCATATCCGGGCCGAAATATTGCTCATTGAGCTGCTTGTACAGCGCGCAGAGCGCCTCGGCGGTCGTACCCTCGCCGCGTTGGGTCATCTCGTTGGCCCTCAGCTCAAACTCCGCGAACATGGTCTGGCGGTACAGTGTGCCGCGGAACTGTTCAAGGAAGTGGTTGATGAGGTAAGCGCGCTGCTTTTTGTTCTCCGTGACGGACAGCAGGTACTCCATCAGCAGCGCTTCGTTGCAGGTCGAGGCGACCTCGGCCACAAAGATCACATAGTCCTGATACGCGGTCGGCTGGGTCTTGTTGGACAGGTAGGAGTGGATCGAGTGGCCCATCTCGTGTACGAGCGTGAACACATCGTCCAGCGTGCCCTTGAAGTTTAACAGCACATAGGGATGCACGCGCGCGCCCGCGGAGTACGCGCCCGAGCGCTTGCCCTCGTTCTCGTATACGTCGATCCAGCCGTTCTCGAAGCCCTCGCGCAGGATGGCGAGGTACTCCTCGCCCAGCGGGGCGAGCGCTTTGAGGGCGATCTCCTTGGCTTCTTCAAAGGTGAACTTCATCTCCACACCCTCGACAACCGGGACGTACAGATCGTACATATGCAGCTCGTCCAGTCCAAGCAGGCGGCGGCGCAGGCCGACATAACGGTACATGGGCGCGAATGAACGGTGCACCGCGTCGATCAGGTTGTGGTAGATCTCGGTCGGGACCTCGGTGCCGTCCAGCGCGGCGGCGAGCGTGGAGGGGTACTTGCGCGCGTTCGCGAAGAACAGCAGCTGCTTCATCTGCGCAGACAGGGTAGCGGCTGCGGTGTTGCGGAACTGGCCGTATACCGAATAGAGCGAGTCAAAGGCGGATTTGCGCAGCACGCGGTCATAGGACTGCATGAGCGGGATATAGGTGCCGTGGGTGACCGGATGGCGGTTCCCGTCCTTGTCCACTGCGTCCGGGAAGGTGAGGTCGGCGTCGTTCAGCATGGAGTAGATGTCGTCCGGGCTCGCGGCCATTTCGCCCGCCGCGGCGAGCAGGGCTTCCTCCTTGTCCGAGAGCACATGCTCCCTGCGGCGGCGCACGCGGTCGATGCACAGCCGGTAGTTTTCGAGCGCAGGCTCATCCTGATAAAAGCGCGCGAGCGTGTCGTCGTCGATTGCGAGCAGTTCAGGGGTCTCGAACGCCGCCGCGGACTGGAGTTCGACCGCCAGCCGCGTCACCTGGCTGACCATCTCCTGATACGCCGCGACGCGGGTGTCCTCGTCGCTTTTACGCTGGGCATAATGCACGAGCGCGTCAAACGCGAGGCTGATCTCGTCGTCCAGCCGGAAAAAGGCGAGCAGGGTCTCGCCGCTCTCGCCCAGCCGGCCGCGGTAGGCCGCGACGCGCGGCACAAATTCCTTTGCGCCGGCGAGCGCCGTGCGCCAGTCGTCATCCGTGGCGAACAGGTCGTTTATGGCCCATTTGTCCTGGTCCGGCACGTCGGCGCGCGCCGGGATCTTGGTCATTTCCATGGAAATCCTTCCTTTCGGGTATGTTTTCTTTCCCTATTATGATAGCCCATCCCGGGTAAATATGCAAGGAAAAGCCCATAGATGCGCCCAGCCCGTCCAAATCCAACAGATGACAAACCACACATTGTAGTGTATAATATGCTTGGATAACAATGGGACAAAGAAGGAGAACACTCCATGCCGAAAATAGGACTGATTTCGCTCGGCTGCGCCAAAAACCTGGTCGACAGCGAGCACATGCTCGCCCTGCTGCGCGCGGCGGGCTGGGAAGTGACCGAGGACATGGCCGAGGCCGACGTGGGCGTGGTCAACACCTGCGGGTTTATCGAAGCCGCCAAGAGCGAAGCCATCGAGACCATCCTCGACACAGCGCAGTACAAGCAGACCGGCAAAATGAAGGGCCTGGTCGTGACGGGCTGTCTGGTGCAGCGCTACGCGGAGGAGATGAAGACCGAGTTGCCCGAGATCGACGCGCTGTGCGGCACGGGCAGCTACGAGAGCATCGTGGACGCGGCGAACGCCGCGCTCGGTGGACATAAAGCGGCCTACATGGCGGATATGGCGTCCGCCGCGCTCGAGGGCGAGCGCTCCCGCCTGACGCCTTCCTACACCGCGTACTTCAAGATCGCCGAGGGCTGCTCCAACCGCTGCGGCTACTGTATCATCCCCAAGCTGCGCGGGCCGTACCGCTCGCGCGGGATGGACGCGCTGCTTGCAGAAGCGCAGGCGCTGAGCGACGCAGGCGTGAAAGAACTGATCGTCATCGCGCAGGACATCACCAAGTACGGTATGGACCTGCCGGAGCACAAGCGCCTGCTGCCCGAACTGCTGCGGCGGCTGTGCGAAATGGACTTTCACTGGGTGCGCCTGCACTACCTCTACCCCGACCAGATCACGGACGAGCTGATCGACGTGATCGCGTCCGAGCCCAAGATCGTCAAATACCTGGATATCCCGCTCCAGCATGTGTCAAAGCGTATCCTGCGCGCGATGCACCGTCCGGGCGACGGGGCGGAGTTCTCATCCCTGATCGCAAGCCTGCGGCAGCGCATCCCCAGCCTTGTGCTGCGCACCAGCCTGATCGTCGGCCTGCCGGGCGAGACCGAGGAGGAATTCGCGGAGCTGTGCACCTTCCTGCAGGAAACCCAGATCGAGCGCGTGGGCGTGTTCGAGTTTTCGCCCGAGGAGGGCACCGAGGCTGCCGAGCTGCCCGACCAGATCGACGCGGAGACCAAAGCCAACCGCCGCCTGATCGTCGAGGAGCTGCAAAGCGGGGTGCTGGACGACTACAACACATCGCGCCACGGCGAGACCATAGAGGTGCTCTGCGAGGGCTTTGACGACGAGCAGCAGCTCTGGTTCGGGCGCACCTATGCCGACTCGGTCGAGGTGGACGGCCATGTGTACTTTGAAAGCGACGGCGAGCCGCAGGCGGGCGAATTTGTGCCCGTGCTCATCACGGAAAGCCTGGGGCCCGACCTGCTCGGCGTTCAACAAAAGGGGGAATAAAAAATGACAACAGCCAACAAAATCACGCTCACCCGCATCTGCATGATCCCGTTTTTCCTGTATTTTGCCTCGCAGCCGATGCTTGTTTTTGATCAGGAGGCCTGGCAGAACAGCTTTCAAATCGAGACCTTCTTCCCTACAGCAACCGTTGTGGCGCTCGTGCTGTTCTGCGTAGCGTCGTTCACCGACTTTCTGGACGGCTACGTTGCCCGCAAGTACAACCAGGTGACCGACTTCGGCAAGTTCGTCGACCCGCTCGCGGACAAGCTGCTGGTGACCTCGGCGCTCGTGCTGTTCGTCGGGCAGGGCGCGATGGCGGGCTGGATGGTGTGCGTCATCATCGCGCGCGAGCTGATCATCACCTCGCTGCGCGTGGTCGCGGCCAACAAGGGCCGTGTGCTCGCCGCAACGTGGACCGGAAAGGTCAAGACCTGCGTGCAGATCGGCGGCATTATTGTGATCTATCTGTATTACATTGCGATTTGGGCGTTGATGACCGGTAAGTTTGGCGAAACGTTGGACAATGGAACTATTAAAATGCTTTTCTACCAGGACTTCGCCCGGAACGATATGTTCTTCCTGACCATCGTCGGCTGGGTGATCACGCTTGTCACCATCTACTCGGGCTACGACTACCTGCGCAAAAACTGGGACATCATCAAGGACGGCGCAGTCAAGGAAAAATAAAAATCCTGCCGCGGACGGGTCCATACCTCCCCCGTCCGTGAGAACCGGCACGGCGCCTGGGCTGTGCCGGTTTTTTTGCGCCCTTTGGGGTCGGGAAGCAGTCGTTTCCGGGCGGAACCACTGATGCAGGGCTCCATAAGAAAACCCGCCGGACGGGTTTCCGTCCGGCGGGTTGCCGTTTATTCGGCCTTTTCCAGCTTTTTCGTGCGCTGCGACAGGAACAGCCCGAACACCAGCCCCACAAAGGCAGGCGCGATCCAACCGAAGCCCAGTCCGGCCAGCGGCAGGCGGTCGAGCAGGGCGGTGACGCCCGGGATGCGCAGCCCGCTCTGCGCGAGCGCAGCAACCACGCTCTGCACACAGGTAAAGCCCACCGCCATCGGGTACACCCAGCGGTATTCCTGCAGCCGCGGCACAAAGGACAGCGCGATCAGCACGATCGCTGCGGGATAAATGGCGTTCAACACGGGTGTGGACAGGCTGATGATGCCCGCCAGCCCGATGTTGGACACGACCATGCTTGCCAGCGCGAAAAACGCCGCAAATCCCACATAGGGGATGCGCGGGAACAGCCCGCGGAAATACTCGCTCACACACGAGATCAGGCCAATGCAGGTATTGAGGCACGCGATCAGGAAGATCGCTGCGAGCAGCACCAGACCGGGCTGGCCGAACAGCGCATGGGCGAGGCGCGTCAGCGTATCCGCACCGGTCTCGCCGCCCGGGAAGGCTGCGCCGGAAAGCGCGCCTGCGTGCGACAGCATGGCATATACCGTGAGCAGCACCGCTCCGGCGATCCAGCCCGCACGCACTGTGCCGCGCACGACCTGTTTGTTATCGCTGACGCCTCTGGCGCGGATGTTGAGCGCGATGACCGCGCCGAAGTTGAGCGCGGCAAGCGTGTCCATCGTCTGATAGCCGGTCAGCAGGCCCTGCGCCACGGGCTGCGCCGCATAGCCCCCGCCCGGCGCGCCGTAATGCGCCGCTACCGGGTGGATCAGGCAGCCCGCAAACAGCACCACGATCAGGACGATCAGCGTCGGGCAGAGGATCTTGCCCAGGCGGTCGGTCAGCTTTTCGGGTCTCAGCGCCACGAGAAAGGCCACGGCGAAAAACAGCACCGAATAGAGAAACTGCTTCGCCGCCCCGCCGCCGACCAGCGGCACAAGCATTTCAAACGAGGTGCTCGCCGTGCGCGGGATGGCGAGGCACGGGCCGATGGACAGGTAGCACAACAGCGTGAACACCGCCGCAAAGCGCGGATGCACCCGCGAGGCGAGCGCGGGCAGGCCGCCCGACCGCGCAACCGCGACCACGCCGAGCACCGGCAGGCCGATCGCGCTCACCGCAAGGCCGAGGAACGCCAGCCAGGTATTCGCGCCCGCCTGCGCACCAAGAAAGGGCGGGAAGATCAGATTGCCCGCCCCGAAAAACATGGAGAACAAGGTGAAACCCACCAGAAGCAGGTCCCTCCCCCGCAGTTTCTGCATATTTGCTCTCTCCTTCCTTTTGATAGATCTATTATAGCATTCCCCGCACAGAAGTAAATACAGGGAAAAACAAGGCGCGCCGCTTGGCGCGCCTTGTGGGAATCCGTTATTTCTTCATGATATCCTCGCCGCGCGACGCCCGGGCGACAATGCCGGACAGGAATATCAGCGCGATCAGGTTGGGGAATACCATCAGTGCATTGAACAGGTCGGACAGGTTCCAGACCAGATCGACCTTAAGCGCCGAGCCGATCACAATGCATACAACGACAATCGCCGCATAGATCTTGGTCGCCTTTTTGCCGAACAGCGCCTTGACATTGGTCTCACCGAAGAAGTACCAGCCGATGATGGTCGAGAATGCGAAGAACAACATGCAGATCGCAACAAAGATATTGCCGAACGAGCCCATCGTGGTGTTGAACGCCGCCTGCGCCAACTCGGTGCCCTGCAGGCCGCCGGGTACGCCCGCCTGAAGCTGGCCCGAGGTCAGGATGACCATGGCGGTGAGCGTCAGCACGATAAAGGTGTCGATAAACACGGAGACAATGGCGATCTCGCCCTGATCCTGCGGCTTTTCCACCTTAGCCAGCGCGTGCGCATGCGGGGTGGAACCCATGCCGGCCTCGTTGGAGAACAGGCCGCGCGCTACGCCGTAGCGCATCGCCTGCTGCACGGTGATGCCGACCGCGCCGCCGAGGATAGCCTGCGGGTCAAACGCCGCAACAAAGATCGACCGGAGCGCCGGGATGATCGCCGCATGGTTGATGACCAGAATAGCGCCGCAGCCGACAATGTAGAAGCATGCCATGACCGGTACCAGCTTTTCGGTGACCGAGGCGATACGGCTGACACCGCCGAGGAAGATAAACGCCGCGATAACCGCGCAGATGACACCGATCACGATCGGCGGGATGCCGAACGCGGTCTTAAACGACGCGCTGATCGAGTTGGCCTGCACCATGTTGCCGGTAAAGCCGAGCGCAAAGATGATGGCCAGCGAGAAGAAGCCCGCGAGGAACTTGCCGAATTTACCGGTAAAGCGCGCGCGGATGTAGTAGATCGGGCCGCCGGTCACATGGCCGTCCTTATCCGTGGTCTTGTACTTCTGCGCGAGCACTGCCTCGCCGTAGATGGTTGACATGCCAAAGAATGCACTCAGCCACATCCAGAAAATCGCGCCCGGGCCGCCGGAGTACAGCGCCGTTGCCGCGCCTGCGATATTGCCCGTGCCGACCTGTGCTGCGATCGCAGTGGTCAGCGCCTGGAACGGGCTCATACCGTCCTTGCCCGCTTTTTCACCATTGAGCGAGAAGTTGCCGAACAGCCGCTTCCAGCCCGCACCGAACTTGCGGATCTGCACAAAGCGCGTGCGGATGGTAAAGAGGATACCCGTTCCAACAAGCAGGTACAGCAGAACACTGTTCCACACGATGTCGCTGATCTTGCTTACCAGATCAGCCAGTTGATCCATTGACATTTCTTACATACCCCTTTTTCTTTTTTGCGGCAAACAAAAAAACCACACCGCACGGCGGTATGGCTCTGAAAAAGCGTGGTCGTATGCTTCCGTCCTGCTCCGGGGGAAAACACCTTCGAACGGAAAACCAGCTGCCCGCAGGGCAGCACCTGTCCCCCGCCGGAGCGCGCGGATCCGCGGCCCAGCCTTCCAACTCTGTCCTTTTGCCTGAGAGATTGGCGCGCGTATCTTCCGGCCCGCGCGCGTTGCACCTTCGGCAGCCCCTCCCTTCTTGCGGGGAGGCATTCTCCAGAGCCACATCCATTTACAGTCCTCATCCGGCACGCCGGACGCCTGAGAGTTTTGCTCCTTCGGCAAGCCTTGCGGCTTTTTCCTGCAAACTTCGTTTGTCGCTGATATACTTGGATTACCAGTGTATCATTCCTGCCGCACTCTGTCAAGGAATAAAATGTAAACTGTTCACTGTCCGTTCATGTCTTTCTTGACAAGTTATGCTATAATAGTTTAGTTATATTGCACCCACTCCGGAAGGGAGGAATCAAAAACATGATCGACGCTTTACAGCGCATGCTGGATGCGCTGACCGGTTTTCTGTCGGAAAATCCCCTTGTGGGCGCGTGGTACACAACGGTCGTCCGCTTCGTGTTCCCGCTGCTGGCGCTGATGATCCTGGTCGGCGCGATCCGTTCGCTGTGGAAGGTCAAGCACCCGGACGAGGTCTGGGGCTATCTCGGTATGGCAAACGGCGTGCGCCTACCGCTGACGCATTGGGAAAACATCATCGGCCGCGCCCCGTCATGCGATGTGCAGATCGAATACCCCTCGGTCTCGCGCCAGCATGCCGCGCTCATCCGTGAGGATGACGGCTCGTGGACCGTGTACGATCTCGGATCCAAGGGCGGTGTCAAGGTAAATGACCTGCCGGTGGACGAGTACGCGGTCGTCGAGGACGGCGATACGGTCTCCTTCGGCGGTATCCCGACCATGCTGGTACCCATCTCGGTCGAGGAAAAGCGCCGCCAGATGGCAGAACGCCGCGCAGAGGGCCGACCCGCGGGCATGTGGGGCTCGCTCGTGCTGCTGACTCTGTTCCAGGTTCTTACGGCCGTACAGCTCATTATTGCTGCGGGCGACGAGGCGACCGTCACCATCCCGCTGACCTTTTTCGTTTTCACGCTGATCTGCTGGGGCTATTTTATTGTGATGCGATCATTCCGGCGCATCGGCTTCGAGATGGAGACCATCGCGTTCTTCCTGTGCACGCTGTCGCTTGCGGTCACCGGCTCGACCGTGCCGGATGAAATGCCAAAACAGCTGGTCGCAATTATCATGGGCCTTGTGCTGTTCCTTGTGCTCGGCTTTTTCCTGCGCGACCTGACGCGCGCGCAGAAGGTGCGCTGGTTCATGGGCGCGGCGGCGGTCGGCATGCTGGTAATCACACTGCTGATCGGATCAAGCGAGGGCGGCGCCAAGGCGTGGATCCGGCTGGGCGGCCTGTCGCTCCAGCCCTCCGAGCTTGCCAAGATCTGCTACATCTTCGCGGGCGCGGCCACGCTCGACCGGCTGTTCAACAAGCGCAACCTGTGGATGTTCATCGGCCTGACCGGTATCTGCGGCGCGTGCCTTGCCCTGCAGAACGACTTCGGCACCGCGCTGGTGTTCTTTGTGACCTTCCTGGTCATCGCGTACCTGCGCTCGGGCGACTTTGCAACCCTCGGCCTGATCTGCGCAGGCTGCTTTGCAGGCGGTATGGTGCTGCTGACAGTCAAGAGCCACGTCGCCGCGCGCTTCTCCTCCTGGGGCCATATTTGGGAGGATGTATACGGCGCGGGCTTCCAGCAGACCCACACGCTGACCGCGGCCGCGTCCGGCGGCATGATCGGCGTGGGGGCGGGCGAGGGCTGGCTCTCCGGCCTCGCTGCGGCGGATACGGATATCGTATTCGGCATGCTGTGCGAGGAATGGGGCCTGGTGATTGCGGTGCTGAGCATCCTGTGCATCATCACGCTCGCGGTATTCGCGGTGCGTGCCTGCCGCGCGGGGCGTTCGAGCTTTTACACGATCGCGGCCTGCGCCGCGACCAGCCTGCTGGTGTTCCAGACCTGCCTGAACGTGTTCGGCGCAGTCGATATCCTGCCGTTTACCGGCGTGACCCTGCCGTTCGTTTCGAACGGCGGCTCGTCCATGCTGTCGGCCTGGGGCATGCTCGCCTTTTTGAAGGCGACCGACACGCGGCAGAACGCTTCGTTTGCGGTCAAGCTGCCCTCGCGGCGTGAACTGCGCGGGGAGGTGGATTAAATGCGGAAAATTGAAAAACGCGGCATCTTCTGCCTGATCCTCGCGGCGCTGCTCGGCATCGGCCTTGCGCTGTTCTGCTTCCGCTTTGTGGTGGACGGCGGCGACTGGGCCTCCTATCCCTACAACCGCCATCTGTACAACAATGAAGGCGTGCTCAAGGGCGGCACGGTGCTCGACCGGGACGGCGACGTGCTCTCCACGCTGGATGAGAACGGCAACCGCGTCTATTACAGCGACGCCACTGTGCGCCGCGCGACCCTGCATGCGGTCGGCGACCCGGCAGGCAACATCGGCGCGGGCGCGCTGACCGCTTTTGCGGACAAGCTCTCGGGCTACAACATCCTGACCGGCGCGTATTCCCCGCTCGGCACGGGCAATAACGTCTATCTGACCATTGACGCTTACCTCAACAACATCGCCTATCAGGCATTAAACGGCATGAACGGCACGGTCGGCGTGTATAACTACAAGACCGGTGAGATCCTGTGCATGGTCTCCACCCCGACCTTTGACCCTGCCGACCCGCCGGCCATTGACCCGGACGATCCCGCGTGGGACGGTGTATACGTCAACCGCCTGCTGTCGGCCAATTCCATCCCCGGCTCGATCTTCAAGGTGGTCACGCTGAACGCGGCGATCGAGAACATCCCCGACCTGTTCCGGCGCACCTGGACGTGCACCGGATCGGTCGATATCGGCGGCTCTCCGGTCACCTGCGCCTATGCGCACGGCGAACTGAATATCGAGGACGCGCTCGCGGTCTCGTGTAACGGTGTATTCGGCCAGCTCGCGGTTGAGCTCGGCGGCAGCACCATGCAGGAATACGCGGATGCGGCGGGGCTGACCGAGTCCATCAGCGTAGACGGCATCAACTCGTCGCAAGGCCACTTCAATTTTGACGGTAACGACAACCAGCTCGCGTGGGCGGGCGTCGGCCAGGGCGAGGACACCATGTGCCCGATCAACATGATGCAATACATGGGCGCGATCGCGAACGGCGGCCGTGCGGCCGTGCCGCGGCTGATCCATAGCTCGTCCACCTCATACGGCCTGCCGACCGGCATCTACTTTGCGCACAAGTCCGGCAAGCTGATCGAGAAGAGCACTGCTTCCACGATTGCGGATATGATGCACAACAACGTCATCGAGACCTACGGGCAGGACCGCTTCCCGGGCATGGACATCTGCGCCAAGTCGGGTACTGCCGAGGTCGGCGCGGATCAGACGCCGAACGCCTGGTTCACCGGCTTTTTGCGCGACGAGGCGACCCCATATGCGTTCATCGTGCTGGTCGAGAACGGCGGCGGCGGCTCTTCCGTTGCGGGCACAGTGGCCTCGCAGGTGCTGCAGGCCGCGGTCGGGCGCGCATATTAAACGCTACCCCCAAATATCAAAAAAGATGTGGAACCGCGGTTCCACATCTTTTTTTCATCCATTCTGTCAGCCTTCCAAGGCACTGGGATTCCATCGCCCTGCATCTTTTTTATTTCCGTGCTCCGGAAGACACACATAATCCGCGATTCAACGGGGCTGCCGCCGCCATCCTGCGATATGCCGGGCAGCGCCGCTGCTGCGCAAGCATCCGGCCCGCAGCAAACAGCAGGGCCGCGCACAACAGTCCCCAAGCAAGCCCTGCGACGGATACCGCTCCCATATCGGACGCACATGCGAGTGAAAACAACAGCAGCCCGCCCGCTGCCTGCATCAGATTACCGATCTTTTTTCGCATTTGAAACCCCTCCGCTTCTGGTTTTGATGATACCAGTATAGCGGAGGGGATGTCCAACAAAACGGACAATATAACCATACAGCCGGATCATGCAAATCTTTTACCCTCACGTCCGCGATCTGGGAGAAAAGCCATACACGACCCGCGGCACGCCTGCGAGATCCTCGGTAATCCCGATATCTGTAAAGCCGTTCTCTTCGAGCACCGCCGCGACCTCCATTGACTGCTGCCAGCCGCACTCGAACAGGGCAATCCCACCCGGCACGAGCAGGCCGGCCCATTTGGCGCAGATCGCATGGTAGAAATCCAGCCCGTCCACGCCGCCGTAGAGTGCCTCATGCGGCTCGTAATGCGAAACGCTTTTGTCCAGTTCACGCATCTCTGCCCGGGTAATGTAAGGCGGGTTGGATACCAGAATATCATATTCCCCCATGCCGTCGGGCGGGGCATTCAATACATCCGCTTTCCGCACAAGTATGCGGCCCTGCACGCCCAGCCGCCGTGCGTTCTCCCGCGTGATGCGCAGCGCTCCGTCTGAATTATCCACCGCGGTGACGCGAGCGTCCTCCACCTTATGCGCGGCGGCGATGCCGATGCAGCCCGAGCCGCAGCACAGGTCGAGGATGCGCGGCGAGACCTTGTCCCGTGCCCGTTCGATCACCAGTTCGCACAAGCGCTCAGTATCTGCGCGCGGGATCAGCACGGATTTATCGATCCGGAAGGTCAGGCCGTAAAAATCCCATTCCCCCAGGATGTAGGCCAGCGGCTCGCCGTCCAGGCAGCGGTCGCACAGCAGGTGGGCGTAGTCCACGGTCGCATCGTCCAGATAGATGTGGCCCCATTCCGCGGTTTTATCCCTATCCACACGGCAGGCATAGGCGGTCAGCTCGCGCGCCGCGAGCGAGGGCTGGGGGTCGTCCGCCTCTTTGAAGCGTTTGTACAGCTGCATGTAGACGTCGTTGATGGTCTTGGTCAAATGGGGTCACCTCTTTTTCGCAAAATATACCCACTGCATCAGTGGGTGGGGTATGTGCCCGTGCTTCACGGGCAGGGGATTTCGCCGCCTGCGGGCGGCGGGAACGGTGCGCCTGCGCGGCGCGGGCGGGCAAGAGGGGGCCTTGCCCCCTCTTGCGGGTCACCCCCGCCGGGGGAGGTTCACGG
>DXFS01000102.1 GCA_019114345.1 Candidatus Agathobaculum pullistercoris | reverse complement strand
GCAGTATGGACGGGCAAAAAAGCCTGTATTCATGCGGGTTTTCGCCGTTTCGAGCGTCATTCCCACTCGATCGTGGCAGGGGGCTTGGAAGTGATGTCGTAGACAATGCGGTTAATATGCGAAACCTCGTTGACGATACGAACCGAAATACGGTCAAGGACATCATAAGGAATACGCGCCCAGTCCGCGGTCATGAAGTCGGTGGTAGTCACCGAACGCAGCGCGAGTGTATAGTCGTAGGTACGGCCGTCGCCCATGACGCCAACCGAACGCATGTTGGTCAGCACAGCAAAATACTGGTTCATGGTATGCTCCAAACCAGCCTTTGCGATCTCGTCACGGAAGATAAAATCCGCTTCACGCAGGATATCCAGCTTTTCCTTCGTAATATCACCGATCACGCGGATCGCAAGACCCGGACCCGGGAACGGCTGGCGCATAACCAGATATTCCGGCAGGCCAAGCTCACGGCCAAGCTGGCGCACCTCGTCCTTGAACAGCAGGCGCAGCGGCTCGATGATCTCCTTGAAGTCCACGAAATCCGGCAGGCCGCCGACGTTGTGGTGGCTCTTGATGACAGCGGCATCGCCCGCGCCGGACTCGATCACGTCCGGATAGATTGTGCCCTGTACCAGATAATCGACCTTGCCGATCTTCTTACCTTCCTCTTCAAAAACGCGGATAAACTCCTCGCCAATGATCTTGCGCTTAGTCTCCGGGTCGGACACACCTGCCAGCTTTCCGAGGAAACGCGCTTCCGCGTCCACACGGATAAAGTTGATGTCCCACTTGGCGAATGCAGCCTCGACCTCATCGCCCTCATCTTTGCGCATCAGGCCATGGTCAACAAACACACAGGTGAGCTGATTGCCGACTGCTTCCGCGAGCAGCGCAGCCGCGACCGAGGAGTCTACACCTCCGGACAGCGCCAGCAGCACCTTGCCGTCGCCCACCTTGCTTCGGATGGACGCGATCGAGGTCTTCTTGTAGTCCTCCATGGTCCAGTCGCCCTTGGCGCCGCAGACCTCGTAAAGGAAGTTGCGGAGCATGAGCGTGCCGTTCTCCGTGTGGTTGACCTCAGGGTGATACTGCACGCCGTAAAAACCGCGCGCCTCATCCGCGATCGCCGCAGTCGGGCACATCTCGGTGTGCGCGACAAGCGAAAAGCCCTCCGGCACCTTCGCCATGTAGTCGCCGTGGCTCATCCATGAGATGCCCTGCGCGGGCAGGCCCTTAAACAGCTTGCAGTCCGTGTTGTAATATGTCTCGGTCTTGCCGTATTCGCGCGCGGTGTCCTCCTGCGCAGCAGTGACCTCTCCGCCAAGTGTATGCGCCATAAGCTGACAGCCATAGCAGATGCCAAGCACCGGGATACCCAGTTCAAACAGCCCCGGGTCGCACTTGGGCGACTTCTCGTCGTATACGCTGTTCGGACCGCCGGTGAAGATAATGCCGATCGGATGCATTGCGCGGATCTCCTCGAGCGGGGTCTTATAGGGCTTGACCTCACAGTACACATTATGCTCGCGGACGCGGCGCGCGATCAGCTGGTTGTATTGTCCGCCAAAGTCCAGCACCAAAACGAGCTGATGGTTATCCATGTTGTTCTCCTTTCTTGATCCCATACTTTCCTGATTAAATTATGCCATATTTGCTCGTTTTCGGCAAGCATTTTCCCATCATCTTCCCCGTTGCTATACAAATAAACAAAACATCCGGCCAAAAAACCGGTTTTTATGTATAAATCCGCTTTTCCTGGTACATACTGCAAGGCATAGAACCTTTTGGAAGGGGTGCTTGCATGAGGAAGGATAAAAAACTGCTCGCTGCCGCGGTCCTGCCGCCGGTGACCCTGCTGTTTCTGGGCGCGGCGGTAGCCGCCAGTCTGCCGACCGCGCAGGCTGCAGAAGGCGTTCCGGCTGCACAGGCCGCGGAGGCGGAAACCTGCGTCGACATTGCGATCGAGGTAGAATTGAACGCCTCGGACCCGGACAATGACATCGTCCTTTATCAGTTGACCGAGCAGCCGCGTCTGGGTACGGCAAAGATCGAGGGAAACGTCCTCACCTACACGCCGGGTGACAAAGCGGGCACGGACAAATTTTCGTTTACTGTAGTCGACGCAGACGGGAATACAGCCTCTCCCGCCCGCATCACAATCACCATTGACAAAAACCGCGCCGGAATGACCTATGCGGATATGAACGGCAATCCGGCGCACTACGCCGCCCTGTATCTGTCGGAAAAGGGGATCATGACCGGCGAGAGCATCGGCGGGGTGTATTTCTTCCATCCCGCACAGACGGTGACGCGAAGCGAGTTTATCGCCATGGCTGCCTCTGCGGCAGAACTCCCGGTAACGCCGACCGGGAATACGGATTTTGCTGATGACAGCGGCCTGTCCCCCTGGGCCAAGCCGTTCGTCAGCACGGCAGCTGCAAGCGGGATCGTATCCGGATACAGCACCGCGGGCGGCCTGTCTGAAATCCGCGGCCAGAACCCGATCACGCTGGCTGAGGCCAGCGTTGTGGTCAGCAACCTGCTGAACAGCACGCTTGACGGCACGCAGTATGCGCTTGCTGCGGAGCATGATACGGATATGGACTGGGCGCAGACGGCCGTCAGCAGCCTTGCGCGGCTGGATGTCCTCTCCCCGCTTGCCGCGATGCAGGAGGCAGACGAGCCGGTTACCCGGCAGACCGCGTGCGAAATGCTGTACCACACGATGCAGCTCATGCAGGCTTAGAGCCGTCTTACCATCCTGCGAATGCCGGATTGCATTTGCCGGACAGACCGTGTATAATGAGGCCATAGCAAATGCTGACGGACGGAGGAGATAACTATGCTGGAAGTTGGAACAAAAGCGCCGGGCTTTACCCTGCCGGACAAGGACGGCAACCC
>DXFS01000101.1 GCA_019114345.1 Candidatus Agathobaculum pullistercoris | reverse complement strand
TGTAGTCCAGATACAGCATGGAAGCAACCGCGTCCACACGCAGGCCGTCCATGTGGAATTTTTCGATCCAGAACATCGCGGACGAGAACAGCAGGTTGCGGGTCGAGGTCTTGCCGTAGTCGAATACGCGCGTGCCCCACTCTTTGTGCTCCATCTTGAGCGGATCGGCGTATTCGTAAAGATAAGAGCCGTCGAACTCGACCAGGCCGCAGCCGTCCTTGGGGAAGTGGGCGGGCACCCAGTCCATGATCACGCCGATGCCGGCCTGATGCGCCTTGTCCACCAGATACATCAGGTCCTTCGGCGTGCCGTAGCGGCTGGTCGCAGCGAAATAACCGATGACCTGATAGCCCCACGAGCCGTCGAACGGGTACTCGGTCAACGGCATGAACTCGATGTGGGTGTAGCCCATCTCCTTGACGTAAGGCACCAGCTCGTCCGCCAGCTGGCGGTAGGAATAGAAATTGCCGTCCTCATGCATTTTCCATGAGCCGAGGTGACATTCGTAGATATTGACCGGATTGGAGTAGGGAAGATGCTTTTTGCGCCAGTCCAGCCAGGAAGCGTCGTTCCAATCATATCCCTCAATGTCATATACCTTGGTTGCGTTGCCCGGCCGGGTTTCAAAATGATAGCCGTACGGGTCGGACTTGTCGAACACGTCGCCTGATTTTGCCCACACGCTGTACTTATATGCAGCGTATTCGGAGATATGCGGGATGAATTTTTCCCAGATGCCCTGCTCATCGCGCACCATATAGTCCGCCTCGCGGTTCCATCCGTTGAATTCGCCCATGACCGAGACCTTTTCGGCCTCCGGAGCGTATACACGGAACAGGTAGCCCTGCTCGCCGTCCTGGGTAAAGGGGTGCGCGCCCATATAGTCGAAAGCGCGGCAGTCCCTGCCCGAGTAGAAAAGCTGGCTGCGCTTTTCACAGGCCGGCGATGCGGATTTCTTCTTCATATTGCATCTCTCCCTTTATTTTACTGCCAAATTCAAACAATCCGAGAAAATTTTCCAACATTTTCGGCATTTTGCCCTGTTTTTGGCAGATACCTCTCACTTTAGTTGGGTATAGTATACATCAAAACAAAAGAAAAGTCCAGCAATTTTACACAATTACTGGACTTTTTTAATAAAAATTTTGTTTGGTTTCAACAGGTTTCGGCGGAAAATGTTGAGAAAACGTACAAATTATATGCGTTTTGTTTAGAAAATATTGCGCCGGATGAGATCAAGTGCAGTAGAAGCAGCTTGCATGCGGATGCGGTCGCGGCCATTCATGGACTTCATCTTGCGGGTAAAGTGCTGCCCCTTGTGCCAAATGCTGATATACACCAGGCCAACCGGCTTTTCGTCCGTGCCGCCGCCCGGGCCGGCAACACCCGTGATGCCCACGCCGACGTCTGCACCGAGTGCGCGCGCCACGCCCTCGGCCATCTGCTCGGCCACTTCAGGGGAGACCGCGCCGACCGTATCGAGCGTCTCCTTTTGAACGCCGAGCACTTTCATTTTGACTTCGTTGGCATACGAGCATACGCCGCCCAGATAGTAGTCCGAGCAGCCGGGTACGTCCGTGATGCGCCCCGACAGCAGGCCGCCCGTGCAGCTCTCCGCCACAGCGAGCGTCAGGCCGCGCTGGCGCAGGCCGTCGCCCACGACCTGCTCGAGCGAATCCACGTCTACACCGTATACGTCCTCGCCCAGCATGGCGCAGATTTTTTCCACAACCGGGTCAAGCAGCTTTTCGCACTGATCCGGGGTGTCCGCCTTGGCGGTTACGCGCGCGAAGCACTCGGACGTCTTGGCATAGGGGGCAATAGTCGGGTTTTTGCTCTCCGCCATCATGTCGTGCAGGATGGCTTCCATGTTGCTCTCGCCGAGGCCGAATACGCGGATGTTGCGCGAGACGATGCACCCGCCCGCGAGCTTGTACAGATAGGGCATGGCGCATTCCTTCCACATGGGGTTGCACTCGCGCGGGGGGCCGGGCAGCATGAGCACATGCTTGCCGTATGCCTCGAACGCGCAGCCGGGCGCGGTGCCCCATTCATTCACGAACACTGTGCAGCCCTCGGGCAGCCAGGCCTGCTTTTCGTTGTTCGGGGTCATCTCGCGGCCGATGGTCTGGAAAAAGCCCTTGATGCGGTCGAGCGAGGGCTGGTGCAGCGCCAGCTTTTTGCCGAATACGGCCGCCAGCGTCTCCTTGGTCAGGTCGTCCAGCGTGGGTCCGAGGCCGCCGGTGGTGATGATGATGTCCGCGCGGTCGCGCGCAGTCTCGACGACGTGGCGCAGGCGCGCCGGGTTGTCGCCGACCACAGTCTGGTAAAATACGTTGATGCCGAGCTCAGACAGGCCCTGCGAGATGACCTGTGCATCCGTGTTGACAATGTCGCCCAGCAGGATCTCGGTGCCGACGGCGATCAGTTCTGCGTTCATTTTTATCTGCCTTCTTTCTTATGTCAGTCAATAGGATAACAGATTGTTTTTGTTACAGCAATTCAGATCAGATGAATATGCTTCCAATCCTGCCATGCTATGTCGTTTACGGCAGGTGTATAATCTCCACACCCGCAACTGCCTCCTCGACCAGCACGTCCACATCCAGATGCGATTCTGCGTCAAGAATCTTGGGCATCTTGGGCTTGGTGTTCGGGTGCTTGGGGGTGAATACGGTGCAGCAGTCCTCATAGGGGAGGATGGAGGTCTCGAACGTGTCGATCCTGCGCGCGATCGTGACGATCTCCTCCTTGTCCATGCCGATGCACGGGCGGAACACAGGCAGATCGCACACTGCGCCGGTTACCGCCATCGCGGGCATGGTCTGGCTCGCCACCTGGCCGAGCGATTCGCCTGTAATCAGCGCGCCGCAGCCATACTGCACTGCAACCTTTTCCGCAATGCGCATCATAAAACGCCGCATGATGAGCGTGAACAGCTCCTCGTGGCACTTTTCGCGGATCTCCTCCTGGATCTTGGTGAACGGCACGACCATGACGCTCATGCGGCCGCACCATACAGTCAGCTTACGCCCCAGCTCGAGCACCTTTTCCTTGGCGCGCTCCGAGGTATAGGGGTAGCTGAAGAAGTGGATGCCCACCAGCTCCAGACCGCGCTTGGCCATCATCCAGCCCGCGACCGGGCTGTCAATGCCGCCCGAGAGCAGCAGGGCAGCGCGGCCGTTCGAGCCGATCGGCATGCCGCCCGCACCCGGCTCAGGGCCGGCATGGACAAAGGCGTATTTTTCACGCATCTCAACGTGCACGGTCAGGTCGGGATGGTGCATATCCGGGCGGACAGACGGGAACAGGTCGGCCAGCTCGCCGCCGACGTGCTGGCTGATCTCGGTCGAGGTCATGGGGAACTTTTTGTCCCCACGTTTGGTCTCGACCTTGAAGGTCTTGGCCTGCGCAAAGCGCGGCGCAAGGTAGGACTGCGCGGTTGCGATCACGCTCTCAAGCGTCTTTTCCGGGCAGACCGCCGCGCGCGAGATGGTCGCAAAGCCGAACACATGGCGCGCGCAGTCCATGACCGCATCGGCGTCCGCGTCCTCGGGCACCTCGACGTACACGACCGACTGGCGCATGGAGATCTCGCAGTCCGCGACGTGCTTCGTCCGGCGGGACAGGTTTTTGAGCAGCCGGTCTTCAAAGGTTTTGCGGTTGAGGCCTTTGAGGACGATCTCACCGCACTTGAGCAGTAATACTTCTTTCATAATGTCTCCTTACTTTATTCACTTCGCAGGCCGTTAAACGGCTGCGGTTGTTCCACTTCGATTTGGCCGCGCGCAACCGATATGACCACGCAATAGCGTTCGCCGTCCCGATAGGCGCAGAAGCCGTAATAGCCGAGCGGGTCGTCCGTGGTTTCAGGCAGAGCACAGCAAACCGTTTCGCCGTTGTCCAATACGGTTTCAAATGAGCGCCAGTTCCGGTCAAGTTCGAATCGGTACAGGCCGGTGTAGCCCGCCTGTCTGACCATATCCTCCGCCTGCGCGGCGCTTACCGGATGTACAATCAGCAGGTAAATGCCGGTCACCAACAGGCCGGTCAGAAACAGCAGCCCGACCGCCGCCGGGCGGTTATCCTTCCGGCGCAGGTGCAGCGGTACGAAAAGCACAAGCCATGCAGCCAGCAGCCACACAGCAAGACGATATGGCTCGGTCAGAAGCGTGTAAAAACAGCATACCGGTACCAGGCACCAGAACAGCGTGCACAGCCGTACAGCAATGCTGTTCCGGTCCGGCGGCTCGGAAGGAAGGCTGCCCTGCGAAAGCCAGCGCCCAAGCGGGTAGGCGGGCGCCAGAATGACGATCCACCAGAACACCCTGATATCCCCCGCAAGCAGCATTCTGCCGTACACCTTGTAATGCAGCCACAGAAGCATAAAGCTGAATGCAGCCCACATGACAGCGGCAAAGAGCCATTCCCTGAGCGGATACTTTTTCTCCTGCATGGAATCGACCTCCCTCTATCCTATACACGGTTTCCGTAGGGGCGCGCATGGCGCGCCTGGTGGGTACCCACTTGCTAAGTGGGCGGGATTTGCGCCCACGCCGCGCAGCGGCCCGTTCCCGCCGCCTGCAGGCGGCGAAATCTCCAGCCCGTGATGCGCGGGCACCCCCGTTTACCGCGTCTGGCGAACATCCCCCAAAATGCGAATACATTACCTGCGCAGCATCTTCACGCCTTTCTGCGCCGCGGCGATGAACGCGTCCACGTCCTCTTTGGTGTTAAACGGTGCGAACGACACGCGGATGGCGCTGTCCGTGCGCGCCTTGGGCAGGCCGAGAGCCTTAAGTACGCCGCTCTGCTTGCCCTTGGAGCACGCTGAGCCGCTCGACACATATACCTCGTCCCCTTCGAGCACGCGCAGCATGACCTCGCTCTTGCAGCCCGGGATGGACAGGTTGACCACATGCGGCACATCGCCTTCACCGTTGAACGCCGCGTCCGGCAGATTCGCCACGGCCTGTTCTTTGAGATAGGCCGCGAGTTCGGCAACATGCGCAAAATCCTCGTCGAAATGCGCCATACGGATCGCACACGCCTTGGCGAATGCCGCGATATTCGGCAGCGGCTCGGTACCCGGCCGCATGCCCTTTTCCTGCCCGCCGCCGAACATCAGGGGCGGCAGGCGCAGGCCCTTTTTGACATACAGCGCGCCGATGCCCTTGGGCGCGCCGATCTTGTGCCCGGATACGCTCATCAGGTCGCAGTTCCACTTTTTCGGGGTAAGCGGCACGCGGCACAGCCCCTGCACCGCGTCGATATGGAACAGCGCGCCCGGCGCTTTGGCTTTGAGCAGCGCCCCCAGCTCGGCCACCGGCTGCACCGTGCCGATCTCGTTGTTGACCAGCTGGCAGGACAGCAGGATGGTGTCCGCGGTCAGCGCCTGTTCGAGCGCCGCGGGCGTGATGTGGCCGGTCTCATCCGGCGCGAGGAACACCACGTCGAACGCCTCGGCGGCCAGCTGCTTACAGGTGTTGAGGGTCGCCGCATGCTCGATCTCAGTGGTGATGATACGCCCCTTTTTGTGACGGTTTAGGTGTGCTGCGCCGCGCAGGCTGATGTTGGTGCTCTCCGTGCCGCAGGAGGTGAAATAGGTCTCTTCGGGCAGGCAGCCGAGCGCCGACGCGACTGTTTTGCGGCTGTCCTCCAGCAGGTGCGACGCTTCGATGCCCATTTTATGCAGGCTCGACGGGTTGCCGAAGCCCTCGCACATGGCGTGCACAGCAGCCTCAGCCGCCTCGGGCAGAACGCGCGTCGTTGCCGCATTGTCCAGATAATGCATGAATGATTGACTCCTTATTCGTTCCATAGCTTCCATTACGCAATTATTTTACAACGGTGGGAAGCCTTTTACAAGACAAAACCGGCAAATACAGGATTGAAATGCCGCCCGCGCTATGGTATACTTTACCCGTATGACGCGGTAAAAGCGCGTCCGACAGAAGAAAGGAAGGAAAACCTATGCCAGGTAAGGTAATTCTCGGCGCTCAGTGGGGCGACGAAGGCAAGGGAAAGTTCATTGATATTTTTGCGGGCAAGGCTGATCTGGTCGTGCGCAGCCAGGGCGGCAACAACGCCGGCCACACGGTTGTGGTAAACGACGAGAAGTATAAGCTGCAGCTCATCCCGTCCGGCATTCTGTATCCGGACTGCATCAACATCATCGGGCCGGGCGTGGTCGTCAATCCCAAGGCGATCTTGGGCGAGATCGACGGCCTGCATGAAAAGGGCGTGTCGACCGATAAGCTGTTCATCGACGCGCGCTGCCACTGCATCCTGCCCTGGCATCTCGAACTGGACGCGCTGAGCGAGGCGGAGAAGGCCAAGGAAGGCACCGCGATCGGCACGACCAAAAAGGGCATCGGCCCGACCTACATGGATAAATCCGAGCGCAGCGGCATCCGCATGCACGATTTTGTGGACGCCGAGCGCTTTGAAACCGTCATCCGCGAGACCTGCGCGCAAAAAAACCGCGTGATCACCGGCGTTTACGGCGGCGAGCCGGTCGACGCGGACGCGGTCATCGCGGAATACCGCGTATATGCTGACCGCCTGCGCCCGCTGGTGCGCGACACCACGGTCATGACCTACGAGGCGGTCAAGGCGGGCAAGGAAGTGCTGTTCGAGGGCGCACAGGGCACGCTGCTCGACCTAGACATGGGTACCTATCCGTTCGTCACCTCGTCGCATCCGGTGGCGGGCGGCTGCTGCATCGGATCGGGCGTCGGCCCGACCGCGATCACCGAAATCATGGGCATCTTCAAGTCCTATACCACCCGTGTGGGCGAAGGCCCGTTCCCGACCGAGCTGTTCGACGAGACCGGCGACTACATCCGCAACGCCGGCGGCGAGTTTGGCACGGTCACCGGCCGTCCGCGCCGCACGGGCTGGTTTGACGCGGTCATCGCGCGTTACGCGGTGCGCGTCAACGGCCTGACCGAGGCGGTCATCAACAAGATCGACCCGCTGCGCGGCCTGCCCAAGCTCAAGGTCTGCGTGGCGTATAAGCTCAAAAACGGCGAAACCGTCACCGAATTCCCGGCGAACTTCATGGATCTGGTCGGCTGCGAGCCGGTCTACGAAGAGTTCGACGGCTTTGACGAGGATATCACGGGCTGCCGCTCGTTCGACGAGCTGCCGCAGACCGTGCAGAGCTACATCAAGGAGCTCGAACGCATCATGGGCTGCCCGATCACCATGCTGGGCGTCGGCCCGGCGCGCGACCAGGTCATGACGATCAAGTAACCAGCCGCCTGAAAAAGGGAGGTCGCCTGTGGACAAATCGGTTGCGGGCTTTTTCCTGCCGATCGCAGTGCATATCATCGGCTGCATCGTCAATTTCAGAAATTTACTATGGGGACATCCGACGTGGGTGAATGTGCTGGTAAGCACCTGCTGCATCCTGTTCGGTTTCCTCTTTCCGCTTTTCGCGCGGCGCTGGCCGTTTGCGGTCACGGTCACGGCGGTGCTGGCGGGATTTCTGCTGCTAAGCTGCCTGCTGGTGCTTGGCACAGAGGTGCTGCCGGGGCTGCTGCCATTTGCGACGCTGTTCGTGTTCGCGTTTTATCCGCCGGCAAGCCCGTTGTTTATCGTGCTTTTTGACGGTTTTCCGGTTGACTGGACAGTAATTCTGGCGGTTTTTGCACTGGTCTGGCTGGTGTATCTGATTTGTCTGCGGCGCAGTGTCAGGCGCTTCGATGGTTAATCACAAACAAAGGCTTCGGCTGTTTCAGCCGAAGCCTTTTCGCTTTTATCCTTCCTGCCGGACAGTTACCGAATAGCCGACCTTTTCGCCATTCGGCAGGGTGCTGTGCCCCTGCCAGCTGTCCTTTTGCGCCTGGGGCTGGACGCTGCGCTCGGACTGGCAGAGCGGGCGGCCGTCCTGATCGTACAGCGTGAGCGTGACGCGGAGCGTTGCCGGATCGCCGGGAGGATGGACAAGATGCGCGCACACATGCCCGCCTGCAAACAGCGCCGCAGCGGATAATGCCGCTGCGGCGATCCGCAGCAATGTTCCTCGCATCGGCACCGCCTCCTGTTACCGCCATTATATTATAGTGCATTGATATTTACAAGATAAATTACAAGATAAAATATCATGTAAAATATGCGCGTATATTCACCCTGATTTTACACTTATAATATTGGGGTAAGGCGGTGAAAGAATGTTTCAAGTCAAAAAGCCGGAATATGTGAATAAAACCTTCCGCATGCCACGCGAGCTGGTGCAGGAGCTGGAGGCGCTCGCCCAGCAGAAGGATGTTTCGCTCAACCAGCTGGTGACGCAGTGCTGCCGGTATGCGCTCGACCATCTGGACACGGATGCGGATTGAGAAGGGAGTTTTCGCATGGAACTGATAACCGAACGCCTGGTCCTGCGGCCCTTCCGCGAGGATGATGTGCAGGCACTGTACGACTATTCCAAGGATGAGCCTGTCGGACGGAACGCGGGCTGGAAACCGCATGAGAGCCTGCAGGAGTCAGACGACATTCTGCATTTGGTGTTCCTTGGCCAGCCGAGCGTCTGGGCGGTCGAGCGGAAATCGGACGGCCGCCTGATCGGCTCGGTCGGCCTGATTACGGACTCTGCGCGGCAGTACGGTTCAGCGCGTTCTCTGGGCTATGCGCTGGGGATCCGCTACTGGGGGCAGGGCTATATGACCGAGGCGGTGCGCGCAGTGATCCGGTATGGGTTCGAGAAGATGCTACTCGACGTGATCTCTGCCACCTGTTATCCGGATAATCCAGCCTCACGCCGGGTGCTGGAAAAGTGCGGCTTTCAATATGAAGGCACGCTGCACCGCGCCGAGCTGCTGTACAACGGCGAGATCAAGGATCACCTGCATTTCTATCTGACCCGAGACCGGGCGGGGCGGTCTGAAGAGGGATAAGCTGGTGCAGGCAGGAGGGGCGGACATGGGCGGAATGGCAAAAAAGATGGCGGCGGTATGCGCTGAAGACAGATAATTTTGCACAAATAAGGGCGAAAAGGCGATTTATCACTTACATTTCCCTGCAAAATGTGCTATAATAATACCAGAAGAGACGGACTGTGGCAGTGCGCGGCACTGCCCGCGCCTGTATTTGACTGTCGTATTATTGAGGAGGCATACCATGTATCAGGCGGGGGAGTTTATTGTTTACGGGACCAGCGGCGTGTGCCGGGTAGAATCGGTCGGTGCACCGCCCTTTGCAGGGGAGGAAGACAAGTTGTATTATACGCTTGCGCCCGTCTCAGGAAGTGAGACGATCTATATCCCGGTCGATTCTTCTGTATTTATGCGTCCGGTTATCTCCCGCGTGCAGGCGCAGCGCCTGATTGATTCCATCCCGTCGATTGAAGAGGATCATTTTACTTCACACAGCCTGCGGATGTCTACTGAGCACTACCAAGCGGCGCTGCAGACCCATGACTGCCGGGATCTGGTGCAGCTGATCAAGACGGTTTATGCGAAGGCCCGGCGCAGCGGAAGGCGGGTCAGCCAGATCGACCAGCGTTACCGCAAGCGGGCGGAGGAGCTGCTGCATGGGGAACTGGCTGTTGCGCTGGGTATCCCGGTGGGGGAAGTGCCTGCTTATATCTCTCGTTCTATTTCGGGAAAGGGCGCGAAAACAGCCAAGACACAGTGATTTACTGATAGGAAAGAGGTGCAGTGGCGCACCTCTTTTTTTATCTTAACGATCGCAGCGCTGATTGGATGCGAGGTTTACAGGTGAGTGGCTGTTTGAAAGGCTTTCCGTTTTTCGAGAATTGCAAATGCCTCTGCGGCAGTCGGTTATTTGTTAAGTGTGGAAAAGCGAGCCTGATGGCTTGACGGCACCGCTGCGGCTGTATAAAATATAAGGAAAAAAGGAGGGCGGTGCATGGCGCATGCAGAGGATGAACTGCTCAACAGATATTACGAAAGCTGGCTGGGTGTAGACGCGGTTTATGAAAAATGGGCGGCGCGCCGGGGAATTACCTTCAATATGCTCAATATCCTGACGCTGCTGCATGAACAGGACGGACCGCTGTCCCAGGCGGAACTGTGCCGCAGGCTGCATCTGTCCAAGCAGACCGTGGCCAGTGTGATCGACAGCCTGGAAAAACGGGGCATTGCAGCGCGACGCGTGTCGGAAGGAGACCGGCGCAGCCGAGTGGTCGTATTGACCGGGGAAGGGAGCGCGTTTGCGCGTGAGCTTAGCGAGGCTTTGCGCCGGTTCGAGGTGCGCGCCCTGTCGATGCTGTCATCTGCAGAGCAAAAAGCGCTGGTCGATACAATGCATCGATTATGGGAAAATATGGAAAATATCCTTAAAGAGGAAGAAAACTGAGCAAATTCTGGTGAATAGATGAAACAGTGCCTGTACGCTGAAAGGGAAACGGCGTACAGGTTTTTTGTTTTTGCGTGTGGCAGCACTGGAAAAGAGATAATGTCTTGGTTAAAAATAACCAAAATATAACCAGGTTATTATGCAGCTTGCACATTTTGTTATTTTGCTATCAAAGTTTTGTATTTGATATAAAAATAACGTGATTGACAGAAAAAATACAATAAAAAGTTTGCAATTATCTATTGCAATGGAAATGGAACCATGGTATAGTATAAATAACATCTGATCAGAAGTTGACATTGAATTAACCAAGATATGACCATTTACAGGAGGAAGAAGCATGGGCAAGGTAAAAGTTGGCGTGGCAGGTTATGGCGTAATTGGTCTTCGTCTGGCAACGGGCGTAGCGATGCAGGAGGATATGGAGCTGGTCGGTGTATCCGACGTAGCGCCCACTTTGGCAGTGCGCGGGCTGGTGGAGTCCGGCATGCCGTATCATTTCTACAATGCGCTGCCCGAGAATGAGGACAAGCTCAAGGAAGCCGGCGTGCCGATTTCGGGCACGATGGAGGATATGGTCGAGCAGTGCGACATCATCCTCGACGCGACCTCGGCCGGCATCGGCGCGAAGAATAAGGAGCTCTACGCGCGCATGGGCAAAAAGGCCATTTTCCAGGGCGGTGAGAAGAACAACGTGGCAGATGTGTTCTTCCATGGCTACGCGAACTACGAAAAGGGCCTCGGCCAGCAGTTCCTCAAGCTGACCAGCTGCAATACTACCGGCCTGATCCGCGCTGTCGACATGATCGACCGCAATGTCGGCGTGGAAAAGGTCGCCATCACCATCATCCGCCGCGTCGCCGATCCGGGCGACTATCACCGCGGCCTGACCAACGCCCTCCAGATGGAATATGCCCCCAGCCATCAGGCGCTCGACCTGATGAACATCATGCCGCATGTGGATGCGACCGGCATCCTCGTGCATGCCCCTGTTACCCACGGTCACATCATCACGGTCGTTGCAACGCCTAAGAAGAAGATCAACAAGGCGGACCTGCTCGAGATGGCGGCCCAGCATCCCCGTATCCGCACGGTCAAGATCGCGGACGGCTTCCTCGGCAACGCATCCCTGTTCCGCTATGCGCGCGACATGGGCAAGTTCCGCGGCGACAACTACGAGATCGCACTGTGGGACGAGTCCATCGTTATGAGCGGCGACCAGATCATGTTCGCGATCAACATCCCGCAGGAGTCTGTGGTTATCCCGGAGAATATGGACGGCATCCGCGCTGCGATGCAGATGCAGCTGACCCGCGAAGAGGGCACGGCGGAGACCAACAAGTACCTCGGCATGAAGGCGCGTGGCTGAGATGAAAAAGTTTGGCATCTATACATTGGATTCGCTCGATGTTTCGGGCAAGACCGTGCTGCTGCGTGTGGATATCAACGAGCCGATCGACCGCGCAGCGGATAAGATCACGGACGACACCCGCATCCGCGGCTGCGTGCCCACGATCCAGGAGCTGCGTGACCGCGGCGCCAAGGTGGTCGTCATGGCGCACCAGGGCAGCGACATCGAGTACAAGAACTACTATACCCTGCGCCCGCATGTCAGCGTGCTCGAGCAGCTGCTCGGCAGCGAGGTGAAATTCATCGCGGACGTATGCGGCCCGGCGGCGCAGGACGCGATCCGCAGCCTGCAGCCCGGCGAGGTGCTGCTGCTGGACAATGTACGCTTTATGGCAGAGGAGCAAACTCTGTTTGAGCGCAGCCTCAAGCTGACGCACGAGCAGCAGGCGGACACGCTCGTTGTGCGCACGCTCGCACCGCTCGCAGACTGTTATGTGTGCGACGCCTTCGCGGCTGCGCACCGCGACCAGCCCACGCTCTGCGGCTTTGAGCAGCGCCTGCCCTCTATGATGGGCCGCCTGTTTGAAAAGGAATACAGCGTGATCTCCTCTCTGATGGAAGCGCCCGACCGGCCGTGCGTGTTCGTGCTCGGCGGCGCGAAGATCGCGGATGCATTTATGATGATGCAGACTGTGCTCGACCGCGGCATCGCGGACAAGGTGCTGTCCGGTGGCGTGGTCGCGAATATCCTGCTCGCCGCCAAGGGCGAGAATATCGGCGAAGCCTCGCTCGGCTTTATCAAAAAGCAGGGCTACGACGGCTTTATCGAGACAGCAAAGCCGTTGCTCGAAAAATACGGTGAGAAGATTGTGCTGCCGGCCGATCTGGCGTATACTGAAGAGGGAAAACGCGGCGAAGCCATGGTGGGCAGCCTGCCGGGCGACAAGATGCTGGTCGATATCGGCGCCAAAACCGCGGCAAATTACCGCGAGGCGATCCTCGGCGCCAAGACCGTGTTCGTCAACGGCCCGATGGGTATTTTCGAAAAAGAAGAGACCGAGTTCGGCACCAGGGCGGTATGGCAGGCGCTGGCGGATACCGAGGGGTATACCGTGGTCGGCGGCGGCGACAGCGTCACGGCGACCAACAAATACGGCCTCGGCCCGCAGATGGGCTACATCTGCACGGGCGGCGGCGCGCTGATCCGTTTCCTGAGCGGCGAGGAGCTGCCGGTTGTGCGCGCACTGCGCCACGCAGCGCAAGCGTTCCCGCTGGACTGAGATACACAGAAAGAAGGATGAGACAACATGGAAACCTATAAGATTGCGGTTGTCGCAGGCGACGGCGTCGGCCCGGAGGTCATTGCCGAGGGCATGAAGGTGCTCAATAAGGTCGCCGAGCTGGACGGCTCGTTCCGCTTTGAATTTACCGAATTCCCCTGGGGCTGTGAATACTACCTCAAGACCGGCAAGATGATGGACGACGACGGCATTGAAACGCTCAGCAAGTTTGACGCCATCTATCTGGGTGCGGTCGGCATGCCCGGCGTGCCCGACCACGTCTCGCTGTGGGATCTGCTGCTGCGCATCCGCCACGACTTTGACGAATACGTCAACGTCCGCCCGGTCAAGCTTCTGGACGGCGCACCCTGCCCGCTGGCAGGCTGCAAGAAGGGCGACATCGACATGATCGTCATCCGCGAGAACAGCGAAGGTGAGTATGCAGGCGCGGGCGACTGGCTGTACAAGGGCCAGCCGAACGAGGTCGTGCTGCAGACCGGCGTGTTCTCCCGCCACGGCACTGAGCGCATCATCCGCTATGCCTATGAGCTGGCGCGCAAGGAGAAGAAGAGCCTGACCAGCATCAGCAAGGGCAATGCCCTCAACTACTCCATGGTATTCTGGGATCAGGTATTTGAAGAGGTCGGCAAGGAGTATCCGGATGTCGAGACCCACTCCCTGCTGGTCGACGCGGCGAGCATGTTCTTTGTCAAGAACCCGCAGCGCTTTGAGATCGTTGTAACATCCAACCTGTTCGGCGATATCATCACTGACCTGGGCGCGGCGATTTCGGGCGGCATGGGTCTGGCGGCCGGCGCCAACCTTAACCCGGAGCGCAAGTTCCCGTCCATGTTTGAGCCCATCCACGGTTCCGCACCGGATATTGCAGGCAAGAAGATCTCCAACCCGCTGGCGTCCGTCTGGTCGGCCAGTCAGATGCTGGACTTCTTCGGCCACGAGGACTGGGGCAAAAAGCTGATCGATGTGATCGAGCGCGTCATGGTCGAAAAGAAGGCGCTGACCCCGGATATGGGCGGCACCGCGACCACCGACCAGGTGGGCGACGAGGTTGTCCGCGTGCTCTGCGAAATGCAGTAAAGATGGTTTAAAGGAATACAGCATACAATATCAGGCGCCGCAGACAAAAATCCGCGGCGCTTGTTTTTGATGCAGCTGTCACGGAAGCCTGCGCAGTCTTTGGCCTTCGCAAATCTTAAGAAATATAGTTAAGATTTTCCTGTTATCCTGAAATAAGAGGGGATACGGATGCAGGGGTGGATCATGACGGGCTATGAATTGCTGACCGTTTTACTGCCCGGCGGGGCGCTATCTATATCTGTGCGCGTAAAATAGAAGGGCGTGATCAGACACGGCCGCCTATCTATGCACTGCTAACATGCACTTTGGTGATGTTGCGGGGCATTTTCTGCTATATAATGCACTGGGGGCAGCCTCATTGTGGTATGATTTTTAATATTTGTATTTGTAATTAGGTGAATATATTATACCATTTGTTATATTAAAAATTTTTTGAAAAAAAGATTGACACAATGCGAAGTTTGTGGTATTCTATTTAGGCAGTCGAAACTGCGTGCACATTGTTAAATTGGCTAAACAGTGCACGGCTTCAATTGCGTTCCCAACTTGGGACACCACAAGTTAATAATTTGCGCCAGTAGCTCAGCTGGATAGAGTGTTTGGCTACGAACCAAAAGGTCGGGGGTTCGAATCCCTTCTGGCGTACCACTTTTTCTTGTGGGAAACAAGCGATTTCTTCGGAAATCGCTTGTTTTTTTACTTTTTTGGAATTTGCAAAAATTTGTGCCAACAAAATTGCCAATATCAAGTTTTTGCGCTTTCTCTGTAAGCAGCGCTTCAAGCACCCTTTTTCATTTCCGGATCCTCTTGCAGAATTTGCATCGGTTTGATTGCCGCGCAACAGCCCGCGAAAGACTATTGCGGTGTTCATGGTGGCTAACATGTCTGATCAGTCGTAAGAGACACTGGTGGGTAGGGGATGGGGACGGGCTGGTGATGGCTGTCTCATCCGGCTGGCAATGGGGCTTTGTTTCCTGAATCTATTTGGAAATGGGAGAAAAGGGCTCTGGAAATTTGTCGAGCGGTGCTGTATAATGTTGGTAGTTATATAATATTGCAATTTGTGTATCTCTCAAAAAAGGCAGCCTTTCATAAGCGCGGTATTTCCGGCGCTTATTTGCGTTTTATGCACAGGATAGACAAAATATAAATTTTAACTATGATAGGGGCGGAGTGCGCCGCCTGCTGCTGAGGGATATCCCACTCGATAAACGACGGAAGGGTCATATATGGACGAGAAAAATTTTTCATTGCCTTCTGTGACAGGGATGCAAAAACAAATAGTTGAGCTGCAGCGGCTCGCCATGAAAGATGAACTTTCCGGCTTGATGAACCGGGATACCCTGGAGAGACGCATCAAGGAGCGGCTGGCGAATATGATGCCGGAGGAGACTTGCGCACTTTTCATTGTGGATCTGGACGATTTCAAGCGGGTCAACGATACATTGGGGCATCAGGCGGGGGATCAGGCTATCCGGCAGACGGGCCGGGTTCTGTCCGGCATGTTCCGGGCCAGCGACATTGTGGGCCGCTTGGGAGGCGATGAATTCGCAGTATTCCTCTGCGGCAACATCACAGAAAAGCTGGTGCGCACCAAGGCCGCAGCGATCTGTTCAGAACTGCAGCTGGTATTGGGGGACCGGCAGACCGTTAACCTCACTGCCAGCGTAGGCGTCCATCTTGCGGCAAAGGGACAGGCATTTGAGGGTTTGTACCGCTCTGCAGATTTAGCGCTATACAAGGCGAAAAAAGCGGGAAAACATCGGTTTTATTTTAAAAACAGAGATTCTTCCCCGGAGGAAAGCGTTGGTGGGTTCCGCCCGGTGAGTTCCATCCCGCTCAGCAGTCTGCTGGAAAACCTGGGCAGCGGCGTGGCACTGCTGGAGATGGGGAACCATCCCCGGGTGATCTATGTCAGCTCCAGCTTTTGCCGCCTGATCGGGGCGGATCACAAAACTTATCCACTGCCCAAGCCGTTGTCCGAGCTGATTCACCCGGATGATCTGGTTTCGCTGGAGGAGACGCTTCGGAATGGCCTCGCGCGTGGAGAAATGGTGGAGCATACGCACCGGATATCTCCGGCAGAAGGAACGGGACGATGGGCTTGGTGGCATATCAGGGCCGTGAGAATTGAATACGATTCGCCGGATCCGGTCCTGCTGGTCACAGGGATGGATATTTCCCGGTTCAAGGAGACAGAGCAACTCCAGGAAACGCAGATCCGCCGCCTGCAGGCTGCCCTGGACCAGACTTCCAAAAGGCTGTGGGAGGTAGACGTTCCCGCCGGTGTGTTTCGCATTTATTCTCGTGACGGAAGCTACCGCCCTTTGAAAGAGAACGGAACGCAGTTTCCTGACCAGCTGATCGAGTGCGGCTTGGTGCATCCAGGCTCTGTAGAGCGCTTTCGCACTTTTGCACAGGAATTGCTGGAAGGGCGTACCCAGGGTTTTGGAAACTTTGCCGTCCGCATGGTGGGGGCCGACTGCTACAGTTGGGCGTCGGTCTCTTACCGGATGCTGTTCGACGATGTGGGCCGGGCAGCCCGGGCTGTGGGCGTGATAGAGGAATTGCCGCAGGGCTTCGGCGAGTCCGGCGTGCGGCCGGTAGAGCGGCAGCATCTGCCGGAGGGGATGGTCGCTGATCTGATCATGTGGATGCGCGCCAATTTGGATTTGGATACAGTTGAAGCGCTATGGGAGGAAGGAAGCGACCTGACTGGCCAGATGCGGGGGACCCGCTGCTCCTATCTCCTTCAGATGAAGCGACAAAAGGTATTTACCAAAGGCGACCAGAGAGACCTCCAAATATACTTTGACAGGGAACAGCTCATCCAGCGGTTTCATGCAGGACAGCGCTGGCTGTGCGCGGAATACAGATGGGCAGACAGCGGCGGCGGGATCCGGTGGGTTCGCCATGTGATCTACCTGGCAGAGGATCCGGCATCCCGGCAGATCCATCTGTATGCCTATCTGCTCTGGTTGGATCCCGGACATCGGTTGGAACCTGCTGTCCGGGGCGATAATTCGCGGAACCCGGTGAGCCGCCTTTACAGTCGGGATACGATCCGACGGATCGCGGAGGATCTGTTTGTCAGGCGGACGGGTACCAATCGCGCAGTGGTAGTCCTTCAGCTCTGCGGCTTAGCCCGGCACGTGGCAGCAGATGACGCGGATGCGGAGCGGATACAATTTGAGACGGCCGCAGCACTGTCCCTGGTTATGGGCGGCAGCTGTGTGCTG
The DNA here is from genome assembly GCA_019114345.1 of Candidatus Agathobaculum pullistercoris. Classification (GTDB taxonomy): domain Bacteria; phylum Bacillota; class Clostridia; order Oscillospirales; family Butyricicoccaceae; genus Agathobaculum; species Agathobaculum pullistercoris. The sequence continues at coordinate 56,205 of DXFS01000101.1, read as the reverse complement.
GGACAGTACAGCCCCACCCGGTTTGTTATTGTATTTCCACATATCACCACAAAGGCGGATCTGCGCTGCCGAATCGAGCAAGGGCTGGATTGCCTGCGCAGGACGCTGGCTGCAGAGGAGGCGTATCCGCCGCTGCGGTTCCTGGCCGGAGCATCCCTGATGTCCGCCGGGGCAGCCGATTACAGCACCATGCTTGCGCAAGCGCTCCGGGCCTGCGCCCTGCAGGCAGACGCTGTCTCTGATACAGTGGTGTTCGCTCAGGAGGTCGACGATTGGGGATGGATCCAGCTCGAAGCGGGGCAGCAGACCGGCGAGGGTGCGGTCCGCCCTGAAGAAATGGGACGTCCCCTGTCTGTGCCTGAGAAGGATGTAGCCTTTGACTGCGTGACTACCATGCTCACTTCCAAGACACTGGATGCTTCTGTGACTGGCGTACTCAAGACGATCGGCGCCTACTACCATGCGGACCGGGTTTATACGCTGCTCCTGGTCGAAGACCGGCAGTCGGTGATTATGACCTTTGAATGGACGGGGCCCGGCAAGCGCAGCATTCAGCAGGTGGTATCCGGGATGCGTCTCGAGCGTTTCCCGCTGCTGGAACGTTGCCTGTCCGAACAAGCGCCAGTGTTTCTGTCGCGAAACAATTCCAGCACAGAAGAGGGCGAAATACCAGAGGGAACATGGTGTTTTACCGCTTTTCCCTTGATCCGGGAACAGGAAGTGGAGGGCTTCCTCTGTATTGAGAACGCACGGGAACACCCGAAAGACGCGGCGCTGTTCAGCACGCTGATTCCTTATCTGCTGTTGGAGCGGGAGCGCTTCCATGAGGAGACGAATGCTGCAGACGTTGTGCGAAACCTGATGGGGATGCCTGACCGGCAGGCATATCTGAAAAAAATGCAGAAGCTGACTTCCGAACACTTCAGCTCTCTGGGGGCAGTGCGTCTGGATATCCTCAGTACCGCAGCGGCAGGCAAATGCAGCCTGGAGAAAGACAGCAAACTGCTGTGGTACGTGGCCAAGACACTGACCGATCTGTTCGGGGCCTCCTTGGTGTTCCGGATCTGGGATACAGAGTTTGTGGCATTTTTCCCAAACACCACCCGGGAGGTATTCCTGAAACGGTGCGGACGCCTGCGATCCATTTTGCAGCGCAGGTACCCCAGACAGGTGCGCATCGGCCGGGCCTGGGCCGAGGGGATATTTACCGGCCGGCGTTTGGCAGAGGACGCCAGAGCTTCCATGAAGTTTTTTTCTGAGGATGTAGCAGACATGGTCTGCCGAATTACGGAGAATTCGACGCCGGCCGCACAGGGAGATGAGCAGGCAGAAAAACGGTTTGTCATATACTTGCAGCCCAAGATCGATATGAGTGCTGGAAAGCTCTCTGGCGCGGAGGCGCTGGTGCGGGGGATCGGTGCGGACGGCCGAATCATCCTTCCGTCCCAGTTTATCAGCCTGCTGGAGGAGGACGGCGCGATCCGGAACCTGGATCTGATGGTCGTGGAGCGGTCTCTGGTACAGATGGATCAGTGGCGGCGCGCCGGCCTGGGAATCATACCCATCGCGGTAAATCTGTCTCGAACCACCATTGCCCATCCTTCCACCCTGGCATCCATCCTGGCCCTGCAGAGTCGTTATCCCAACATTCCGTCAGCCGCACTGGAATTGGAGATTACAGAGCGGAACGAAGGTGTGGACAACGCGGATCTGCAGCAGATTGTAGAACGGTACCATGCCTGCGGCTTGCGGCTCAGCCTGGATGATTTTGGTTCACAATACGCAAACCTCCCGCTCTTTACGGATGTGAGGTTTGATACGGTAAAGCTGGACCGCAGCCTGATCAACGGGATATCCGCCAATCCCATCAGCCACACGCTGGTGCGGGATATTGTCCAAATTTGCAGGAAATTTCATATGGACTGTATCGCGGAAGGCGTAGAGACGGCAGAGCAGGTAGCTGCCCTTTTGGAAATGGGCTGCACCTGTGCCCAAGGCTTTTATTACGATAAGCCACTGCCGGTGGAGGAATTTGAACAGAAATACCTGCGGGGAACGGCCCCCGTGGATCAGAAGACAGAGCGCAAGGAGGAACATCCATGAACAACACAGCGGAAAAACCGGCCCAAAACGCACAGAGCATCTCCAAAGAGCCGCTGATCATTGGCATTGGAGCGTCCGCCGGCGGTTTGGAGGCGTTGCAGCAGTTTTTTGACTATATGCCGCCCAACAGCGGGCTGAGTTTTGTGGTGATCCAGCATCTCTCTCCGGATTACAAGAGCCTGATGGCTGACATCCTGAGTAAGCATACGGAAATGTCTGTCTGCCAGGCGGAGGACGGCATAGGAGTGGAGGCGGACACCGTTTATCTGATCCCGCCAAAGAAATATATGTCCCTCCAGGGGAACAGGTTACAGCTCTATGATGCGGTGGGGACGCTCAACCACCCTATCGATGCATTTTTCGTCTCTTTGGCCGAGGAACGCAAGGAGCGTTCGATCGCGGTTGTCCTGTCAGGAACGGGATCGGACGGCACCAACGGCGTTAAGGCGGTGAAAGAACATGGGGGACTGGTCATCGCACAGAATCCGGACAGTGCCAAGTTTGACGGCATGCCGCGGAGCGTTATCAACACGGGGCTGGCGGATTTTGTCCTCTCTCCGGAGGAGATTGCCGAGGAGATCCTGAATTTTTCCACCACGCCCGTCCTGCTGCGGCCCCTGCGCAGTGACAGCCCATTCGCTGATGAGGATACCCCCTTCTCCGAGGAGGAGACGCTCTCCCATATCTATACGATCCTGAAAAACGCCAGCGGCATCGACTTCACCTACTACAAACGTTCCACTATTCTCCGGCGGATCGAACGGCGGATGCTGGTCACCCATACCTCTACCCTGTCTGAATTCGCGCGGCTCCTTGGAGACAGTCCAGAGGAGGTAAGCGTCCTGACTCGGGAGATTTTCATCGGTGTCACCAACTTTTTCCGGGATCCCACCTTCTTTGAAAAGCTCAAGTACAACGCTATTTACAAGATTGTGGAGCAGGCCAAGGAGAATGAGCCCATCCGGGTGTGGTCCGCCGGATGTTCCACCGGAGAAGAAGCCTATTCCATTGCAATCCTGTTCCAGGAGACAATGGAAGAACTGCAGGTGAAACGGGATGTCAAGATCTTTGCCACCGATGTGGACAGCCGCGCCCTTGAGCAGGCAGGACGGGGGCTCTATTCGGAAAATATCATTGACGATATCACCCCGGATCGGCTGGCACGGTTCTTCCTGAAGGTGGGGGACCAGTACCAGGTTTCCAAGGATCTGCGGCGGATGATCGTTTTTGCTACCCATAATATGTTTTCCGATCCGCCGTTCGGCAAGCTGGATCTCATCTGCTGCCGCAATGTGATGATCTACTTCCAGCCGGTGATGCGGCGGGGGCTGTTCGCCATCTTTCATCAGGCACTGAAAACCGGGGGGATCTTGTTCCTTGGCAAAAGCGAGACGGCTGGGGAATATGTGAATCTGTTTAAGCCGGTGTGCAGTACGGAAAAGATCTATGTGCATAAAGCAGAGGGCAAGGTGGAGGACTTGGCGCCTCCCACCTTCAATATCCCCAATATTCAGAACCTTTCTCTGAAAAACATCCATGCCGGTATCACGCAGAGCGGTGAACACACAGATGAGCGCCGGTATACCCGGTTCCTGGAACGGTACCTGCCGGCCTCTGTGATTATCCGGGGGGATGATACTGTACTCCACTTTTTCGGCAATTACAACGACTATCTGACTTTGGCCCCGGGGAAAGCCACGCTGAATTTTTTCCAGATGGTGAATAAGGATCTGTCCCTGGCGGCGTCTACCGCTGTCAGCCGCTGCCGGGCGGAGCATACCGCCATCACTTACACCAAAATACCCGTGGACACGCCTGCAGGCCGAAAGGTCATTGACCTTTTGGTGGAGTCAGTCCCGGAGGAAAACGGGGACGAAAATGAACTGTTGGCGATCCTTTTCCTGGATAACCCTGCACCCGCTGAGGAGGGGATCGTGGAGAAGTACGACCTGAACGCTACGGCGGCCCGCCGCATCTCCGATCTGGAACGGGAGTACCAGGAGTCCCAGAACGATCTGCGTTCCACCATCCAGCGGCTGGAAGCGGTAAACGGGGAACTGCAGGCAGCCAATGAGGAACTGCTTACAGCCAATGAAGAGCTGCAGTCCTCTACAGAGGAGCTGCAATCTGTCAATGAGGAGCTTTACACAGTCAATACGGAGCACCAGGTGAAGCTGGACGAACTGACTATGATGACCAACGATCTGTCCAATTTCCTGTCTTCTACTATGATCGGTATTCTCTTCGTGGACAGCAATTTAAATATCCGCAAGTTCACCGAGTATGTGGGACGGGAGTTCCAGCTGATGGATCACGATGTGGGCCGCCCGATTCAAATCTTTGCCCACAGTTTCCCGGAAGAGGCCATCGAGAAAGACTGCCGCACCGTTCTGACAGATCTGATTTCCATCGACCGGGAGGTGACGGCGCTGAACGGCCGCTGCTATACCCTTCGCATCGCTCCCTATCGCACCACCGAGAATAACATACGCGGACTTGTTATCACAATCATCGACAGCTTGGGTACTGGGCAGGAGACGCGTTCTCTTCCGAAGGGCTGACAGCCGTCCCGCATACCGTCTTACTGCAATCCGGGTCTGATTTTATCGAAGGAAAAAGTCCGGTTTCAGATCTCAAACGATGATATTGCCTGAAGGTATTGTCCGGAAGCAGGCTGTCATCCGGCTGGCCTGCTTCCTTGTCCGTCAGCACTGGCTGTGAGAATGAATACCCGGCCGAATAGTCCCTCTTGATGAGCCTTTTCTCTGGTTTGGCGCAGCAGAACAGGAATTTTTTGCGGATCGGGAGAAAATACGGAACATTTTCCGCCAGTAAAGGGGATGCCAACCGGACGTCCCGCATCAGCATACGATAAGAAACAGAACAGGCAGCATCCGCTAACCCCATTATAGAGAACGGAATAAGCCAAAACCGCAAAACAGGTTTTGGCTTATTCCGTCTCGGGAGGACTGCTGTTGCATAGAAAACTTTGCAATTATCTTGACAAGCCAGCCTATGCCGTGGTATCTTATTTCCACCAATAAAACTTGGCGTAGAGAAAGGGCGTGCTTGCGTGGATAGAGAAAAGGTTTTGGAGAAGGCAAAGCAGGAGGGAATACTGGGGATAGATGATGGTTCAAAATACACAAAAAATCAGGGATACGCATTTGGGAAAACGGCAGTTATAGCGGTATATTGTATTGTTACTTTATTTAGTCTCATTACGGCCGCGGAGCTCAATGCAGGCATAACGGCAATGCTTGCGGCCTTTCTGTCGGGAGAAGTATTTTCGGAATGGAGAATGACCAAGAAAAAAATATATGTTGTCCTTTTTGCTATCGGTATAGTGACTACAATCTTGGCTCTGGCTATCACAATTTGTGATATGTATGGCGTAAAATTATGAAAGAGAAATTGCAATTAAAAAATCATCTGAAAGAAGTTCGTCTGGAAAAAAAGTTGTCGCAGGCGGAATTGGCTGAAATGGTTGGCGTTTCAAGGAACACGATCAGCTCTATCGAAACAGGGCAATTCAGTCCTACTGCCAAATTAGCGCTGATTTTATGTATCGCACTCGATAAACAATTCGAAGAGCTGTTTTATTTCGAGGAGTAGTGCAGCTTTCGTTTTATCCTGAAAAAATAAAAAGCCCGCCGTGCCAGACTGCTTTGAAATGCGCTGGGTGTGCAGGCGTGGGGTATAATATCTGCAGGAAACGAGCCGATCGGGAAAGGGACACGAGTAATATGATCCGTATTTTATTTGTATGCCATGGAAACATCTGCCGCAGCCCGATGGCGGAATTCGTGATGAAAGACCTGGTGGACAAGGCCGGGCTGGCGGATGCATTCGAGATCGCATCCGCTGCGACGAGCAGCGAGGAGCTGGGCAACCCGGTCTATCCGCCTGCGCGGCGCAAACTGGCCGAGCACGGCATCGGCTGCGCAGGCAAGACTGCGCGCCGCCTGACCGCGGACGACTACGATGAATACGATCTGCTCATCGGCATGGACGACGCCAACCTGCGCAATATGCGCCGCCTGTTCGGCGGCGACCCGGACGGCAAGTGCCGCCTGCTGCTCGAATACATAGGCAGCACGCGCGGCGTGGCTGACCCGTGGTACACCCGCGACTTTGAAGCGGCTTGGAATGACGTTTACGCAGGCTGCAAGGCGCTGCTTGCGGCGCTGGCATGAAAAAAAGGACGCAATCTGCGTCCTTTTTTTATATTCCGTTAATCGTATCCGCCCACCGCTTCGGGCAGGGACTGGTATTCCGGGCTGTTGTGGTACAGCTCTTCCATATACTGCATAAATTCCCAGAACTGCGCCGCGCGGCCGTTTTGTCTGATATAGCTCTGCGCCGTGGAATCGCCGGTGACAGTATAGGTTGTGCCATTCGCTGTAAAGGTGATTTCATACTCCCTCAGAGGGCTAACGCCCACCTGCGTTCCGTCTATGGTCAGGTTTTCCGAGGTCAGCTTTTCGTCCCCCAGCTGGTCGAGCGCGCAGGCGCGCACCTTGGCGTAGATATCCTGCTTGGTCTCGTCCGAAACGATAAGCTCCGCCTGTGCGATGCGCTGCCCGTCCGGGTCGACCAGATCCTTTTGCAGCAGCTTTTCGCCCGTGTCGTAGATGTTTATCGCGTCTGCATCGACCCAGTTTTCATACCGGATCTCGAAATCCGCCGGCATCGTCTCCGGCAGGGCAGACGCCGCCCGCCCTGTGCCGCAGCCCGTGAGCAGCCCGAGCATCAGCGCCAGTATGGCGATCTTTTTCATACCGCATCCCTCCTTTACCCATATAGACGCACGCGGTGTGCAAAGGTTCCGAAAACATGGGGCAAAATGCAGTGTTTGGCTTTCTTTTTCCGCGGTTTTCCTGTACAATAGGAGCATGGATGAACACAAGCGAAAGGAGAATCATGTTATGTCGATTCAGGAAATCTGCCGCGTCGTGCGCAATGAGCAGCTGGGCGACGGCTTATACCGGCTCGTGCTGGACGCGCCGCAGATCGCGGCCGCGGCGCAGTGCGGCCAGTTTGTACACATCGCATGCGGGGAGGGCAACATGCTCCGCCGCCCGATCTCGATCTGCCTCGCTGAAAACGGCGCGCTGCATATCGTATTTCAGGTCAAGGGCAGCGGCACTGAGTGGCTGGCTGCCCGCCGGGAGGGTGACGAACTCGACGTGCTCGGACCGCTCGGCCATGGGTTTGACGTCGCGGCGCTCGGCGCAAAGCCGGTCTTCCTCGGCGGCGGCATCGGCGTGCCGCCCATGCTGCAAACTGCAAAATGCGCCAAGGCCGCGGGCGCAGCCCCGCGCGCGATCCTGGGCTTCCGCAATCAGGGCGCGGTCATTCTGGAGGACGAATTCCGCGCGGTCTGCGAGACCTTTGTCACGACCGACGACGGCTCCTACGCCCGCCACGGCTTTGTGACCGATGTGCTGAAAGAGCTTGTTGCGGACGCGACCGGCGTGGCCGCCTGCGGCCCCAAGCCCATGCTCGAGGCCATCGCCGCGCTCGCAAAGGACACGGGACTGCCCTGCCAGGTCTCGATGGAGGAGCGTATGGGCTGCGGCATCGGCGCGTGCCTCGTGTGTGCGTGCGCGCTCAAGGCAGAAAACGGCGAAACCAGGTACGGGCATGTCTGCAAGGACGGTCCGGTATTTAACGCAGAGGAGGTCGAGTGGTAATGGCGGATCTGAGAGTCAATTTCTGCGGCGTTACGCTTAAAAACCCGGTGACGACCGCGTCCGGCACCTTCGGCTTCGGTCATGAGTACGGCGAATTTTTCGATCTGTCGAGTCTCGGCGGCATCGGTGTTAAGGGCCTGACCCCGACCGAGCGGCTCGGCAACCCTGCGCCCCGCATCGCGGAGACCCCGTCGGGCATTTTGAACTGCGTGGGCCTGCAAAATCCGGGCATTGACCGGTTTATCGCCGAGCAGATCCCCTTCCTGCGGCAGTATGACACCGCGATCATCGCCAACGTATCTGGCAACACGGTCGAGGAATACGAGGGCATGGTGGAGAAGATCTCGGACGCGGACGTGGATCTGATCGAGATGAACATCTCCTGCCCGAACGTCAAGTGCGGCGGCATGGCCTTCGGCACCCAGCCTGCGATGGTCGAGGAAGTCGTCTCGGCGGCGAAGAAAAAAGCGAAAAAGCCGCTCATCGTCAAGCTCTCCCCCAACGTGACCGACATCACCGAGATCGCGCGCGCCGCGGTCGCCGCGGGCGCGGACGCGCTCTCGCTCATCAACACCCTGCTGGGTATGCGCATCGATATTGAGACCAGACGCCCCATCCTGTCCAACGTGATGGGCGGCCTGTCCGGTCCGGCGGTGTTCCCGGTTGCGGTGCGCATGGTGTATCAGGTGCGCAAAGCGGTCGACGTGCCGATTCTCGGCATGGGCGGCATCCGCACGGGCAAGGACATTGTCGAAATGCTGCTCGCGGGCGCGGACGCGGTCGCTATGGGTACGGTCATGTTTGCCGACCCGATGGCGCCGGTCAAGGCGCTCGCGGAGCTGGAGGCGTGGATGGATGCGCACGGCGTCAAGTCCGTCCGTGAGCTGTCCGGCGCGGTGGAGGTTTAAGGCATGACCACGGTCTACATCATCCGCCACGCAGAGGCCGAGGGCAACGTCTACCGCCGCTGCCACGGGCAGTACGACAGCCTGCTCACCCCGCGCGCATACGAGCAGCTGCCCTGCCTGGCGAAGCGGTTTACGGACGTGCCGCTCGACGCGGTATATGCCTCCGATCTGTTCCGCGCCCGCACGACCGCAAAGGCGGTCGCGGAAAAGCACGGGCTGACCGTTGAGATCCGCCCGGTGCTGCGCGAGATCGACATGGGCGACTGGGAGGACGTGCCGTGGGCCGAACTGCCCCGCCTGTGGCCGGCGGAATACGCGGTCTGGCGCGCACGCCCGTGGGACGCGGTGCCGCCGCACGGCGAGAGCGTCATGCAGGCCGGGCGGCGCATGCTGGACGGCGTGCGCGGTCTGGTACGTGAGAACGAGGGCAAAAGCATCGCGGTCGTGACGCACGGCTCAGCAATCCGCGGCGCACTGACCATTGCGCACGGCTTCGCGCCCGAGCAGATGGGCGAGATCGGCTGGGGCGACAACACCTGTGTGGCGAAATTCGAGTTCGACGGGCCGGACAAGCTCGAGGTCGTGTATGAAAACGACGCGTCCCACCTGCCGCAGCAGCTTTCCACCTTTGCCTCGATCGGCTGGACGGACAACAAGGGCGTGCCCACAACCCCGCAGATCTGGTTCCGCCGCGCAGACCCGATGGATACAGCAGACGCGGACAAGATTGTCTCCTTTATGCGCGAGCTGCACCGGAACGCCTACGGAACGGACGAAAACCTCGACCCGGACGCGCTGCTGCGCGACGTCGAGCGGGCACAGCGCATGAGCCCGCGCTCGGTGACCTTTGGCTGCCTTGAGAGCGGCGAGGAGATCGCGCTCATCTACCTCAAGACGTTTTACGACGACGAGCCGGACGTGGGTCTGGTCGGCGGCTTCTGCATCGACGAAGCCTACCGCGGCTGCGGCCTGAGCGGGCAGATCCTGGGGCAGGCGATCAGCGTATACCGTATGCTCGGACGGACGTACTTATGCGCGCATGCGGCGGAGAAAAACGCCCGCGCGCAGGGCTTCTACCACAAATTCGCCTTTGAGCAGCGCGGGACATATCAGGACGAAAACGGCCTGCATTACCGCATGTTCAAAAAGATCGGTATTGATTAAAGGATTTGAAAGGGCGCTCCACGCTGCGTGGAGCGCCCTTCTTCTGCGTCTCGGTTGCGGCGGGGCGGCAAATCGGCTATACTGGAACCAGAGAAAGGCAGGTGGGAGAGATGGATGCAAAGAAAACCGGTGCGCTCATTGCGGAGCGGCGCAAAGCCCATGGATTGACACAGAAAGAGCTGGCCGGGCGGCTCATGGTATCCGACAAGGCGGTCAGCAAATGGGAGACCGGCGCGGGATACCCCGAGGTGACGCTGCTGCCCCTGCTCGCGGAGACGCTCGGCATCACGGTCGATGAGCTGCTTGCGGGCGAGCTGCGCGCGGATGCGCCAGAGCCGGAACCGGCTGCGCCGCAGCCATCCGACATCCAGCGCGCGTACGCCGCGGAAAAGCTGGCGGACGCGGATGATAAGCTGCTGTTTGCGGGTGTCATCCTGTCGCTGGTGGGGGTGTATTACCTGTTCACCCATTCTTATTCCATACCGGGGTTACCAATTCCATTGCTGGGGCTTGTGTTGCTGGTGATGGCCTGCTACTGGCACCGGAAAAGCTGCCGCAGGCTGCATCAGGCGTATGCTGCAGATATCCGGCTCAGCTGTCGGAGAGAAAAAATGCTGACGGCGCTGTGCGGCGGGATTTGGCTGTATCCGTTTTTGCGTTCCGCCTGGTTTTACGGCGTGCTGTTTTGGGATACGGGGTCACTTGCTACCGACGGGCTGCAAGTATGGAGCGGCGACCGTTTTGATCTGTTTCTGCGGTTCGGCTATCTGGTTCTGGTGGGGGACTCGTCCGTACGGCAGTATACCCTCCCGTTTCTCTGGCAGCCGCCGCTGATAGCAGGCATATTGATCGCCGTCCTTTCCTTGGCCTACCGCCGCATGGACGCGCAGACACGCTTCCATCCGGTCTGCTGCGCGCTTCCCCTGCTGCTGCCCTTGCTGGGCGCAGGCGTGGTTATCGTGATGCAGATGCGGATCATCATCGGCCTTGCGCCGGAAAACTACAACCATCCGCTGTATTTCGCGGATACCGAAATCGAGCAAGGCTTACAGGCCTTTTCCGGTTCGGCCCGGATGGTATGGACCGCGGCAACGGTGATACTGCTCGCCGCCGTGTGGCTCGCCAGACGCAAGCTGGCGAGCCGGGCGGGTGCGCTGGCCTGCGGCCTGATCGCGCAGTGCTATGTGGGCTGGCTGCTTACTATGCCCCAAATGATGGTAACATTTGAAACCCTGACATCGGATAACCCCTACTGCCGCGGCGCGATTTATTTGTATCTGGTGCAGTTGCTGTGCATCCTACTGCTCTGCGTGCTGTGCTGGGCCATCTGCACCCTGCTCTCCGGCATCCGCCGCAAACCCAAGCAGCCCGCCGCACCGGCGTCCGGTGCGCAGCCCTATTCATAAGGACAGCAGGAGGCGCGGGAACCCGTCCGGGGTTTCCGCGCCTCCTGCCGTTTGCGTCCGGCAGCGTGCCGCCGAACAGCCGCAGCGCGTATCAGTACTGCTGGTCGTTCTTTTTGTTCTGGGTGCCGGTCTGCGGGTTCTTGTTCTGCTCGCTGTGTTGCTGCTGGTTGGCGGTAGACGGCGCCTGGTTTTTGTTCTGCTTACTCATTGTGCGTCACCTCACTTTTTGGAGTTTTCGAGTGTAGTCTGCACATATCCGGCGAAAAATATACGCCGGGGGCTTGAAAAACGGCCCAAAATCTGATAAAATTTTTCTGCGCCGTATGGCGCTTTTTGAGGTTATATTAAAATTATCATGATAGAAAGAGGGACATTCCAACATGTCGGGACATTCCAAATGGCATAATATTGCCAAGCGTAAGGGAGCGAATGACGCGAAAAAAGCCAAGATCTTCACTAAGATCGGCCGTGAGATGGCGATTGCAATCAAGGAAGGCGGTTCGGCCAATCCGGAGTTCAACGCCCGCCTGCGTGACTGCATCGCCAAGGCCAAGGCCAACAACATGCCAAACGACAACATCAAGCGCACGCTGGATAAGTATTCGGGCGCAAACGGCCAGGTCAACTACGAGGCCAACAATTACGAGGGCTACGGCGTCGGCGGCGTCGCGGTGGTTGTCGAGACTCTGACCGATAACAAAAACCGCACGGTTGCGGATGTGCGCCACCTGTTCGACAAATACGGCGCGGGCCTGGGTGCGACTAACTGCGTTTCCTGGCAGTTTGACAAAAAGGGCGTTATCATCATGGAGCGCGGCGAACTGGATGAGGATACCGTGATGATGCAGGCGCTCGAGGCGGGCGCCGAGGATTTCCAGGCGGACGAGAACACCTTTGAAATCTACACCACGCCGGACGATTTCTCCGCGGTGCGCGAAGCGCTCGAGACGCTGGGATACTCCTTTGTTGAGGCGGAGGTCGAAATGGTGCCGCAGAACTATATCACCCTCGAAAACGAGGAGGATATGGCCAAGATGCGCAAGCTGCTCGATGGGCTCGAGGATAACGACGATGTGCAGGCGGTCTGGCACAACTGGGAGAACGAGGACGACTACGAGGGCTGAGCGGGAAGCCGCTTAGCCGCGCAGACGCTGTGTTTCACAGTGGAAAATTAAACCATTGGAAGTCAAGCCTATATGGTACACACAGCCCTTCCGTGCAGGACAAGCCCTGCGCGGAAGGGCTGTTTGTATGGATGGTTATGCGCATTGTGTGAAAGAGCCCTGTCCTGCTGTCTGGTACAGAATTTGCATATTCCCTTTTGCGGACGGATGCGGTATGATAGGGAAGGAAAAACGGTCGATCGTGCGGGAAAGGGGAGCCTATGCATCTGATCATCTGTCTGGACGACCGCAACGGGATGTCCTTCAACCGCCGGCGGCAGAGCCGCGACCGGGCGGTGACGGCGGACATTGTGCGGACGAGCGCGGGACGCATGCTCTGGATGAGCCCGGCCTCGGCTGTGCTGTTCGGGGACGACACGCCCTGCAGCCTGCGCACAGCGGAGGATTTCCTCGACCGCGCGGCGAAGGACGACTGCTGCTTTGTCGAGGACAGGGACGTCCGGCCGTATCTGCCCCAAATCGGGGAAATCATTCTGTACCGCTGGAACCGCGTTTATCCGGCGGACCGGTATTGTGACATCGACCTGACGGTTGGGGACTGGACGCTGCGCGAAACAACGGATTTCCCCGGCTTTTCCCATGCAAAAATCACAAAGGAAGTTTACTGCAAATGCAAACACTGAAAAAACGATGGGCGCCGATCGTACTTATCCTCAGTCTGCTGCTGTCGGGCTGCGCGATGCTGCAGCCGCAGGCCGCGGTCTCGCTGGAGGATGTGCCTGCCTATAGCGGCGCGCCCTATGTCGAGATCGACGGAAACCAGCCGGATTTTACAGAAGAGAATTATACTACCGCCTCGTTCGAGGAATACGCGCCGCTCGACCTGCTCGGCCGGTGCGGCACGGCGTACGCCTGCATCTCCACCGACCTGGTGCCTACAGAGGAGCGCGGCTCGATCGGGCAGGTCAAGCCGTCTGGCTGGCAGACGGTCAAATATGACTTTGTCGACGGCAAATACCTGTACAACCGCTGCCACCTGATCGGCTACCAGCTGACCGGTGAAAACGCCAACGAATGCAACCTGATCACGGGCACACGGTATCTCAACGTGGAGGGCATGCTGCCGTTTGAGAACCTGGTGGCGGATTACATCAGGGAAACCGGCAACCATGTGCTGTACCGCGCAACCCCGGTGTTCGAGGGGAGCAATCTGGTTGCCTCGGGCGTACAGCTCGAGGGCTGGTCGGTCGAGGACGAGGGGGACGGGATCTGCTTCAATGTCTACTGCTATAATGTGCAGCCGGGCGTCACGATCGACTACGCGACCGGGGAGAGCCGTGCAGATACAGATGCCGATGAAGAGGCTGGACAGGAAGCGGAATACGTGCTCAACACCCGCTCGAAAAAGTTCCATCTGCCGGACTGCGCCAGCGTGGATGATATCAGCGAAAGCAACAAGGAATATTATGAGGGGACGCAGGACGAGCTGCTTGCACAGGGCTATACAGCCTGCGGTCAGTGCGTGGGACGGGAGTAGCCCACGCCGCCCAGGGCTTGCCAACCGGCAGCGGATATGGTATACTGAAAACCTAAAATTCGTTGTGGATTTTTCTGGCTCCGCCACTTTTCGCCACACAGCTGCATCGCGGTTGTGTGGCTTTTTTGTGTGCAGCGGGCTGGAAGGTCCTTTGCGGGGAGGAATGCGTATTGCAGCAGACATTTATGAAGGAAAAACCGGTCCTGCCGCTGCTGATGAGCATGTCGCTGCCTATGGTGGTGTCCATGCTGGTCAACTCGCTGTACAATATCGTGGACAGCTTTTTCGTTGCGCAGATCAGTGAGGACGCCATGACCGCGCTGTCGCTGGTCTATCCGGTGCAGAATTTTATCAACGCGGCCGCGATCGGCTTCGGCGTAGGCATCAACGCGGTGATCGCCTATTATCTGGGGGCGGGCAATGCACGGCTGGCCAATACCGCAGCTACGCGCGGCATGCTGTTTTCCGCGCTGCACGGCGTTGCGGCAACCGTGCTGGGCATTGCGGCCATGCCGTCATTCCTGCGTCTGTTCACGGCGGATGAGACGGTGATCGATCTGGGCGTGCGCTATGCGCGCATTGCATTTGCGTTTAGCGTGATCATTATGCTGGGGCTGGCGTTTGAGAAGATCTTTCAGGCGGTCGGCAGCATGAAAACCACCATGGTCAGCCTGCTCTGCGGATGCATAGCGAATATCGTGCTCGACCCGGTGCTGATCTTCGGCCTGGGGCCGTTCCCGTCCATGGGTATCGAGGGCGCAGCGCTGGCGACTGGCATCGGGCAGACGATCACGCTGGCGATTTATCTCGCGGTCTACCGCCTGCGGCCGATCCGTGTGCGCATCGGCCGGCAGTACCTCGCCGCTGCGCGTGGGCTGGACGGCAGGCTGTATGCAATCGGCGTCCCGGCGGTCCTCAATCTGGCGCTGCCGTCGCTGCTGATCTCGGCGCTCAACGCGATCCTGGCCGCGTATTCACAGATTTATGTGGTCGTGCTGGGCGTGTACTATAAGCTGCAGACCTTCCTCTATCTGCCGGCCAGCGGCGTGGTGCAGGGCATGCGGCCGCTGATTGGCTACAACTTCGGCGCGGGCGAGCGCAAACGCGTTTCCCGCATCTATCTGACTGCATTGGCGATGTGCGGCATCGTGATGGCGGTGGGTACGGGGATCTGCCTTGCTGTACCCGGCCCGCTGATCGCGCTGTTCACGGAAAACCCGGAGACCGTTGCCGCAGGCACCGCAGCACTGCGTATCATCAGCGCCGGGTTTGTTGTTTCGGCCGTGTCGGTCGTCTCCTCGGGCGCGCTGGAGGGCCTCGGCAAAGGCGTGCCGTCGCTGGTGATCTCGCTGTGCCGTTACACGGTCATCATCATCCCGGCGGCGTGGCTGCTCAGCCGCTTTTGGGGCGCGGACGGCGTATGGCATGCGTTCTGGATCACGGAGGCGGTCACGGCGGTCATCGCCTGCCTGGTCTACCGCCGCTCGATTGCAGAAAAACGGACAGAGACATAACGAAAAGCCGCTGCTTTCCCGGAAGGGAAGCAGCGGCTTTTGTCAGCGCAGCGTATTGTCTGCAGTCAGCCGAGGTACGGTGCGGCGATGCGGTCGATCGCGTCCGGGTTGGCGGCGCTCCACGCGGCGTAGTCCATGCCGGACGCCGCGACTTCCCTGCCCAGCGCAACGAGGAAGGCGGGTACGTCAGCCTCGAGCACAACGCCCAGGATGCGCCCCATGGTCTCGCTGCCCTGACGGTCGCAGCCGCCGACGAACAGCTGGAAGCCGGGCTGCGGCTTGCCGCCCACCGGGCGGGATGCGCCGCGGAAGCCGATCGTGCCGGTCTGGTGCGTACCGCACGAGGACGGGCAGCCCGAGATGTGGATCTGGGGCAGCGCGCCGTCCGGCAGGCCCGCTTCGCGCACGGCCTTGACGCATGCGGCGAGCAGGCCCTGCGAGTCGCGCAGGCCGACTTGGCAGGTCAGGCCGCCGATGCAGCTGACCGAGGTTTCAAACAGGCTCTGTGCGCTGTCCGGCGTGGCGGTGAGCACCTTTTCGGCCTCCGCGCCGGTCAGGTTGACGATATACGCGGTCTCGTCCGGCGCGAGGCGTAT
The DNA here is from genome assembly GCA_019114345.1 of Candidatus Agathobaculum pullistercoris. Lineage (GTDB taxonomy): Bacteria > Bacillota > Clostridia > Oscillospirales > Butyricicoccaceae > Agathobaculum > Agathobaculum pullistercoris. The sequence goes on along the minus strand of DXFS01000101.1, from coordinate 40,157 downwards.
TTCCGCGTCCGGGATGGTCTGCATCGCATCGCTCAGCGCGCACAGCGACTCCATAGACGGCTGGCCGCCGATGGGGTGCCACACGACCGTGTACAGCCCGGCCTGCTTCTGCGGCAGGATGCGCGGGCCGGAGGCCGTGCTGCCGTCACCGGTCTTGGTGACGGGGGCGGGGGTGATATTGAGCGTCAGGTCTTCACCCGAGGCGATGACCTCGTCCAGTTTTTCCAGATAGGCCCTTTTGTAGTTCTCTGCGCCGCCGAGCGCCTCCTGCATGTAGCGGGTGCGCGCCTTTCCGCGGTTCTCGTAGTTGCCGTAGGAGCGGAAGGTCAGCCACATGGCTTTGATATAATACAGGATGCAGTTCGGGTCGATCGCCTCGGCAACCTTGACGCCGAAGAGCGGGTTGTTGCCCAGACCGCCTGCGCTATACACATCGAATTTGCCGTCCGGACGGGCGACAAAGCCAAGGTCGCGATAGGTGGCGTGCGTCTGGTTCGCCGGGGAGTTGGAGAAGCAGACCTTGAGTTTGCGCGGCATCTTTTCCGCTTTGATGAAATGCATCAGGTAGTCGCCCGCGGCCTCGGCATAGGGCAGGGTGTCGAAATATTCGTCCGCCTGCACGCCGGAGAGCGGCGAGCACATTACATTGCGCGGAAAATCGCCGCCGCCGCCCATCGTGACGATGCCCACGTCGAGCGCCTGCTCCATGAGCGCGCACACGGTGTCCGCATCCAGGTCGTGCAGCTGGATGGTCTGGCAGGTGGTAAAGTGGGCGCGCGCGACCTTGTATTCACGGATCGCGCGGGCGACGAACGCCAGTTTTTCCTTTGTCACGCGGCCGCCGGGCATGCGCAGGCGCAGCATACTCGCCTTGCCGCCCTTCTGCGCGTAGGAGCCGTAGTAACCGGAAAAGCCCTTGTACGCGCCGACCGTGCTCTCTCCGGCATAAAATTCGTTTGTTTTCTCGCGGAAAGCGGGCAGGTCCTGCTTCCAGGACTGCGGATCGATCTTGCCCATACTCATATAATATCCTCCTCGTTTTTCCAAAAGCAAAAGGGCCTGCCTGCCCCCAATACAGGGTGGACAGCCCTTGTTCAATACAGCCATTATACGACAGTTCGCAGGCAAAGGCAATTGTCCATGCAAAAATCCATGCGAAAAATTCACCACTGCCGGACGAAATCCGCCCGGTTGACAAATACGCGCCCCGGCTATACAATGAACCAAGTATCGCAAAAGATGAAGGAGGGGATGCCGGATGCGGCACACACACAGCCACGGTGTGCGCTCGATCGACCATCTGGCCTATACCTCAGGCATGAGCGGGTGGAACCCGGGCTTCAAAACCGGGATGGCCGCTGGTACACTTGTCATCTGCCTGGCGGCCGACCGGCCTGTGGTCTCCGCCGCGGTCATTCTCGTGCTGGCGGCGCTGCAGTGTGTCAAGGGCGGCCTTGCGCTGCATGATTACTGCGGCCTGCTGCGTGTGCCGCTGGCCTTCCTGCTGCTCGGCGGGATCGCGGTCGCGTGCGACCTGTCGCCTGTCCCGGCGGGGGACTGGAGCCTGTCGCTGCACTGGTTTTACCTCTGCACGAGCGCGGACAGCGTGCGCTTTGCACTGGCGCTTGTGCTCAAGTCGCTCGGCGCGGTCAGCGCGCTTTATCTGCTTGCGCTGACCACGACCGCGTGCGAGTTCGTCAGCGTGCTGCGCCGGCTGCACCTGCCCAGCCTGATGACCGAACTGATGTATCTGATCTACCGATTTGTATTCGTATTGCTGGACACGCACGGCCGCATGCGCGAGGCGGCGGGTGCACGGCTGGGTTGGCGCGATTTCCGCACCTCGTGCCGCTCATTTGGAGGCACGGCGGCGGGCCTGCTGCTCGTGGCGCTGCGCAAGTCGCGCACTTATTACGATGCCATGGCTGCGCGCGGGTATAACGGAAGCCTGTGCTTCCTCGAAGAGGACAAGCCGCTGCGGGCCGTGCAGCTCGCCGGGATGGCGGTATTCTGGGCAGGGCTCATCCTGCTTCGCATTTTTGCTGCATAGAGGGGAGGGGAAGGGATGGAACAGCCGGTTTTGCAGGCAAAGAGTTTGTATTTTTCTTACGACGGGAAGGGGAACGCGCTGGATGGCGTGTCCCTTAATATTTACGCAGGCGAGCGCATTGCAGTGCTCGGCCCGAACGGCGCGGGCAAGTCCACGTTTTTTCTGTGCCTGAACGGTGTTCTCACGCCGGAGCGCGGCGAAATACTGCTGGATGGAGAGCCGGTCGGCAAAAAGACGCGCAAACGCCTGTGTGAGCGCGCGGGCATCGTATTCCAGAATGCGGACGACCAGATCATCGCCTCGACCGTCGCGGCTGAAGTGTCCTTCGGACCGATGAACCTGCGCCTGCCGAAGGACGAGGTCGTGCGGCGCGTGGATCATGCGCTGGACTATATGGATTTGCAGGCGTTCCGCGAGCGCCCGCCGCATGAGTTGTCCGGCGGGGAGAAAAAGCGTGTGACCATCGCGGACATTCTCGCGATGGAGAGCGAGATCATTTTGTTTGACGAGCCGGCGGCTTCGCTCGACCCCGCGGGGGAGGACCGGCTGGAGGCGGTGCTCGCCCGCCTGTCCGATGAGGGGCGGACGCTTGTCATCTCGACGCACGACATGGATTTCGCCTTCCGCTGGGCAACGCGCGCGGTTGTGTTCGCGGGCGGGCGGGTGATCGCGGACGGCGTGCCGGAAACGGTGTTCCGTGATACGGAGACCCTGCACCGTGCGCATCTCAAACCGCCCGCGATGCTCGGGGTATTCGACCTGCTGCGCAGCCGGGGACTGGTCAGAAAAAGCGCAGCCTGTCCCAGAACACTTGCAGACTTGGAAGCGATGCTGGGGGTGCAAACAGTTTAGGAGGATTTTGTACTTTTTTGCAGAATCCTATGCAAAACGCCGGGCCGCTGTTGACAGCGACCCGGCGCATGTTATAATGAAATTACTTCTTCCGGCAGCTTGCCGGATACAAAAAGGTGCCTGCCATTTCTCCGGCAGGGTAATAGGGAAAGGGGTGCAAGTCCCCTGCGGTCCCGCCGCTGTAAGGGAAGAGTCCGAGGTCACATAAATGGTCACTGGGAAACTGGGAAGGCCGACCGGAAGACGATGATACCCGAGCCAGAAAACCTGCCTTTTTGAACGGAAGCGCATAGCGGTCACGAGAGATGGCCGGTGTGCAGGGTGCGTTTCCCCAAGGAAGGGGGCGCAGGCTGAACGCCGGTCCGGTGCGTGGGAAGCACACGGATGCGGCGTTTTTACATTCTGGGCATGGTACGGCGTACCGTGCCGCGGTGCCCATCCCAAAGGGCAGGAAAGGAGAAAAGAAAAATGACGGCAAGACAACGGAAACTGGTGCGCCTGACGGCGTGCGCGGCGCTTTTGTGCGGCGCGCTGCCGATGGCGGGGGCGATGCACATCATGGAGGGCTTCCTGCCTCCGTCCATGTGCATTTTGTGGGGTGTGATCGCGCTGCCCTTTTTGCTCGCGGGCTACTTTTCGATCAAAAAGACGGTCGCGCACGACCGCCGCTCGATCACGCTGATCGCGATGGCAGGCGCGTTCATCTTCGTGATCTCGTCGCTCAAGATCCCGTCGGTCACCGGCTCGTGCTCGCATATGACCGGCACCGGCCTGGGCGCGATCCTGTTCGGACCGAGCGCGGTATCCATCCTGGGCGTGATTGTGCTGGTGTTCCAGGCGGTTTTGCTCGCGCACGGCGGCCTGACCACGCTGGGCGCGAACACCTTCTCCATGGCGATCGCCGGCCCGTTTGTTTCGTATGGCATCTACAAGCTGTGCCACAAGCTTAAAGTCAATAAAATGGTATCCGTGTTCCTCGCCGCGGCGCTGGGTGATCTGCTCACCTACTGCGTGACCAGCGTACAGCTGGCGGTGGCCTATCCGTCCGCGACGGGCGGCGTGCTGGGTTCGGTCATTGAGTTCCTCGGCGTGTTCGCGCCGACGCAGCTGCCGCTTGCGGTGCTCGAAGGCGTGCTGACGGTCATCATCATGATCGCGCTCGAATCCTATGCGCGGCCCGAGCTGCGCGCGGTCGGTTTTGAGGAGGCGTGAGACATGACCAAAAAGAATAAAGCGATTGTCATTGTACTGCTGTTGCTGTGCGTGGCGTTGATCGTCACGCCCGTTCTCACGCTGCGCGGCGCAGAGTTCGGGGGCTCGGACGACGCAGGCAGCGTCAAGGTGGCGGAGATCACGGGTGAGGAATACGAGCCGTGGTTTACGCCGGTGTTCGAGCAACTGCTCGGCGGCGAAGTGCCGGGCGAGCTGGAAAGCCTGCTGTTCTGCGTGCAGACCGGCGTCGGTGTGGGCGTGATCGCGTTTTTCCTCGGCCGGTTCGTCGAGCGGAAAAAGCAGGAGGCCATCCGCGAAAAAGAACAGAAGCAATAGGTGTGGAGGCAGGGCGGAACAGACGGAGCCGCCTTGCCTTTTCCACCGTTTGCCCAGGGCTGGTGGAAATACACAGATGGGGCGGCAGAGGTGTCTCACGCCTGTGAGAAACAAAACCACAGCCCGGAAAGGAGACAGCCGCAATGCAAAATCAACATATCGCCTACCACGGCGGACAGGCGCTGCGTCGCGGCTTGACGACCGGCACCTGCGCGGCGGCAGCCGCTGAGGCGGCGGCGCTGCTGCTCCTGACCGGCAAAGCACCCGCCGCGCTCTGGATGGAGACGCCGGGCGGCCTGACCTTCACCCTGCCGGTCGAGCAGCCGCACCTGGACGGGGACGCGGCGGTCTGCACAGTGCGCAAGGATGCGGGCGACGACCCGGATATCACAAACGGCGTGGGCATCTCGGCGACCGTGTGCCGCGCGGAACCGGGCGTGGCCATCGACGGCGGTGCGGGCGTCGGCCTCGTGACCCGGCCTGGGCTTGCCATGCCGGTGGGCGCGGCGGCAATCAACCCCGGCCCGCGCGCGCAGATCACGGCGGCGCTTGGGCGCGCCGCGCGAGAATGCGGCTACACGGGCGGCTTTTCGGTTATCATCTCGGCGGAAAACGGCGAGGAACTGGCCAGACAGACCTATAACGAGCATCTCGGCGTGGTCGGCGGGCTGTCCATCCTCGGGACAAGCGGCATTGTCGAGCCGATGAGCGAAAAGGCGCTGGTGGACACCATCCTGCTCGAGCTGGACAGCCTGTACGCGGGCGGCCAGCGCACCGCCTTCCTGTGCCCGGGCAACTACGGTGCGGACTTCGCGCGGGACACGCTCGGGCTGGATCTCGAAAAGGCGGTCAAGTGCTCCAACTTCATCGGCGAGGCGCTCGACCACGCGGTGTTCCGCGGGTTCGATGATATCCTGCTGGTGGGGCACGCGGGCAAGCTGGTCAAGCTCGCCGCGGGCGTGATGAACACGCATTCCTCGGTCGCGGACGGCAGGCAGGAGATCTTCACCGCGCACGCGGCGCTCTGCGGCGCGGGGCGGGACATACTCGAGGGGCTGATGCAGTCCATCTCGGTGGATGCGTGCATCGAGCTGCTCGACCGGGAAAACCTGCGCGAACCCGTGCTCGCGCGCATTGAAAGCGAGATCGAAAAACGCCTTGCCCTGCGGCTGCGCGGCCGCGGGCATGTGGAGTTTATTCTGTTTACAGCAAAATACGGCATTCTGGCGCAGTCGCCCGGAGCGATGGCGCTGTGCGAAAGGTTGAGGGAAAGCAAATGAGCAAAGCAAAACTGTATGGCGTGGGCGTCGGCCCGGGCGACCCCGAGCTGCTGACCGCCAAAGCCATCCGCGTGATCCGGGAATGTGCGGTCGTCGCGGTGCCGCAGTCGGGAGCGGGCGACCAAGCCGCGCTGACCATTGCGGCGGAATACATCGGGGACAAGCCGGTGCTGCACTGTGACATGCCGATGACGCGCGACAAGGCCGCGCGGGACGCGAGCCACGACCGCGCCGCGGATGAGATCTGCGCGCTGCTGGACGAGGGCAAGGACGTCGCGTTTTTGACGCTCGGCGACCCGACGGTCTACTCGACCTGCTGGTATGTGGTAAGGCGCGTGGCTGCGCGCGGATATGAGACCGAGCTGGTGCCCGGCGTTCCGTCCTTCTGCGCGGCGGCGGCCGCGCTCGGCCGCGCCCTGTGCGAGGACGGCGAGATGCTGCACATCATCCCCGCGTCGCACGGCGCGGTGGACGAGGGGCTGGACCTCGCGGGCAGCAAGGTGCTGATGAAGGCGGGAAAGTCCATCCTCGAGGTGCGCGACAAGCTGGCTGCGCGCGGGCAGCTGCAAAACGCGGCGCTCGTTGAGCGCTGCGGCATGGAAGGACAGCGCATTGTGACCGATCTTTCGACAATGGACGACCCGACCGGTTATTTTTCCATCATTCTCGTGAAGGAGGGACAGGCATGATCTACTTTGTCGGCGCAGGCTCGGGCGCACCCGACCTGATCACCGTGCGCGGCGCAAAACTGCTCGGCGAGGCGGACGTGATCGTCTATGCCGGCTCGCTGGTCAACCCCGCGCTGCTGGATTATAAAAAAGAAGGGTGCGAGGTCTACGACAGCGCCAGGATGACGCTCGAAGAGGTCATCGCGGTCATGGCGCCCGCGGCGCAGGCGGGCAAGACCGTCGTGCGGCTGCACACGGGCGACCCGTGCGTCTACGGCGCGCACCGTGAGCAGATGGACGAGCTGGACAAACTGGGACTGCCCTATGAGGTCTGCCCGGGCGTGTCCTCGTTCTGCGGCGCGGCTGCGGCGCTCAAAGCCGAGTACACCCTGCCGAACGTCAGCCAGACGGTCATCCTGACCCGCATGGAGGGGCGCACCCCGGTGCCGGAAAAGGAGCAGATCGAGTCGCTCGCCGCGCACGGCGCGACCATGGTGATCTTCCTGTCCGCGGGGCAGCTCGAAAAGCTGTCCCAGCGGCTGATCGCGGGCGGCTATGCGCCTGAGACCCCGGCGGCGATCGTCTACAAGGCGACCTGGCCGGATGAAAAGGTCATCCGCACGACGGTCGCGGGGCTGGCCGAGGCGGCAAAGCGCGAGGGCGTGACCAAGACCGCGCTCATCACGGTCGGCGGCTTTCTGGGCGACGAGTACGACCGCTCCAAGCTGTATGACCCGGCGTTTACGACCGGGTTCCGCGAGGCGAGCAAATGAAGCACGCGAAGTTCGTGTCCTTTACCGAAGTCGGCGCGCGCACGGCGGCGAGGGCCGCGGCGCTGCTGCCGGACTTTCTCACCGAGCGGTATGCCCGCACGGTCGACCCGTCGCTCTCCGGCACCTCGCTTTCGCGCTTTGCGCAGCAGGCGATGGTGGACTGTGACCTGATCGTATTCGTGGGCGCGGCGGGCATCGCGGTGCGCGCGGTCGCGCCCTACCTCGCGGGCAAGGCGTATGACCCGGCGGTCATTGTGATCGACGAGGCGGGTAAATTCGTCATCCCGCTGCTGTCCGGGCATTTGGGCGGCGCGAACGCGCTGGCCGAGCGGCTGGCGGACGGCCTCGGCGCGCAGGCGGTCGTCACGACCGCGACCGACGGGCGCGACGTGTTCGCGGTCGACAACTGGGCCAGGGACAACGGCTGCGCGGTGTTTGACCCGCCGCACATCAAATATGTGTCCGGCGCGCTGCTGCGCGGCGAGACCGTGGGCGTGCGGTCGGATTTCCCGGTGGACGGGCGGCTGCCCGCGCACATCAGCCTGAACGCGGACGCGGAGAGCGGCTTTGTGATCGGGTTTGACACAAAGGTCGTGCCGTTTGCGCATACCCTGCATCTCGTGCCGCGCATCGTGTACGTCGGCATCGGCTGCCGCCGGGGGACGGGCGCAGAAAAGATTGAAACCGCGATGCAGGAGGTGCTCGAAGCCACGGGCGTGCCGCCCACAGCGGTATGCGGCGCGGCGAGCATTGACATCAAGAAAGACGAGCCGGGGCTGCTGTTGTTCTGCCAAACGCACGGCCTTGCGCTGACCACCTTTTCGGCGGAAGCGCTGCGGCAGGCCGCGGGGGATTTCACCCCGTCCGCCTTTGTTGCGGAGACCGTGGGGGTGGATAACGTATGCGAGCGCGCGGCGGTGTGCGCGGCGGGCGGCGGCAGGCTGCTCTGCCGCAAGACCGCGCGGGACGGCGTGACCGTGGCGCTCGCGGCGCGGGACTTCCGCGTGACATTTGCGTGACAAGAGGATTTTTGGAGGATTGCTGTTGTGGATCTGTGTATGACGGGTATTGACTTTGTGCATGCGCCGCTGGAAAAGCGTGAGGCGGTCTCACTGGTGCGCGGGCAGGTGCAGGCGCTGCTGCCGTGCATTGCGGCGCAGAAAGGCGTGCAGGGCTGTGTGCTGCTCGCGACCTGCAACCGGACTGAACTGTATCTGCACGGCGCAGAGGGCACTCAGCTCGACGCGCTCGCGGTGCTGGCCGAGGCGGCGGGCTTTGACGCGGCGGAATACCGCGGCTACAGCATCACGCGCACCGGGGAGAACGCCGTACATCATCTGATGCAGGTCGCCGCCGGGCTGGAGAGTCAGATTTTCGGCGACGACCAGATCGTCTCGCAGGTCAAGGGCGCGGTGGCGCTCGCGCGCGAGGCAAAGACCGTGGACGCTGTGCTGGACACGATGTTCCGGCGCGCGGTCACGGCGGGCAAGCGCGTGCGCACTGAGACAAGGCTGACCGGCGTGCCCGCGTCCGCGGCCGAGGTCGGCGCGCGGCGCGCGGCGCAGTTTTTCGGCTCGCTCGAGGGCAAGCGTGCGGTCGTGATCGGAAACGGCGAGATGGGCCGCCTTGCGGCCTCCACCCTGCGGGCGCAGGGCTGCGCGGTCACCGTGACCCTGCGCAGCTACCACCACGGCGAGACCGTCGTGCCCGCGGGGTGCGATACTTGGCCGTATGACACGCGCTGCGAGGTGTTGGACGGCGCGGACCTCGCGGTCAGCGCGACGACCAGCCCGCATTTCACCCTGACTGCCGAACAGGTCGCGGCAATGCAAAACCCGCCGCGCCTGCTGCTCGACCTCGCTATGCCGCGCGACATCGAGCAGGCGGTCGGGGAGGACGGCCGCGTGCGCCTGCTCAATCTGGACGATCTGGGCGACCTCGGCGACTATAATGCGGAGGCGCGCGAAGTCGCCATGCGCATCCTCGGCGAGGAGGAGCAGGCGTTTTACGAATGGTACGGCTACCGGCAGGCGCTGCCGCTGATCGCGGCGGTCAAGGACGAGGCGCTGGCGCGCCTGCACTACGACCACGCCTACAGCGGCCTGCACGAGGACGGCGATCTGGACGGGCTGGCCGAGCTCGCGGTCAATAAAACCGTGGATCTGCTGCTGGGTGGCATGAAAGAACTGGTGGACGCCGAGCATCTTGCGGCGTGCCTGGCACATATGAGAAAGGGGAGCGGCAGATGAAGCTGTATTGCATCGGCATTGGGCCGGGCGGAGAGGAACAGATGACGCTGCGCGCGGTGCGCGCGCTTGAGAAATGCGACTGCGTGGCGGGCTATGGCCTGTATCTCGATCTGATCGGAAACCTGATCGAGGGCAAGGAACGCGTGCAGACCGGCATGACCAAGGAGGTCGACCGCTGCACCGCGGCGCGCGACCTCGCAAAGCAGGGCAAGACGGTCGCGGTCGTCTCGTCCGGCGACGCGGGCGTGTACGGCATGGCGGGCCTGCTGCTCGAGGTGTGCGAAAACGATCCGGAGATCGAGGTCGAGGTCATCCCCGGCATCACGGCGGCCTGCTCGGGCGGCGCGGTGCTCGGTTCGCCCATGACGTGCGACTTTGCGTGCGTGTCGCTCTCCGACCTGCTCACCCCGTGGGAGGTAATCGAGCAGCGACTGCGCGGCGCGGCGCAGGGCGATTTCTGCATTGCACTCTATAACCCGGCGAGCAAAAAGCGTACCGATCATCTGCGGCGCGCGTGCGACATTCTGCTCGAGACGCAGCCGCCCGAAACCGTGTGCGGCCTTGTGCGCAACATCGGCCGCGAGGGCGAGGAATACACGCTGACCACGCTCGGCGCGCTGCGCGACACCACGGTCGATATGCTGACCACCGTGTTTGTCGGCAACAGCCGTACGCGCGTGGTGAATGGCCGCATGGTCACGCCGCGGGGGTACCGGGGCGTATGAAGCTGGCCGTTTTCTCCGGCACGAGCGAGGGGCATGCGCTGTGCCGCTTCTTGTCCGCGCGCGGCGCGCGGGCGGATGTCTACGTTGCGACCGAATACGGCGCGGCGGTGATGGAGCCGATGGACGGCGTCACCGTGCACGAGGGGCGGCTGGACACAGCGGAGATCGCCGCGCGGCTGGATGCGGACACGCTGCTGATCGACGCGACCCACCCCTACGCCGCGGCCGTGACCGACAACCTGCGCGCGGCCTGCGCCCGGACCGGCGCGCAGTATGAGCGCCTGCTCCGCCCCGCGACTGAAAGCGACGGCTGCGAGACCGTGCCGGATACGGCGGCCGCGGTCGCGTGGCTGAACGCGCATCCGGGCAAGGCGCTGCTGACGACCGGCAGCAAGGAGCTGGAGGCGTACACGGCGGTTGAAAACTGGCGCGAGCGGCTGTATCCGCGCGTGCTGGCGACCGCGTCCGTGCTGCAAAAGTGCGAGGCGCTCGGCTTTGCGGGCGCGCACCTTATCGCCATGCAGGGGCCGTTTTCGCACGAGATGAACGCAGCGCTTCTGCGGCAGACGGGCGCGGATATCCTGGTCACCAAGGACACGGGCGCGTCCGGCGGGTTCGCGGAAAAGCTGTCCGCCGCGCGCGAGGTGGGGGCAACCGTGCTGGTCATCGCGCGGCCGCGCGCGGAGACCGGACGCACGCTTGAGGAGATGCAGGCGTATCTCGCGGACAAGCTCGGACTGGCCGAATCTGAGAAGGCGCAGGAGGAAAATTTGCCGCGCTTTCCGCTGTTCGTGTCGCTTGCGGGCAAAAAATGCGTGGTAGTCGGCGCGGGTATGATCGCCGCGCGGCGTATCGGGGTGCTGCGGCGCTTCGGCGCAGAGGTGGTTGTCATCGCGCCCGAGGACAAGGCGGGTGTCGGCCTGACCCACTGCCGCGGCTACGAGAAAAGCGATCTTTCGGGGGCTTTTCTGGCAGTCGCGGCGACAAACAACCGCGCGGTCAACCACAGCATCGCGCAGGACTGCGCAGAGCGCGTCATCCCGTGCAGCGTGGCGGACTGCGCGGCGGAATCCACCTTTTTCTTCCCCGCTGTATGCGAGGGCGGGGGGCTGACCGCGGGTGTGGTGTCGCGCGGCGCGGCACACGGCAAAACCGCCGCTGCGGCAAAGCGCATCCGCGCGGTATTGGAGGAAATGCAATGATCAAAGTAGGAAGCCGGGACAGTAAGCTCGCTGTCGTGCAGGCCGAGGAGGTCTGCCGCGCGCTCGGGGACTGCGAGCTCATCACCATGAAAACGCTCGGCGACATGATTCTGGATAAAACGCTCGATCAGGTGGGCGGCAAGGGGCTGTTCGTTAAGGAGCTGGATCGCGCGCTGGCCGACCGGCGGGTCGACCTGACCGTACACAGCTTAAAAGACGTGCCGATGGAGCAGCCGGAGGGGCTGCCGCTCGTTGCATACACCAAGCGGGAGGACGCGCGCGATGTGCTCGTGCTGCCGCAGAGCGGCGAGTGGGATAAAAGTAAGCCCATCGGCTGTTCGTCCGCCCGGCGGCGCGTGCAGCTCGCGGCTCTGTTTCCGGAGATCGAGGTCAAGCCCGTGCGCGGCAACGTGCTCACGCGGCTGGACAAGCTTGACCGCGGGGAGTACGGCGCGCTTGTGCTCGCAGCAGCAGGACTGCACCGCCTGGGGCTGGAAAACCGCATCACCCGGTATTTCTCGCCGGATGAGCTGATCCCTGCGGCGGGGCAGGCGATCCTCGCCGTGCAGGGCCGCGAGGGCGAGCTGGCCGATGAGGTCAAAAAGCTGGATGACGCGGACGCGCACGACTGCGCGCTGGCCGAGCGGTCGTTCGTCAAAACGCTCGGCGGCGGGTGCTTCGCGCCGGTCGCGGCCTATGCCGAGACCGAGGGCGATATGCTCCATCTGCGCGGGCTGTACGTCACCGGGGACGAAAGCCGGTCCGCGCGCGGCGCGGTCACCGGGCTGCGGAGCGAAGCGGCATCGCTCGGGCGCACGCTCGCCTTACAGCTGCAAAAACAGGCGGAGGGAACGTTATGACAGGAAAAGTAACGCTGGTCGGCGCCGGCCCGGGCGGGCGCGAGCTGCTGACGCTCGCAGGCGCGGCGGCGATCGAAAAAGCGGACGCGGTCGTGTTCGACCGGCTGGTGAACGAGGATATCCTAGGCCTGATCCCGGAAACGGCTGTGCGCGTGAACGTCGGCAAGGAGAACAACCACCATCCCGTGCCGCAGGATCAGATCAACGAAATTCTGGTGCGGCTGGCAAAGGAAGGCAAAAACGTCGTGCGGCTCAAGGGCGGTGACTGCTACCTGTTCGGCCGCGGCGGCGAGGAGTGCGAATATCTGCTGGAAAACGGTGTGCCGTTTCAGGTCATCCCGGGTGTGACGAGCGCGCTCGCCGCGCCCGCGTTCGCAGGCATCCCGGTGACGCACCGCGACTTCTGCTCGTCCGTGCACATCATCACCGCGCACGCCCGCGCGGGCAAGCCGCTCCAGATTGACTTTGACAGTCTGGTGAAAGCGGGCGGCACGCTGGTGTTCCTCATGGGCCTGACCGCGCTCGAACAGGTCATGGACGGCCTGCTCTCGGCGCACATCGCGCCCGACATGCCCGCGGCGGTGATCGAAAACGGCACGCGCGGCAACCAGCGCAAGGTCGTGGCGACGGTCTCGGACCTTGCGCCGCAGGTGCGCGCGGCGGGGCTCAAAAGTCCGGCGCTTATTGTCGTCGGCAAGGTGTGCACCTTAAGCGACAAGCTCGACTGGTTCACGCCCCTGCCGCTGCACGGCAAAACGGTCATCGTGACCCGGCCGCGCGAGCGGGCGGGTACGCTGGCGGCGCGCCTGCGCGAGCTGGGCGCGCAGGTGGTCGAAGCACCGTGCATCGAGACGGCAGAGCGGGAAGACGTGCAGCCGCTCGCGGACGCGCTTGCGCAGCGCCATGACTGGGCGGTGTTCACCAGCCCGGCGGGCGTGCACGCGGCGGTGCATGCGCTGCACCGGCTCGGGCGCGACCTGCGCGCGCTGTACGGTATGCGTCTTGCGGCGATCGGCCGCGGCACTGCGGACACGCTGGCGGGTTACGGCCTTGCGGCCGACCTCGTCCCCGCGCAGTACGACGGCGAACACCTCGCGGACGCGCTGCTCGAAGCCCTGCCGCAGGGCGGCGCGGCGCTGCTGCTGCGCGCGGCGGCAGGCGGGCAGATCTTGCCCGAGAAGCTGAAAGCCGCGGGCGTGGCCGTCACCGACGTGCCGCTGTACGACACCGAATACCGCTGCGCCAAGGCGGACGAGCTGCGCGCCATGCTGGAGCAGGGCGCGGCAGACGTGGTGACCTTTACCAGCATGTCCACGGTCGAGGGCTTCGGGCAGGCGGTGGGCGCGGCGGACTACGCCGGCTTTACCGCGCTGTGCATCGGCGAGCAGACCGCACAGGCGGCCCGCAGGTACAATATGAATGTCAAAATTGCAGAAAACGCAACCATAGATGCTATGATTGCCTGTCTATTGGAGGAATCATAATATGTTCAACGAAACCATCCGTCCCCGCCGCCTGCGCACCTCGGATAACCTGCGCAAGCTGGTGCGCGAGACGCGCATTTCCCCCGAAAGCCTGATCTGGCCGATTTTCGTCGCCGAGGGCGAGAACATTTACGAGGAGATCCCCTCGCTGCCCGGCCAGTACCACTATTCGCCCGATGAGCTGTACCGCATGGTCGAGCGCGCGCACGAGCACGGCGTATCCCGCGTCATCCTGTTCGGCCTGCCAAAGAACAAGGACGAGATCGGCTCGGGCGCATGGGCGGAGGACGGCATCGTCCAGCAGGGCATCCGCAAGATCAAGGAGCTCGACCCGGAGATGTACGTCGTGACCGACGTGTGCATGTGCGAATACACCTCGCACGGCCATTGCGGCATCCTGTGCGGCCACTATGTGGACAACGACCAGACCATCGCGCGGCTCGCGCAGATCGCGGTCAGCCACGCGAAGGCGGGCGCGGACATGGTCGCGCCGAGCGACATGATGGACGGCCGCGTCGCGGCGATCCGCGCGGCGCTGGACGAGAACGGCTTCGTTAACGTGCCGATCATGTCCTATGCGGCAAAGTATGCCTCCTATTTCTACGGCCCGTTCCGCGACGCGGCAGGCTCCGCGCCGTCGTTCGGCGACCGCCGCTCCTACCAGATGGACTGGCACAACGGCCGCGAGGCCATGCGCGAATGCGCGCTCGACGTGCAGGAGGGCGCAGACATCTTGATGATCAAGCCCGCGATGAGCTACCTCGATCTGGTGTACCAGTGCAAGCAGCGGTTCGACCTGCCGGTCGCGGCGTATGCGGTCTCGGGCGAGTATGCGATGATCAAAGCGGCGGCAAAGGCCGGGCTGATCGACGAATACGGCGTGATGTGCGAGAGTGCGGTGTCCATCTACCGTGCGGGCGCGGACATCCTCATTACCTACTATGCGCCAGAGCTCGCGGACGCGATCCGGAAGGGGGACATCGGCTGATATGACGAAATCCGAACAGCTTTTTGAGCGGGCGGTCAAGGTGCTGCCCGGCGGCGTCAACTCGCCCGTGCGCGCGTTCCGTGCGGTGGGCGGTAATCCACGTTTTGTGGTCAAGGGCAAAGGCAGCCACATCTGGGATGAAGACGGTGTGGAGTACATCGATTACGTCGGCTCGTGGGGGCCGATGGTACTTGGTCACAGCCACCCGGACATTCTGAAAGCGGTCTATGACCGTATGGTAAACGGCCTGTCGTTCGGCGCACCGACCGCCCTTGAGGTCAAGATGGCGGAGAAGATGGTCGAGATGGTGCCGAATATCGAAATGGTGCGCATGGTCAATTCAGGCACCGAGGCGGTCATGAGCGCGGTGCGTCTTGCGCGCGGCGCGACCGGGCGCGACAAGATCATCAAGTTCGAGGGATGCTACCACGGCCATTCGGACGCGATGCTGGTCGGCGCGGGCAGCGGCGCGCTCACGCAGGGCGAGCCGGACTCCAAGGGCGTGACAAAAGGCGCGGCGCAGGATACGCTGATGGCGCAGTATAACGACCTCGCCTCGGTTGAACGCCTGCTGGACGCCAACCCGGGACAGGTGGCGGCGGTGATCGTCGAGCCGGTTGCGGCGAATATGGGCGTTGTGCCGCCCAAGGACGGCTTTTTGCAGGGCCTGCGCGAGCTGTGCGACAAGCACGGCAGCTTGCTTATCTTTGACGAGGTTATCACGGGCTTCCGCCTTGCAGCGGGCGGCGCGCAGGAATACTTCGGCGTGCGCGCCGACCTTGTCACCTTTGGCAAGATCATTGGCGGCGGTATGCCGGTCGGCGCATATGCAGGCACGCGCGCGCTGATGGAGCAGGTCGCGCCGTGCGGCCCGGTGTATCAGGCGGGCACGCTGTCCGGCAATCCGGTCGCCATGGCAGCAGGACTGGCGCAGCTTGAAATTCTGACTGCGCATCCCGAGGTTTACCACAAAATGGAGACTTCTGCGCAGTATATCGCAGACCACCTGCGCGAAAGCGCGAAAAAGCATAGCGCCAAAATGCAGGTCAACCAGATCGGTTCGCTGCTGTGCCCGTACTTCACCGAGACCCCGGTGGACTGCTTCGCAGCCGCCAAGACCAGCGATACAAAGAAATACGCAAAGTATTTTAATGAGATGTTATTGCGCGGCGTATACCTCGCGCCCAGCCAGTTCGAGGCGATGTTCGTCTCGTCTGCGCACACGCAGGACGATCTTGCAGCGACGGTCAAGGCAGCTGAGGAAAGCATTGCCGCACTTTGAGCCGAAAAGAATCTGGGGTATGCAAAACTTCTGCTTAGCCTGAAAGGCAGCTGGGCGCAGAATGGAAAGCGTCACTTACCCTTGCGCGCGCCGCGCGCCCTGAAAGAAAAGGGGTGATTGACAAGAGGGGAGAAACTTCGTGTCTCCCCTCTTGCCCGCCCGCGCCGCGCAGGCGCACTTTCTCCGCGAGCGGAAAGCGGATCGTCCCGCCCAGGGGCGGTTGACTTGGAATAGGAGGGAAAAATATGTCCCGCAAATTCTATATCATCGGCGCAGGCATGGGCGCACCGGACAGCCTGACCGGCGAGGCCGTGCACGCGCTCGCGGCATCGGACGAGGTGTTCGCCACCCAGCGGCTGACCGCGGTCTGTGACCGCGCTGTGGTCTGCCCGTTCGACCGGCTCGCGGCTGAGGCGATCGCATCCGATGCGCCGACCGTGTCCGTGCTGGTTTCGGGCGACGTGGGCTTTTTCAGCGCCGCCGGGCGGCTGCGCGGGCAGCTCGCGCCGTATGGCGATGTGCGGCTGGTCTGCGGCTTATCCAGCATGCAGTATTTCTGCGCAAAGCTTGGCGTTTCGTATGACGACGCCTGCGTGCGCAGCCTGCATGGGCGCGCGGGCAGCATCCTCTGCGCGGTCAGCTACCACAAAAAGACCTTCGTGCTCACGGGAGGTGAAAATACCGCCCCCAAGGTGTGCAAAACTCTTGCGGACGCGGGGCTGGGCGGCCTGACCGTGCACCTCGGCGAAAACCTCGGCGCGGCAGACGAGCGCATCCAGACCGGGACAGCGGAGACGCTGGCGGCGGAAGCCTGCGGCAATCTGGCCGTGCTGTTGATCGAGCACCCGGACGCGGTGAACGCTTATGAGCCGGTGCGGGACGACATGCTCACCCGTGCCAAAGTACCTATGACCAAGGAAGAGGTGCGCTGGGTATCGGTCAGCCGCCTTGCGGTACAGCCGCGCGACACGGTTTGGGACGTGGGCGCGGGCACGGGCGCAGTGACGCTCGAGCTGGCGCGGAAAGCGTCCGACGGACTGGTGTACGCGGTCGAGCGCAAGCCCGAAGCGGTCGCCCTGCTGCGCGAAAACCGCGCAAAGCTCGGCGGGTACAATGTGCAGATCGTCGAGGGCTCAGCGCCGGACGCACTCGAAGCCCTGCCTGCGCCGGACTGCGTGTTTGTCGGCGGGAGTGGCGGCGCGATGCAGCGCATCCTCGAAATCGCAAAGCAGAAGAACCCCGCGGTGCGCGTGGTGGTCAACGCGATCGCGCTCGAGACCCTGCACGAGACGCAGGCGGCGCTGTCCGCGCTCGGCTTTGCAGATGTCGAGGTCACCCAGCTTTCCGCGGCGCGCGGCAAGGCGGTCGGGCCGTACACCATGATGACCGCAAATAATCCGGTGTTCATCCTGTCGGGAGGCGGAGCAGATGCAGAATAACGCGCCCCGCTTGCTGATCGCGGGCACCGGCTCGGGCTGCGGCAAAACAACCGTGACAAGCGCGCTGCTGCGCGCGCTCCAGCGGCGCGGCGCGGCACTGGCGGCGTTCAAGTGCGGCCCGGACTACATTGACCCCATGTTCCACACCGCGGTGCTCGGCATCCCGAGCCGCAACCTCGATTTGTTCTTTGTGGACGAAACCGAGGTGCGCAGCCAGCTCGCGCGGCACATCCCGGCGGGTGGTATCGGCATCATCGAGGGCGTGATGGGATTTTACGACGGCATTTCCGGCACCTCGGACGCGGCCTCGGCCGCGCACCTCGCGCGCGCGACCGATACCCCCGCTGTGCTGGTTGTGCGGCCGCGGGGACAGTCGCTCTCGCTCGCGGCGGAGATCAAAGGGTTCCGGGATTTCGCGCCCAACACCCTGCGCGGCGTGATCCTGAACGGGGTATCCAAGGCAATGTACCCCTTTTACAAGGCGATCGCGGAGCAGGCGGGCCTGACCGTTTACGGCTGCCTGCCGCCCGTGCCCGAGGCGGAGATCCCGGACCGGCACCTCGGTCTTGTGACCGCGCAGGAGATCGGGGACTTGCAGTATAAACTCGACCTGCTCGCGGACGCAGCGGAGGAGAGCCTCGATCTGGACGGCCTGCTCGCCCTCGCGCACACCGCGCCGCCGCTCGCGGACGAGAGCGCGCTGCTCATGCCGGTGACGGACAAGCCGGTGCGCATTGCGGTCGCGCGCGACCGTGCGTTCTGCTTTTACTATGCGGACAACTTTGACGTATTGCGCGCGCTGGGCGCGGAGATCGTGGATTTTTCTCCGGTCGAAGACGAAAAGCTGCCGGAAAACATCGACGGGCTGTACCTCGGCGGCGGGTATCCCGAACTGTACGCGGAGCAGCTCGCTGCGAACCGCACCATGCGCGAGAGCATCCGCGCGGCCGTGCAGGGCGGCCTGCCGACCATCGCGGAGTGCGGCGGCTTTCTGTACCTGCACCGCACGCTGGACGGCGCGGAGATGGCGGGCGTGATTGACGCGGATGCGCACATGACGGACAAGCTCCAGCCGTTCGGCTATGTAACCTTAACCGCGGGGCAGGATAACCTGCTCTGCTGCGCGGGCGGGATCATCCGCGCGCACGAGTTCCACTATGCACAGTCGGATGACAACGGGGATACGTTCCGCGCGGAAAAGCCGAATGGCCGCGCGTGGGACTGTGTCCATGCATCTGAAGCCCTGTATGCGGGCTTCCCGCATCTGTATTTTCGCGCAAACCCCGCGTTTGCGCAGAACTTTGTGCGCGCGTGCGCACAGGGGAGGTAACTGATATGAATTTACAGCAGGCAATCGCGGCGGTGCAGCCGCCGTGTGAGGACAGCCGCGAAGCGGCGCGCCGCCGGTTTTCGGATATTGCGATCCCGCTGGGCAGCTTGGGATTGTTACAGGACGCGGTCGCGCAGCTCGCGGCCATCCAGCGCACCGTGCGGCCGTCGATCGCAAAGCGCGCGGTCGTCATGTTCTGCGCGGACAACGGCGTGGTCGCGCAGGGCGTGACCCAGTGCGGACAGGAGGTCACCGCGACGGTGACCGAGAACATGGGCCGCGGCAAGTCCACGGTCTGCCTGATGGCGAAACACATCGGCATGGACAGCTTCCCGGTGGATATCGGCGTGGCGCGCGACGTGGAAGGCGAGCGCATCCTGCGCCGCAAGATCCGCTATGGCACGGCGGACATGACCAAAGAGCCCGCCATGACGCGGGAAGAGGCGGTGCGCGCGCTCGAAACCGGCATCCAAATGACCGAGTGGTGCGCCGCGCAGGGTTACCGGCTGGTGTGCGGTGGCGAAATGGGTATCGGCAACACCACGACGAGCGCGGCGGTGACCGCGGTGCTGACCGGCGCCAACGTGCGCGACGTGACCGGCCGCGGCGCGGGCCTGTCCTCCGAGGGGCTGGAACGCAAGGTACATGCCATTGAGACCGCGCTCAAGCTGCACCAGCCTGACCCGGACGACCCGGTCGACATCCTGCACAAAGTCGGCGGCCTGGACATCGCGGGCATGGCGGGCTTTTACCTCGGCGCGGCGGTGTGCGGCCTGCCGGTCGTGCTGGACGGCGTGATCTCGTGCGCGGCGGCGCTCATTGCAGTGCGGCTGTGTCCCGCGGTGCGCGACTATCTGATCGCGGCGCACCAGTCCGCAGAGCCCGCGGGCCGGCTGCTGCTCGAGGCGCTGGGCTATACGCCGTTCATCAGCGCGGGCATGCGCCTCGGCGAGGGCACGGGCGCGGTCGCGGCGGTGGCGATGATTGACCTGGTGCTCGCGGCTTACGACGGCATGCCAAGCTTTGACGAAGCGGGGATTGAGGCATACCAGCCGCTGACGTGAATCCCATCTCTGAAATTGCAGGGATGGGATAATAAAGGTGAAAGACATGAAAAAACGTATTCTGATCGCAACGCTATTAGTTGTATTTATGGCTGCGGCAGGTGCGGCAGGCTTTCGCTTTCTGGCTGTGCACACGGTTGCGGATTATCTGCCGGCCGAACAGCCGATAGCAGTGCAGGTGCTGGAATTGGAAAATCCCGGCACACAATTTGAGCAAAGACAGACGCAGGATGCCGAAGCTTTGTACCGTACCCTGTGTGAAACAAAGGTGCGGCGCAGGTGGGCCTTGCAAAACCAGTTTTCCGGTGATGCACGGTATGCTGTTTATGTGGATTACAATGCTGCGGGCAGCTATCACATCGTGTATTACCCTGCGGCAACCGCGTTGGACATCTATTGCGGCACCGAGCGGATTTATGCAGCGAGTGTGATAGAAGCGCAGCCGCTTGCGCGGCTGCTGCCCGGCTTCCCGGGGGAATGAAACAAAATCGGTTCTGAAATACAGGAGGGAAAACATGCTGATACTGGTCACCGGCGGCTCTGCGAGCGGCAAATCCGCGCACGCGGAGCGGCTCCTGTGTGAACACGCGGCGGACTCCCGCCTGTATCTGGCGACCATGCAGCCCTTCGGCGCAGCGGCGCAAAAGCGCATCGCGCGGCACCGCGCGCTGCGGCAGGGCAAGGGCTTCCAGACGGTCGAGCGGCCGCTGGACCTTGCAGGGCTGGAACTGCCCCGGCGGTATGACGGCATCCTGCTCGAAGACTTGGGTAACCTGCTGGCCAACGAGCTGTTTGCGCCCGAGGGCGCAAAGGACGCGGCGTTCGGCAGCATCCTTGCAGGGATCGGGCGCCTGCAAGACTGCTGCGAAACGCTGGTCATTGTGACGAATGAGATTTTTTCGGACGGCCTGCCCTACCCGGCGGAGACCATCCGGTACATCGAACTGCTCGGGCGGCTGAACGCGGCGCTCTGCGCCCGCGCGGACGCGGCCTATGAATCGGTATGCGGCATTTTGCTGCCCGTAAAGGAAGGGGGAACACGATGAAAAGTGCATGGAGCGGCCTGCTGGTCGCGTTTTCGCTCTATTCGGCGGTGCCCGTACCGCAGGTGCAGTGGGAGAAAAAGACCATGCGCTGGGCGCTGTCTTTCCTGCCGTTTGTGGGCGTGCTGGTGGGCGCGGCCGAGTGGCTGTGGTACCTGTTCTGTGCGCATTTTGGCGCAGTGGCGCTGTTTTATGCTGTCGGCGCAGCGCTCATTCCGCTGCTTGTTTCAGGCGGCATCCATCTGGACGGCCTGTGCGACACCTGCGACGCGCTCTGTTCCTACGGCGACCGCGAGAAGCGGCTTGCCATCCTCAAAGACCCGCATGTCGGCGCGTTCGGGCCGATGTGGCTGATGGCGTTTCTGCTGGCCGAGGCGGCGTGCTTTGCGCAGATTTATGAGAAGCCCGCGCTGCTGCCGCTGGCCTGCGCAGGTTTCGCCGTAGCGCGCACGCTGGGCGGATGCAAGATCGTGCTGTCGCCCTGCGCAAAGGACACCGGGCTGGCACATATCTTTGCGGAGAACAGCGACAAAAAGGCAGTCGCCGTTACGCTGATGATCGAATTTGTACTGCTTGTGACCGCGGCTGGGCTACTGGTATACACGGTGCCGTACGGCCTGCGGGCAGCGAAGGTTTGGGCGGTCGTGCTGTTGCTGTGGTACGGGCTGCATGAAAAGCTCAGCCGCCGCATCTTCGGCGGCATCACGGGCGACCTTGCGGGCTTCTGCATCTCGCTGTCCGAGCTGCTCGCGCTCGCGTGCGCCGCGTTTGGAGGGCTGATGATATGACGGTATTATTTGTCGGCGGCGCGTATCAGGGCAAGGCCGCGCTCGCAAAGCGGCTGTATCCCGCGCTGCCGCTCGTCCAGAACCTGCACGCTCTTGTGCGAGACGAGCTTGCAGCGGGGCGCGACCCGATGGCGCTGCTGGACGGTTTGCGCGGCCATGTGATCACCTGTGACGAGGTCGGCTGCGGCGTGGTGCCGATGGACCGCGCGGATGAAGCGTACCGCGAGGCGGTCGGCCGCCTGTGCTGCGCGCTTGCAGAGGAGGCGGACGCGGTCGTGCGCGTGATCGCGGGCGTGCCGCAGTGGATCAAAGGAGAAAAGCCATGTATGTGACCTGCGCCGTGCTGCTCGGCTTTTTGCTGGACTGGATTTTCGGCGACCCCCAAAAGCTGCCGCACCCGATCTGTGCGGTGGGCAAGCTGGTATCGCTGTCGGAAAAGCTGCTGCGGCGGATTTTCCCCAAATCGCCGCGCGGGCTGACCGCCGCGGGCGTGTTCCTGTGGATCATTGTGTGCGGCGTGAGCTTTGCGGTGCCGTTTTTCCTGCTGCGCTGGCTGCGGGGCGTGAACTTCTGGCTGGGCTTTGGCGTAGAGGCGCTGCTGTGCTGGACGCTGTTCGCGCGCAAGAGCCTCGCGGACGCGGGCGTGCATGTGTATTCCGCGCTGGATGAATCGCTCGACGCGGGACGCAGGGCGGTTGCGATGTACGTCGGCCGCGACACGGCGGCGCTCGATAAGGAGGGCGTGATCAAGGCCGCGGTCGAGACCGTGGCGGAGAACACGACCGACGGCGTGGTTTCGCCCATGATCTTCATGCTGATCGGCGGCGCGCCGCTGGGCTTTCTCTACAAAGCGGTAAACACGCTGGACTCCATGGTCGGCTACCACAACGACAAATACGAGTATCTGGGCAAGTTTTCCGCCCGGATGGACGATGTGTTCAACTTTATTCCCGCGCGGCTGACCGCGGCCTGCATGATCGCGGGCGCGGGCATGCTGCATCTGGACAACCGCAACGCGCTGCGCATCTACCGCCGTGACCGAAACGGGCACAAAAGCCCGAACGCAGGCCAGACTGAGTCGGTTTGCGCAGGCGCGCTGCACGTCCAGCTCGGCGGGGATGCAAGCTATTTCGGCAAAACCGTGAAAAAGGCGGCGTTCGGCGACCCGGACCGCGAGATTAACCGCGGCGATATCCTGCGGTCGATCGACCTGATGACCACGGCGAGCGTGTTTGCGCTCGTGCTGTGCGCGATCATCCGGCTGACCGTGGACTGGCCGCTGTTTGGCTAAGGCAATCCCGCACCATTGTGCCTGCGGCGCTTTGCGGAAATTTTGCCCCCGTATTTTGCTTCATTTTCTTGCAATACATCCAGTATTGCTGCGAAAATGCGCCGCATCTGGATGTAAAATATTCTCGCAAATCGCTCTTGCCAAATGATGCGGTATTACCATAACAGAAAGGAGGGCGGCTGTGCCCGAATATGTGCATGGAGGGGATGTGTATTCCTACGCGGAAGCCTACGGCGGTGTGCCGCTCGACCTTTCCGCGAACATTAACCCGTTCGGCATTCCTGAGACTGTGAAGCAGGCCATGCGCGACGCGGTCGAGGACTGCACGCGCTACCCCGACCCGTTCTGCCGCGCGGCGCGGCGCGCAATCGGTGCAGCGGAGGGCGTCGACCCGGACTGGCTCTACTGCGGGAACGGCGCGGCGGATGTGCTCGACCGGCTCGCGGCCGTGTTGCAGCCGGGGACCGCGCTGCTGACCGCGCCCACTTTCGCGGAGTATGAGCGCACGCTCGCGGGGACGGATATCCGCTTGCATCTGCTGCGCGAGGACGAGGGCTTCGCGGTGACCGGGCGGATTCTATTGGACATCACGCCGGAAATCGACGCGGTCTATCTGTGCAACCCCAACAATCCGACCGGACGCACGATCGAGCCGCAGCTTTTACACAGGGTTGTGGAGAAATGCGCGCAAAACGATATCTGGCTCATCGTGGACGAGTGCTTTCACGATTTCCTGATTGACAGCGCGCGGCACACACTGAAAGCCCGGCTTGCGGACTATCCCAAACTGGTGATCCTGCGGGCGTACACCAAGATGTACGCCGTGCCGGGCGTGCGGTTCGGCTGGTGCATGACCGCGAACGCCGGGCTCATCGAGGGGCTGTACCGCGCAGGGCAGCCGTGGAACGTGTCGGTCATCGCGCAGGCGTGCGCGGCAGCAGCCGCAGGCGAGGCGGAATACGCGGCGCAGACCGCGGCGCGTATCGCGCAGGAGCGCATATATCTGACAGAAGAACTCACCCGGCGCGGGCTGACCGTGTACCCGGGCGAGGCGAATTTCCTGCTGTTCCGGTCGCAGGATGACGTGCTGCAGGGCAAGCTCGCCGCGCGCGGCGTGCTCATCCGCAATTGCGCGAACTACCGCGGCCTGGGCGCGGGGTATTACCGCACTGCGGTCAAAACACGGGAAGACACCACGCGGCTGCTCGCCGCGCTGGACAGCATACAGGAGGGATACTGATGGCAAAATGCATTATGGTGCAGGGCACCTGCTCGAACGCGGGCAAAAGCCTGCTGTGCGCGGCGCTCTGCCGCATTTTCCGGCAGGATGGCTATTCGGTCGCGCCGTTCAAGGCGCAGAACATGGCGCTCAATTCCTTTATCACCGCGGACGGCAGGGAGATGGGACGCGCGCAGGTCGTGCAGGCCGAGGCGGCGGGCATTGCGCCTGATGTGCGCATGAACCCCGTGCTGCTCAAGCCGACGAGCGACGTCGGCTCGCAGGTGATCGTGATGGGCGAGGCGCGCGGCAACCGCACGGCGCGCGAATACTGGGGCGACAAGCGGGCGCTCATCCCGGTGGTTAAGCAGGCGTACGAAAGCCTTGCCTCGGAATATGATATTATCGTGATCGAGGGCGCGGGCAGTCCGGCGGAGATCAACCTCAAGCAGGACGACATCGTCAACATGGGGCTGGCCAAGCTCGTGGACGCGCCCGTGCTGCTCGTGGGCGATATCGACCGCGGCGGCGTGTTCGCCTCGCTCTACGGTACGGTAAAGCTGCTCGAGGAGGACGAGCAGGCGCGCATCCGCGGCCTGATCATCAACAAATTTCGCGGCGACGTGGAGATCCTGCGCCCCGGCCTTGCCCAGCTCGAAGAGCTGACCGGCAAGCCGGTGGTCGGTGTGGTGCCGTACGGCAGGTTCGATATCGACGATGAGGACAGCCTGTCCGAGCGGCTGGACAGCGCGGGCGGCGTTTCGCAGATCCGCATCGCGGTCGTGCGGCTGCCGCGGCTCTCTAACTTTACGGATTTCTCGGCGCTGTCCCGCGTGCCGGGCGTGGGTGTATCCTATGCGGACAAGCCTGCCCAGCTCGAGGGCGCGGACCTCATCATCCTGCCGGGCACCAAGTCCACTCTGGGCGACCTCAAATGGCTGCGCGAGAGCGGCATGGAGGCGCAGATCCTCAAGCAGCACGCGGCGGGCACGCCGGTGTTCGGCGTGTGCGGCGGCTACCAGATCATGGGGCAGTCGATCTCCGACCCTGAAGGCGCGGAGGGCGGCGGCAGCCTGCGCGGCATGGGCCTGCTGCCGACTGACACGGTGTTCCGTCCGGAAAAGACCACCGTGCAGTCGTCCGGTGCGTTGGATACGCTTGGCGGCGTGCTTGCGCCGCTCTCCGGCATGCCGGTGACGGGCTATGAGATCCACATGGGCGAGACCACGCGTGCGGCGGACGCACAGCCGCTCATACGTCTCTCCCGTGCGGGACAGCCACCTATTGCGGACGGCTGCCGGGCAGGAAACGCCTACGGAACCTATCTGCACGGCGTGTTCGACGCGCCGGGCGTCGCGCTGGCGCTCGCACAGGCACTGGCTGCGCGCAAGGGCGTGATGCTCGCGGATACAGCATACGATACGGAGCAATATAAGGAAGAACAATACGAGCGTCTCGCAGACACTGTACGGCAGTCGCTGGATATGCAGCTTATTTACCGGATAATGGAGGGAAAAACATGAAAGAAACCGGATTGATCCATATTTACTGCGGCGATGGCAAGGGCAAAACGACCGCTGCGATTGGGCTTGCTGTGCGCCACGCAGGCTTTGGCGGTAAGGTGGTACTGGCGCAGTTTTTGAAGGACGGCACCTCGAGCGAGTGCCGCGCGCTGGCAAAGCTCGGCAATATCACCATGCTGGCAGCCAATCCCAGCAGCAAGTTTTCTTTCCAGATGACCGAGGAAGAAAAGCAGGAATGCAGCGCTGCAATCGGGCGCACGTTTGCCGCTGCGACCGGCTTTGCCGTGCGTGAGGGCGCGACCCTGCTCGTGCTGGATGAGGTGTGCGCTGCGATCTCCTGCGGGTTCCTGCCGGAGGGTGAGGTGCTTGCGTTTCTGGACGGTAAGCCGGACGACCTCGAGGTTGTGATGACCGGCCGTAATCCGTCCGAAGCCCTGCAGGAGCGTGCGGACTACATCACGGAAATGGTAAAGCGCCGCCACCCGTTTGACAAGGGGATTGGCGCGCGGAAGGGGATCGAATTATGAACGGACACATGAAGCCCGCAGATATCGAAAAGCGCAGCTTTGCGATCATCACGGAGGAACTGGGCGGCCGCACCTTCCCGGAGAGCGTTGCCGAGGTGGTCAAGCGGGTCATCCACACGAGCGCGGATTTTGACTATGCGGACAACCTGTGCTTTTCGCCGGACGCGGTGGAACAGGCGAAAGCCGCGCTCGAGGCGGGAGCGACCATCGTGACCGACACCAATATGGCGCTGGCCGGCATCAGCAAGCCGACGCTCGCAAAGCTCGGCGGCAAGGCGGTCTGCCTGATGGCGGACGAGGACGTTGCGCGCGAGGCAAAGGCGCGCGGCGTTACCCGCGCGACCGTGTCCATGGAGCACGCGGCGAAGCTTGACGGGCCGCTGATCTTTGCGATCGGCAACGCGCCGACCGCGCTCATCCGCCTGCACGAGCTGATCGGGGAGGGTGCGGTCTCGCCTGCGCTTGTGATCGGCGTGCCGGTTGGGTTTGTTAACGTGGTCGAGTCTAAGGAGCTGTTCATCGGCGGGGATACGCCGTATATCATCGCGCGCGGGCGTAAGGGCGGCTCGAACGTCGCCGCGGCGATCGTCAACGCGCTGCTATATCAAATCGTCAAGCGGGAGGGCTTCTAAAATATGAGCAAAAAGGCACTGATGGTCGTCAGCTTCGGCACGACCTATCCGGACGCGCGCCGCGCGATCGAGAACCTCGAGGAGCGGCTGTGCGCGGCCTTCCCGGGCTATGACTTTTACCGCGCGTTCACCTCGCGCATGGTGGCGCGCAAGATCGAAAAGGAGGAGGGCGTGTACATCCCGAGCCCTGCCGAGCTGCTCGGGCAGCTTGCGGACGCGGGCTATGAGGAGGTGTGCTGCCAGAGCCTGCACGTGATCTTCGGGCAGGAATACGAAAAGCTGATGGAACAGCTGCGCGCGTTCCGCGGCCGTTTTACCAGGCTTTCGGCCGGTGCGCCGCTGCTGTGGGACACGCAGGACTACCTGCGCCTGACCCGCGCGCTGCTTGAACGTATGCCGCGCCTGGCGGAGGACGAGGCGTTTGTTTTCATGGGACACGGCACCGAGCACCCCGCAAATGCTGCATACGCGCTGGTGGAGAACTGCTTCCGCTACCAGGGAGCGGAGCGCGTGTATGTCGGTACGGTCGAGGGCTTCCCGCACCTGGACTATGTGCTTGCGCGGCTGAGCAGACGCGAGGTTACGAACGTACACCTCGCGCCATTGATGATTGTCGCGGGCGACCATGCGCAGAACGACCTTGCCGGCGAAGAAGAGGGCAGCTGGAAGAGCCGTCTTGAGAGCGAGGGCTACGGCACTGAGGTCCATCTGACCGGGCTGGGCGAACTGGACGAGGTCGCGGACATCTTTATCGACCACTGCAAACAGGCGTCCCCGCTGTGAATGCGGGAACCCTGCAGAAAAAGCGAGCCCCCGTGGCGTGTCCACGGGGGCTGCATACTGTTTGAAAAAGGGATGCGGCAGGAGATCAGGCGGTTTTTGTAAACCACGGGCCGTTTGTACGCGCTTCGTCGCTGATGAACTGCATCCCCGGATCATTGGTTGCTGCCTCATCCAGGGAATTGATCGGGTAAAGTCTGAGCGTGCCATTTTCATAGGTATAGGGGAAGGCGACATATCCTTTTGTACCGCCCGTGTAGTGCACCAGGATTACATCGTTGCAGACGGTATACGGGCCGCTGTTTTCCGCCGGATAGCCCAACAGTTCAATATGCACGTCGACCGTGCTACTGTCGATAGACAGGCGGTAATAAAGACCATATTGGCCGGATTCAGTGTATTCCCAGGTGCCGGTCAGCTTGGATATGATCTCGCTGGAGAGTGCGTCATCCACCGGTGTCCACCACCTGCTCTGCCGCGCAGCTTCCTCCGCATCCTGGATCGCAGTACGGCTGGCCTGCAGCGCGGTGCTGTTCTCCTCGGTCGACTTGGTATAAACGACCGGGTAGATCTTCTCGTCCAGATACAGGAGAGGGAAGTCCATATCGTTCCAGGTCAGATGCAGCACGTCATCTTCCAGCGTATAAGAACCTTCGTAAGAGACAACATCATTCCCGCGGGAGAATACAGGGGACTGGCTGCTGAAGGATAGCTGGAAAGTGCCATCGTCGTGCAGCGAGAGCGTCATCTCCACAGAGGAGTCCATTGTGCGCGTGAAGGTCTGCCCGGATCTGCCGTTTTCATCGAAAGACGGGGCAAGGCCGTATTCCGTGTCTTCGTCCAGACTGCCCTGTGTGTAGTAGTAGGAACCGTGTGCGGTAAGCATGATATCTGCCTCTGCATCTTTAGGGCTCAGCACGATATTTCTGTCCGAATCAGTGGTGTAGGTGCCCTTTTGCTCACCGTGGTCATAGCTTCCGTTTTCGTTCAGCTGGTAGGCGGGCGCATCATAGAGGCTTACAGCTTCATACGTTCCCGGGATAGGTTCTTCCTTTGCCCCGCTGCAGGCTGCAAGCGCAAAAAACAGAGCGGACACCAGGACAAACATAGATGTTTTTTTCATTTGTCTCCCTCCTGCAAAATAACATAACCTTGTGTGAAGATGTAAATATAATGTTATTATAGCATGCAGAGACGCTAATTTCCATGCCGGGTGCCATTGCCTTTCCACTCTCCAATGATTGCCTCGTCCTAAAGAGGACAACAGCAGCAGTACATTTCAAGATGATATGTTTACTGCATGAAACGGCTTGGCACTATCGTATCATTTTTTGCACAATTATGCCAAGTTTGCGGCATTCGGAAAGATTGTGCAAAAAAGTGCAATTCCGTTCAAGAAAAGTAGAAAGCAGGATGGTATGATGAGTCCATCAAAAGAGATGGCGCGGCGAAGGAAAGAGAAGCGCAGCGCAACACAATAAGGAGAAAAAGGAGAAATCATCATGAGCATTCTGAATGACATCAGTTCCTGGCTGCAGCAGGGCCGCGCGCCCAAGGTAAAGGCTTGCGTACAGCAGGCGCTCGACGAGGGCATCCCGGCAGGCGAGATCCTGGAGCAGGGCCTGCTCGACGGCATGAACATCATTGGCCAGAAGTTTAAGAACAACGAAGTATTCGTTCCGGAAGTCCTGATCGCAGCCCGCGCGATGACCAAGGGCATCGAAGTGCTCCGCCCGCACCTGGTAGCAGACGGCGTTGAGGAGAAGGGCACGGTCGTGATCGGCACCGTAAAGGGCGACCTGCACGACATCGGCAAGAATCTGGTTCGCATGATGATGGAAGGCAAGGGCCTGAAGGTCATCGACCTGGGCGTTGACGTACCGGTCGAGAAGTTCCTCGAGGCGGCGCGTGAGAACGACGCGCAGATCATTGCCTGCTCCGCGCTGCTGACCACCACCATGGGTGAGATGCGCAACGTCGTGGACGCTGTCGAGGCTTCCGAGATGAAGGGCAAGGTCAAGATCATGATCGGCGGCGCACCGATCACCCAGGCGTTCTGCGACCAGATCGGCGCGGACAAGTACACCCCGGACGCGGCATCTGCAGCGGACGTAGCGCTGGCGATCTGCACGGCCTGATTGCCGACACACAATACATACAAAAACTCCCGATGCACTGCATCGGGAGTTTTTTTGGGTAGATTGGGATCACATTTTGGGGAACAGCTCCTGGTCAATGACTGCTTCGAGCGTCATGCCCGCATAGGCAACCTGTGCGAGGCCGTCGATAAACCGGCTGACTGCTGCAAGCAGCACCGAGATGTTGTCCGCGACAAAGGTAATGTTCTTCTCGAGCTCAAGCGAGCCGTCAATCAGCGTGTTGTGTTTGAGGTAGATCTGGCCTGCCTGCTCAAAAAAGCCGAACGCTCCGAGCGCGCAGAAGTCGTTACAGTAAGCACAGGCGCGACGCAGCTGGTTCGCGTGCAGATCCGGCGCGCCTTGGAACAGGGTCACAAAGAACTGCAAAAGCCCCATATCCTCGCCCGGCAGCTGCATCGGGATAAAGCAGCAC
This sequence comes from Candidatus Agathobaculum pullistercoris, assembly GCA_019114345.1. Classification (GTDB taxonomy): domain Bacteria; phylum Bacillota; class Clostridia; order Oscillospirales; family Butyricicoccaceae; genus Agathobaculum; species Agathobaculum pullistercoris. Next base: position 9,989 of record DXFS01000101.1, on the reverse strand, counting down.
TCGATCACAACGTCCTTGGCAATCTTGCCTTGCCGCATGGCTTCGCAGCGCAGCAGCGTCGGCGCGCCCTCCTTAGCCATGACCTCAGCGCGGAAGCCGTTCTGGTTGAGCACATCGGCCATGCAGCCCAAAATCTGATTCTGTTTCTCTGCCTTCATTGCTTATTTCACTCCAATATCCGTGCGGTAATGCGCTTTGTCGAAGTGGATCTTATCCACGTCCGCATATGCCTTGCGGATCGCTTCGTCCAGCGTCGGCGCAGTCGCGGTCACGCCGAGCACGCGGCCGCCGCTTGTGACGAATTTGCCGTCCTTGACCGCGGTGCCCGCGTGGAACACGAACGAGTCGGTCACGTCGTCCAGACCGCTGATCTCCTTGCCCTTTTCGTAGGCCTTCGGGTAACCGCCGGACGCCATGCATACGCAGCACGCAGCGCCCGCCGCCCAGTTGATCTCGATCTCGTCCAGCTTTTCGTCGATGACCGCATTAAAGATGTCATACAGGTCGGTCTCCAGGCGGGAGAGCACAGCCTGCGTCTCCGGGTCGCCAAAGCGGGCGTTATACTCGATCACGCGCGGGCCCTTGGGGGTCAGCATCAGGCCGAAGTACAGCACGCCCTTGAACGGACGGCCCTCTGCTGCCATCGCTGCAACCGTGGGCTGAAAGATGGTCTCCATGCAGGTCTGCGCCACGTCCTCGGTGTAAAAGCGCGAGGGCGAGAACGCACCCATGCCGCCGGTGTTCGGACCCTCGTCGTGGTCGTAAGCGCGCTTGTGATCCTGCGCCGAGGGCATGGTTTTGAGGTGCGTGCCGTCCACAAACGCGAGCACGGACACCTCGGGGCCGGTCAGATACTCCTCGATGACCACGCGCGCGCCCGCGCCGCCAAAGGCATGGCCGTCGATCGCGTCCTTGACCGCCGCGATGGCCTCGTCTTCGGTCATGGCGACAGTGACGCCCTTGCCGAGCGCGAGGCCGTCCGCCTTGACGACGATCGGCGCGCCCTGCTGTTTGATGTACTCGATCGCCTTGGCCGAATCCTCGAACACCGCATACGCCGCGGTCGGGATGTTATACTTTTTCATCAGCTCCTTGGCAAACGACTTGGAGCCTTCGATGATGGCCGCATTTTTGCGCGGCCCGAACGCGCGGATCCCCGCGTCCTCGAGCGCATCCACCATGCCGAGCGCCAGCGGGTCGTCCGGCGCGACCATCACGAGGTCGGGCCGGTGCTCCTTTGCGAAGGCCACCACGCCGTCGATGTCCGTGGCTTTAATGTCCACGCACTCAGCCTCCTGTGCGATGCCGCCGTTGCCCGGCGCGCACCAGATATGGTCTACTTGGGGGCTTTTTTTCAATGTATGGACGATGGCATGTTCACGGCCGCCACCGCCGATCACGAGAACCTTCATGTGTTATCTCCTTCCAAACGGATAGATTCCTTTTGCGCGCGGAATGCATCCAGCAGCAGCGCAATGCAGCCCAGCGGATACAGGATTGTAGTGAGTTGTGCGGCCTGCTGTGCGGTAACATCATTCACGCCCATCAGGGCGGACAGGATAGGCAGGATACAGCTCACGCTCCACATGGCAAGCAGTACCCATTCGAGCGCCGCTTTCTTTCCTGCCGCGCGCATTACCGCGCCGAACGCACAGAACAGCAGGCAGCCCAGGATCCACTGCACCGCGTCGCCCACATAGGACAGGATGATATGGACAAGCCCCGGGCCGAGCACCGGCGTTCCGCCGAGGATGGTCAGCAGGATCATCGCGTCTGCTGCAACACTCGCACGGAAATACCAGCGCGAGGCGCTTTGTTGCATCAATGCGCCGCCGGAAAGCAGCGCATACGCCACGATCTGAAGCATCCAGTTTTCCGGTGCAGCGATCAGCAGCGCTGCGCCGACCGCGATCAGGATGGATGCATAATAGCTTTTGAACATGGTCACACCGCCTCCCCGCGCAGCAGCGTCCGCACGCGCCACAGGTAGCGCACCATCCAGACATAGGAGACGATCGCTGCAAGCAGTGCAATCATTTCGAGCGTCAGTTGGACGGTAAACAGCGTAGTATAGCTGCCCTGCTGGGCAGACAGCACATCCTGTCCGTCGAAATAGGGCAGAAAGCCCAGCATGGATGCCCCGCGTTGCGCAAGCGTTGCGTATGCCCACACCCGGCCGAGCATGCGGGTGCCTTTGGAGACGTCCGCCGCGGCAAGCTTGCGGTCAAATGCGTTTTGCAGCGGCAGATAATACAGCAGGAACAGCAGGTTGGACACGATATTGACCATCCAGCCGGATATGCCTGCCATGGACAGCACAGCAAGCACCGCACCCGCGGCCGCAGCGCCCAACGCAGCCAGGCACCGCAGCCGCAGTGCGGCATAACCGCTCATCAGCCAGCATAAAAGCAGAAGCGCAAAACCGCCCATGCGTCCGAGCGGAGCCATACACAGTCCGGCGGCCAGCTGGACGGCAAGCGCGATCAGCGTCCAGTTCGCCGCAGAGGCGGCATTGGGGCGCAGCATCAATGGTGGAACAGGCGCATGCCGGTAAACGCCATCACGATGCCGTACTTGTTCGCGGTCTCGATGACATTGTCGTCGCGGATCGAGCCGCCCGGCTGCACGATATACTGTACGCCCGATTTGCGCGCGCGTTCGACGTTGTCACCGAACGGGAAGAACGCATCCGAGCCCACGGTCACGCCGGTGTTCTGCGCGATCCACGCCTTTTTCTCCTCCGCAGTCAGCACCTCGGGCTTGACCTTGAAGGTGTTCTGCCACACGCCGTCCACGAGCACGTCCTCGTATTCGTCCGAGATATACACATCGATCGCATTGTCGCGGTCGGGACGGCGGATGCCGTCGACAAACTGCAGGCCGAGCACCTTGGGGTGCTGGCGCAGGAACCAGTTGTCCGCCTTGTTGCCCGCCAGACGCGTGCAGTGGATGCGGCTCTGCTGGCCCGCGCCCACGCCGATGGTCATGCCGTCCTTAACGTAGCAGACCGAGTTGGACTGCGTGTACTTGAGCGTGATGAGCGACAGGATCATGTCGTGCTTGGCCGACTCCGGCAGCTCCTTGTTGTCAGTGACGATGTTGTTCAGCAGGCTCTCATTGATCTCATAGTCGTTGTAGCCCTGCTCGAAGCGGATGCCGAAGATGTCGCGCTGCTCGATCGGCTTCGGCACATAGTCCGGGTCGATCTTGACGACGTTGTAGCCGCCTTTGCGCTTGGTCTTGAGGATGGCGAGCGCCTCGTCCGTATAGCCCGGGGCGATGATGCCGTCCGACACCTCATGCGCAAGGTAACTTGCGGTGTCCGCGTCGCACACGTCGGAGAGCGCCGCCCAGTCGCCGTAGGAACACAGGCGGTCCGCGCCGCGTGCGCGGATGTAGGCGCACGCGATCGGGGACAGCTCATGGCCAGCTTCGACGAAGTACATCTGCTTCTCGATGTCAGTCAGCGGCTTTCCAAGCGCTGCGCCCGCCGGGGACACATGCTTGAAGGACGCAGCGGCCGGCATGCCGGTCGCCTTTTTGAGCGCCTTCACCAGCTGCCAGGAGTTAAACGCGTCGCAGAAATTGATATAGCCCGGCTTGCCGTTCAAAACCTCGATCGGCAGCTCGCCCTCGGTCATAAAGATGCGCGCGGGCTTCTGGTTGGGGTTGCAGCCGTATTTGAGTGCGAGTTCTTTCATGCGTTCTTGCCCTCCTCATGTTTGTTGCGGATTTCCTGCCAGTACGCGCCGGTCGCGAGGTCGATATAGCGCACAAACAGCGCGACCTTGTTCTGCTCGTTCATGCTGGTCCACAGCATCTCGGTGAACTGCTTGATCGGCTTTTCGATGCGGATGCACTTGGGCTCGCCGCGGAAGGGCGGGAGCGGGTCGCCGTCGCACTGATAAGTGTGGATAAAATGGCCAAGGCCCGGCACCGGCTTGTCGTACTCGTAGAAAAAGCGCTTGTTCGAGGTGCGGTCCGAGGTGAAGTTCTTGAGGATGGACAGGGAATACGAGCCGTCCTCATTGATAACGCCCGAAATGCGCGAGGTGTAGTTCGGCGCGTCCGGCTCGAACTGGCGGGTGCGCAGGGCGTCGATATAGCTCTTGCCCTCGCGCAGGTACTCGCAGATCGTGTCGGTCTGGTCGCCGTTGGTGACAACCAGCTTGCCGCCGCACTGGCGCACCGGATGGTAGATGATGAGCGATGGGTCGGTCATCTTGGAAGGGTCGTAAGCCTGGGTGCGGATGCCGTCTTCTGTCTCGACAAAGATGCGGTTGCGGCTGTTCTCCGAGCGGCCCATGATGAAATAGGCGACCACGTTCTGCTTGTTATCCAGTGTGCGGCCGAAAATAATGCCGCGGCCCGGATACGCATTACTCATCAGTTCATTGCTGATATCGAACACATTTTTGCTCATACTGCTGTCACTCCTTTTCTTTCCTTGCGACCCATGCCCCGCGTACGGTGAGCCGCCCCGCGCAGAAGTCGGACACGGCCTGCGGCAGCAGGATCCACTCCGCCTGCTCCATCACGCGGCGCTGCAAAACCTCGGGTGTGTCGTCCTCCTCCACTTCAACCGATTTCTGCGCGATGATCGCGCCTCCGTCTACCACTTCAGAGACGAAATGCACGGTTGCGCCGGTCACCTTCACCCCTTTGGCAAGGGCGGCCTCATGCACGCGCAGGCCGTAGTACCCTTCCCCGCAGAATGAGGGGATGAGCGACGGATGTACGTTGATGATGCGGTTCTCATACAGGCGGCAGAAGCTGTCCGGCAGCACAGTCATGAACCCTGCGAGCACGATAAGGCCGATGCCCTTTTCGCGCAGCAGCGTATCCAGCGCGCCTGCGTAGCTGTCTGCGGTACCGAAATCCTTCCGCCGCAGCACGGCCGTGGGGATATCCGCTTTCGCGGCGCGCTCAAGCGCATAGGCGTTCGGATTGGACGAAACGACCAGCGCGATGCGCCCGTTTTCGATCTTTCCTGCCTGCTGCGCGTCGATCAGCGCCTGCAGGTTCGTGCCGCCGCCTGAAACCAAAACTGCGATGTTAATCATGATTATTTTTCTCCGAAAAATAAAATTGAGAATGGAAAATGGAAAATGAATCCCCACAGGACATCCGAAGGAGATCCGCCGTGAAAAAGTTCATTCCCCAGTTACCGTCACACATTCTCTGCTGGGATTAGACGAGTTCGACGCCCTTTTCCGCCGCAACGCACTCGCCGATGACGTAGGCCTTTTCTCCCGCAGCCGAGATCGCCGCAACCGCGCGGGAGGCATCCTCCGCCGCGACCGCGAGCACCAGGCCCGCGCCCATATTGAAGGTATTGTACATATCACGCTCCGGGATCTTGCCGGTCTTGGCGATCAGGTCAAATACCGGCGGGACCGGCATGGCTTTCTTTTCGATCTTTGCGCAGATACCGTCCGGCAGCATGCGCGGCACGTTTTCATAGAAGCCGCCGCCCGTGATGTGGCTGATGCCCTTGACGTCCACCTTGCCCATCAGCGACTGGATGGTCTTGACGTAGATCTTGGTCGGGGTAAGCAGCTCCTCGCCCAGCGTCTTGCCGAACTCATCAATGTAGCGGCGCACAGACTTTTCGTTGATGCCGAGCGTCTTGCGCACGAGCGAATAACCGTTGGAATGCACGCCCGAGGAGGCGACGCCGATCAGCGCGTCGCCCGGCCTGATAGTGGTCCCGTCAATCATTTTGTCCTTGTCGACCATGCCGACCGAGAAGCCTGCCATATCATACTCATTCTCCGGATAGAAGCCGGGCATCTCGGCGGTCTCGCCGCCGATCAGTGCGCAGCCCGCCTGACGGCAGCCCTCCGCAATGCCGGAGACCATCTGCGCGATCTTCGCCGGGTGGTTCTTGCCGACCGCGATATAGTCCAGGAAGAACAGCGGCTGCGCGCCGCAGCACGCAATGTCATTGACGCACATGGCAACGCAGTCGATGCCAACCGTGTCGTGCTTGTCCATCAGGAAGGCCAGCTTGAGCTTGGTGCCCACGCCGTCCGTACCCGAAACCAGGATGGGATCGGCCATACCCTTGAAATCCGGGCGGAACAGCCCGCCGAAGCCGCCGAGCGTGCCCATTACGCCCCTTGTGAAAGTGGATTCCACCATCGGTTTCATCAGCTTGACCGCTTCGTAACCGGCGGTTACGTCTACGCCGGCAGCCTTGTAGCTTTCAGAACGGCTTTCACTCATATTAAAACTCCTTCGTCGTTTATTGTGGCGAACGGCTTATTCCTTGCCGTTCCAGCAGTAGGTGCAGACTTTGTCGCGGTCCAGCCCGATGGCCTCCAGCAGGCCGTCAAGCGACTGGTAGCCCAGCGAGCTGAAACCAAACTTTTCGCAGATGGACTTCAGCATGCACTGGCCGCGCTCGGTGTTGGCATCCGCATATTCCTCCAGGTGCTTCTGCCCCTCATCGCCCTCGAGTTCCTGCACGGTGCGGCGGGCGAGCAGCTCCATCTCGGAATTCGAGGAGGAGAAGTTCAGGTATTTGCAGCCATACATGATCGGCGGGCAGGCCGAGCGCATGTGCACTTCCTTTGCGCCGGATTCATACAGGAATTCGACCGTTTCGCGCAGCTGCGTGCCGCGGACGATCGAGTCATCCACGAACAGCAGCTTTTTTCCCTCGATCAGCTCGGGTACCGGGATCTGCTTCATCTTGGCGACCTGGTTGCGGATCTTCTGGTTGGCCGGCATGAACGAGCGCGGCCAGGTCGGCGTATACTTGACGAACGGGCGCGCGAACGGCTTGCCGCATTCGTTGGCGTAGCCGATCGCGTGCGGCAGGCCGGAGTCCGGCACACCTGCGACATAGTCCACATCCTGCGCAAGGCCGCGTTTTTTATCATCCCGCGCCATGATCTCGCCGTTGCGGTAACGCATGACCTCAACATTGACGCCCTCGTAATTCGAGTTCGGATAGCCGTAATACGTCCAGAGGAACGAACAGATACGCATTTCTTTGCCTGCGGGAGACAGGGTCTCAAAACCATCTGCCGTGACTTTGACGATTTCCTGCGGGCCAAGTTCGTAAGCGTCCGCGTAGCCAAGCTTGTGGTATGCAAACGACTCGAACGATACGCAGCAGCCGTCTTCGTTCTGTCCGATCAGCACGGGCAGGCGGCCGAGCCGGTCGCGCGCAGCGATGATGCCGTCCGGCGTCAGTACGAGCACGGTCAGCGAGCCGTCAATCAGCTCCTGCGCGTGCAGGATACCGGAAACGATGTCGTCCTTCTGGTTGATGAGCGCTGCGGCAAGCTCGGTTGAGTTGACCTTGCCCGAGCTCATGGCCATGAACTGGTGGCCGTGGTCGGAAAAATAGCGGGAGACCAGCTCCTCAGCGTTGTTGATGATGCCGACCGTGGTCAGCGCGTACAGCCCGAGATGTGAGCGCACGAGCAGCGGCTGCGGATCAGTGTCGCTGATGCAGCCGATGCCGCTGCAGCCGGAAAAGTCCGCCAGGTCTTTTTCAAACTTGGTACGGAACGGGGTGTTCTCAATATTGTGGATCTGGCGCTGGAAGCCGCGCTCCTGATCGTACAAGATCATACCGCCGCGGCGTGTGCCCAGGTGCGAATGATAATCCACACCGAAGAAAATATCCAGTACACAGTCCTGCTTGGAGACGGCTCCGAAAAATCCGCCCATAAATACTCCTCTCCTGTGCCCGCCGGTCCCTTATTCTGTGGGGAGCGGGATCTCATTTTCAAACATATTCTTCTCTGCCTGTTCAGGAACGGGAATCGGATAATTACCCGAGAAACAGGCGTCGCAAAAGCCCAGCTTACAGCCCACGGCGATCTTGCGCGCCGCCTCAAGCGACAAAAATCCGAGACTGTCCACGCCGATGATCTCGCGCATCTCCTCGACCGTGCGGCCGTGCGCGAGCAGCTGGCTGCGCTCGGGGATGTCCGTGCCGAAAAAGCAGGGATGGCGGAAGGGCGGCGCGGAAATGCGCATGTGCACCTCTGCCGCGCCTGCGTCGCGCAGCAGCTTAACCAGCCGCGCGCAGGTCGTGCCGCGGACGATCGAGTCGTCCACCATGATCACGCGCTTGCCCTCGACCGCGGTGCGCAGCGCGTTGAGCTTTAAGCGCACCGAGCGTTCGCGCTTGTCCTGCCCGGGCTGGATGAACGTGCGGGCGATATAGCGGTTTTTGATCAGGCCCACGCCGTAGGGGATGCCGGAGAACTTGGCGTAGCCGATCGCGGCGGGGATGCCGGAGTCCGGCACGCCGATGACCACATCCGCTCCCACCGGGTGCTCAATGGACAGGTACTTGCCCGCCTCCTGCCGGGCGAGCTCGACGCTCGCGCCGTCGATCACCGAGTCCGGGCGGGCGAAATAGATATACTCAAATACGCACGCCGAGGTCTTGCACTGCACGCCGCAGTGCATCGAGCGCAGCTCGCCGTTCTCGACCACGCAGACCTCGCCCGGCTCGACGTCGCGGATAAATTCCGCACCGAGCGCGTCGAGCGCGCAGGTCTCGGAGGCGAACACATAGCTGTCGTCCAGCCTGCCGATGCAGAGCGGGCGGAAGCCGTGTGGGTCGCGCGCGGCGATCAGCTTGCGCGGGGACATTACCACGAGCGAATACGCTCCCTCGATCACGCCCATAGTATTCACCACTGCCTGCTCGATTGAACCGCACTTTAAGCGCTCGTTGACAATGGTGTAGACCAGCACCTCGGTATCATTGGACGAGCGGAAAATGCCGCCGCTGAGCTCGATCTTGCGGCGCAGCTCGCCGGCGTTGACCAGGTTGCCGTTGTGCGCCACGGCAAGGTTGCCCTTGACGTGCGTGATCGAGATCGGCTGCGCGTTTTCACGCGACTGGTTGCCGGTGGTCGAATAGCGGACATGCCCGATCGCCATCGAGCCGGGCATGGAGTCCAGGATCTCCTGATTGAACACATGACTGACCAGACCGACGTCCTTATGGCAGCGGATGACACCGCGGTTGTTGACTGCGATGCCCGCCGCCTCCTGCCCGCGGTGCTGGAGCGCGAACAGCGCGACATACGCCTCATGCGCGGCCGAGATCTGCTTTCCCGGCGGCGCGGCGATACCGAACACGCCGCACTCCTCATGCACTTTGTCATACGGGGCCTTGCTATGCTTTAGGATACGATATTTCATGCTTTGCCTTTGCTTGTTCCGGGGGATAATGCGCTTACTTGCTCATGACGCGCTTCATGATTTCCTGATACGCCTCTTCGACGCCGCCCATGTCGCGGCGGAAGCGGTCCTTGTCCAGCTTTTCGCCGGTGGTCTTGTCCCACAGGCGGCAGGTGTCCGGGCTGATCTCGTCCGCGAGCACGATCGTGCCGTCCGCGGTTTTTCCGAACTCGAGCTTGAAATCGACGAGGGTGACGTTCAGCGTATCGAAATACTGCTTCATCACCTCATTGATTTTGAAGGTCATGGACTTGATCAGCTCGATTTCCTCGCGGGTGGCGAGCTTCAGCGCGATCGCGTGGTAATCGTTCATCAGCGGGTCGCCGAGGTCGTCGTTCTTGTAGGACAGCTCGAAGGTCGGCTCGTCGAACACGATGCCTTCCTTCACGCCGTAGCGCTTGGCAAAGGAGCCGGCGGAAATGTTGCGCACAATGACCTCGAGCGGCACGATGGAGACCTTTTTAACCACGGTCTCACGGTCGGACAGCTGCTCGACAAAGTGGGTCGGCACGCCCTGCTGCTCGAGCAGCTGGAACATGTGGTTGCTCATCACGTTATTGATCGCACCCTTGCCCGCAATGGTGCCTTTCTTCTCGCCGTTGAACGCGGTCGCGTCATCCTTGTAGGAGACGATGACGAGGTTCGGATCGTCGGTTGCGAATACCTTCTTGGCCTTGCCTTCGTAAAGCTGTTCTTTCTTTTCCATGTCCATTTCCTCCATTTTTATGTGTAATAATTTGAAAACAAAGTTGTTTTAAGGTTATACCCGG
>DXFS01000100.1 GCA_019114345.1 Candidatus Agathobaculum pullistercoris | reverse complement strand
ACCTCCAGCATCCACCCCAAACTGGGCGTAAGAAGCAAACACCAGAGACTTCATCGATATGCCCTTTTACGGATTTTTAGGCCCGTCTTGGGAATCGTATGCGCTGACTAGGATACTGCGCCACTTATCTGCTATTTTAACACATAACCTGTGATTATTCAAGAAAACTGCATAAAAATTGGGATTCACTTTGAGCGCCCCGTCAAACTGCGCGCAAGCCCGGTTAAAAAGCCTGCGCCGTCCATGCCGGAGATCGCCCGGACCGCCTCTTCCGTCAGGCTGTCCGCCAGCCGGCGGCACTCCTCCAGTCCCAAAAGCGATGGGAAAGTGGACTTTTCTTCACGCGCATCCTTGCCGGTTGTCTTGCCGAGCACCTGTGCGTCGCCCTCGATATCCAGAATATCGTCCTGGATCTGGAACGCAAGGCCGAGCTTTTTCCCGTATGCATGCGCTTTTCGGAGTGTATCCGCATCGGTTTTGCCCGCCGCGACGCAGCCCAGCTCGCACGCCGCCCAAAGCAGGCACCCGGTCTTGAGGCTTTGCAGCAGGCGCAGTTCATCGAGTGAAATCTTCCGGTGCTCCGCGCCCATGTCAAGCACCTGCCCGGCAATCATGCCGTTCATACCCGCCGCGCGCCCCAGGATGCGGATGCACTGCAAAACCGTCTCCGCGGGCAGTCCCTCAGCAGACGCTGCGGTCTCAAACGCTGCGGTCAGCAGCCCATCACCCGCGAGCACGGCGGTCGCCTCATCGAACGCTCTGTGGCAGGTCGGGCGGCCGCGGCGCAGGTCGTCGTTGTCCATGCACGGCAGGTCGTCGTGGATGAGTGAATAGGTATGGATCATCTCAAGCGCGCACGCAAACGGCAGGGCCTTTTCCACATCCCCGCCGCACAGGCGGCAGAATTCCAGCACGATCACCGGGCGCAGGCGCTTTCCGCCCGCCATGGCGGAATATTTCGCGGCCTCAAAAATACGGTCGTATCCCTCGCCCGTCTCGCGCGACAGGTATTTTTCGAGCGCAGGCTCGATCAGCGCGATATCCGCTTGCAGCTGTTCCGCAAAGCTCATTTGCCCGCCTCCTCCGCGTCAAAGGGCTGCTCTACCAGCTCGCCCTGCATATTCTCCTGCATGACGGTCACCTTCTGCTCCGCCTTGTCAAGCAGCTTGCCGAGCGCCGCGGACAGCCGGGTGCCCTCCTCAAACAGCTTCATGCTCTCGTTCAGCGGCGCCTCGCCCTTTTCCAGCAGACGGACGATCTCCTCGAGCCGCTCCATCTGGCTTTCAAACGTCTTTTCGGCCATTTATGCTTCCTCCTCGGTATCGGTCACGCGGCAGTCCGCCGCGCCTTTGGCAAATCGGATGTGCAGCGTGTCGCCCGCTTGCAGCGCCGCTGCGTCGGTCACCACTGCGCCGCGTTTGCCCTTCGTGGCTACCGCGTAGCCGCGGGCGAGCACACGCAGCGGGCTGATCGCGTCCAGCGTCGCGACCGTCTGCGCAAAGCGCAGGCGGCGCTTGTGCAGGCCGCCCTGTCCCGCAGACAGCAGGCGCTGGCGCAGCACGGCCAGCTTCTGTTCCTCGCGTGTCAGGCGCGCGGGCAGTGCGGCGCACAGCCGGTCGGCCATCTGGTCGAGCAGCAGCCGCTTTTCCGCAATATAATTTGCAGGCGTGCGCAGTTCCAACCGTTCCTGCAAGGTTGTCAAACGTTGACGACGGATTTGCAATTGCTTATGCGCTGCCGTGCGCAGACGGGTATCCAGTGTACGCACGGAAAGCGCATACTCTGCCCGATCAGGCACCGCCAGTTCCGCCGCGCCCGATGGCGTGGGAGCGCGCAGGTCGGCGACAAAGTCCGCGATGGTCACGTCCGGCTCGTGGCCGACCGCTGAGATCACCGGGATATCCGAATCGTAGATCGCCCGCGCGACCACTTCTTCGTTAAACGCCCATAAATCCTCCATCGAGCCGCCGCCGCGGCCGCACAGGATGACGTCCGCCTCGCCGATGGCATTTGCCAGCATGACCGCCTGCGCGATGCTCTCCGCCGCGCCCTGCCCCTGCACCTGCGCGGGGTACAGCGTGACCTTGGCGAGCGGCCAGCGCCGCCCCAGGATGCGGATCATATCGCGCACTGCCGCGCCGGTTGGCGAGGTGACGAGCGCAATACGCTGCGGGCAGGTCGGGATCGGCTTTTTGTGCACTAGGTCAAACAGGCCCTCAGCCTGTAATTTGCTTTTCAGCTGCTCAAACGCGAGGTTTAAAGCGCCCGCGCCGTCCGGTATGACCTCGGAAATATAGAGCTGCACCTGCCCGGTGCGCGGGAACGAGCTGACGCGCGCCCGTACGATCACCTTCATGCCGTTTTCCAGCCGGAATTTGAGCCGCATGGCGTCCGACCGGAACATGACCGCGTTGATCGACGCACCCTCGTCCTTGAGCGTCATATAATGGTGTCCAGACGAGTGCGCCTTGTAGTTGGAGATCTCGCCCTGCACCAGCAGGTTGCGGTAGCCGGGTACTGCGTCCAGCAGATCCTTGATCTCGTTATTCAGTCTGGTAACAGAATATACTGTACTCACTGCTTATTCCTTTCATAAAGCCGCGCGGCGAGCACCGCCACGCCGACTGCGTTATCGCCCGACAGCACCGGCTCCGCGAAGCTGACGGCGTCGCCGAACGCCGCGCGCATGCGCGCACGGATGACCTCGCTTGCCATCACGCCGCCTGCACACAGGATGGGGCAATCGTACTGCTGCTGTGCCTGCTCGGTCGCCTTGACGACCGCATTGGCGACTGTTTCGAGCGTGAACCGCGCCATCTGCGTGGGCTCAGCTATTTTGAATTTGTTTTCCACCTGATTCTGCATACCGGAGAGCGAAAAGCGGCAGTCCGCCACCTTGGGGCGGTAGCCCTTTTCCGGTGCAGCTTCGAGCGCGAGCTTGTCCAGCGCCGCGCCCGACGGGAAGGGCAGTCCGAGCAGCGCGCCCGCCCGGTCGATCAGCTGTCCCGCAGCGAGGTCGGTCGTGCCGCCGATGCAGGTGCAGTCCGGCAGGCCGTCCGCACCCGCCTGCACGAGCAGCAGCTCGCTTGTGCCGCCCGACAGGTGCCATGCAAGGAAGGTCCCGTCCAGCAGCTCCAGCCTGCCAGTGCTGAGCGCGGCTGCCGCGATATGCCCCTGCTGATGGGACACCGCGAAAAGCGGCACAGATAGCAAATGCGCCGCGCTGCGCGCGACGCTCTCCCCCGCCAGAAAGCAGGGCATATACGAGCCCTCGACCGCGCGCGGGCGGGTGCTCACGCCGACGGCGCGCACCTCCCCCTGCGGCAGGGCTTCGATTTTTTCGTGCAGACGCACGGTATGCTGGAACAGCGCGTCCGACTGACGCAGGCCAATCGCCCCCTCAGGTACGGTCAGCAGGCCGCCCTCGTTTTGCCACGCGCCGCTCTCCGCGTCGTATACCGCGGCAGAGGTGCGGTAGTTCGAGGTGTCGATCCCCAGAAAGCGCTCAGGCATTGCTTTCCTCCGCGCGGGACTCGTCCTTTTTCTCAGCGGGCGCATCCTGCGGTTTTTCCGCGCGCGCGACTGCACCGAGCACGCCGTTAATGAAGGACGCTGCTTCCTCGGTATCATACACCTTCGCCAGTTCGACCGCCTCGTTGATTGCCACGCCGACCGGCACATCGTCTACATAGCGCATTTCATAGATCGCCAGCCGGAGCACCGCGGTCGTCATGCGGGACAGGCGGCTGAGTTTCCAGCCCTTGGCATTGGCTTCGATCGTCTGATCCAGTTCGCCGATGTGCGCGGCTACGCCCCTGACCACCGACCGGATGTACTGCGTCTGCTCCACGGACAGCTTGCCCGCATACAGCGCGATGTCGCCGCTGATCGAGGCCATGATCTCCTCATCCAGACGCTCGTCCAGGCTTTCCTCCTCAAACTGCCGGAACCCCATCTCAAAAATCAGGTGCAGGGCGATCTCCCTTGCTTTTGTTCTGCTCATCACACTCACGGCGGCAGGCTCCTCCCATTCTGTCTGTGAATACGATTTATTGTATCCTATTTTCGCCAAAAGCGCAAGCGGATATTCCATCATCCGGACATACCAAATAATAAAAAACGGCGCGAAAGCTTTCGTGCCGTTTTTTTGTACTGTTTTATTCCTCGGGGGCGGCTGCAGGAGCGGACTCCTCTGCTGCAGGCGCAGGGGCAAAGGTCACGCCGCCAACATGGACGTTGACCTCGACCACCTTCAGCCCGGTCATGGACTCGACCGAAGACTTGACATTTTCCTGTACCTGCTTTGCAACCTCGCAGATATTATGGCCGAACAACGCAAGAAAACCGATCTCGATTCTGACTGTGTCCTCCTCGCCCAGCTCGATCCGCACGCCCTTGGACTGATTTTTTTTGCTCAGAAAGCTGACAATGTCGCTCGTCAGCGTAGAATAAAGGCCGCTGACACCGGCTGTTTCGGATGTTGCAAGCGCCGCGATCGATGCGACAACATCCTCCGAGATCCGGATGGAGCCCTGGTCGCTTTCGGTCGACCAATATTCTTTATGATCCGCCATAGTGCTCACTCTCCTTTATAATAGGGATTATAGCACAGTTTCGGCAGAATGCAAAGGATAAATACGCAGGTCTGCTACTCTGCTTCCACGATCTTGATCTGTCCGGCGGTCACGCCCGCCTCCGCCACAACAATATCCTTGATCACCGTGACGTCAGTCGCCTGCAGGCCGCCCTCCGGCGGAGCAACGACTACATTGACGCTTTCATCCCCGATCATCACCACTGCATCTTCATATCCTTTAGCGCGGATCATACTTTCTATGTTGGCCTCCGTAACTGAATCCTCTGCCAGCGCGGAGATCTGTGCTGCCGCTTCATCCTTTGCGGTCTGGTCGGCTGTCTCGCTTTCGGACAGCTCCTTGAGCGTGCTGACCGCTTCATCGCGCGCCTGCTCGCGCGACAGGCGCGAGGCGGCAAAATAATCCTGATCCTCTGCCGTGCCGGATGTTTCCGTGCTGTCCGGGTTGGTCTGATCAGCCGCCAGCAGTTCGTCCGGCGTGTCCACGTAGCTCCAGTTGAGATAGACAGCCACGCAGAGCAGCAGTGCGATCACACCATAGATCGCGCCGCGTTTCTTGATTTTTTTCATCAGTGCTCGCCCTCCTGTATGTGGTTAATTAAGATTTATGTCTCCGCCGCCATTTTCAGAACCGTAACTTTGTCCGCCCCGATGCCGCACACCGTGGTCACCGCCTGCGTTACAGCCAGCCGCACCTCCGCATTGTCCGCTCCATCGCACAGCACGACCGCGCCGCGAAAGGTCGGCAGCAGGTTTTTGACTGTCACCGGCGTTTCCCCGTAGCTGCCGTCCGATACCACAGTCAGGTCGCTCTCATAGCTCTGGCCGCCGGCCTCGCTGTCCGTGCGGCGGGTATTGACCGCGTAGACTGCCTCCTCGGTCTGGTCGAGCGACAGCATCAGCCCGACCCGTCCCACGCCCTCGATCGCCGCAAGCTTTTGGTTCAGGTTCTCCTCAAAGGCAGAAAGGGAAAACCCTTCCTCGTCCGCCGCTGCCGGTGCGGTTTCCTGCACGGGATCGCGCCGTCCGCTGCCAGGCCATCCGGCCGAGGCGAGCAGCAGCACACCCGCCAGCAGCACGACCAGCAGCGCGCGGTATTTGATCAGCACGGGCAGGATCTTCTCCGCGATACCTCCCAGCCATGATAGATCCGGTTTTTTCATTTTGCAATCAGCTCCTGTCTGTCCGCGGGCACGCCGCATTCCTCGGTCAGCAGTGTCTGCAGCTCGTCAAGCCGCGCCGCGTCTGCCCCGCCATAGTGTACGGTCACGTGATCGATCTGCAGCACACCGTCCGCGTCGTTTGCCATCGTCACGCTCACCGAGCAGTCGAACCCCTCCTGTTCGGCGCGCTGCTCAACCGCCTGCGCGATCGTCGCGGCGATCGTGCTCATCGTGGTCTGCGTATTCTGTTCCCCGATCGCATCCACATCGGGCGGCGACATCCCCCACCCCTCCCACGAGAGCAGGTGCAGCCCGGAAAGCGGCTGCAAAAGCGCAAGCATGAGCAGCAGGCCCGCCGCCATTTTGATGATCTCCCGCAGCGCCCCGTTTCCCACCAGCCGCAGCGCAACGGCGGACGCTGCACCTGCCAGCGTAACGCGCAGCAGGATGGTTTGTAATAATTCGGTCATATCGGCTTCACCATCGCAACCACATAGACAAGTTCCAGATACAAGATCAGGCAGCAGGTGCTGAGCATGCCGAGCAGCAGGCCGAAGCCCGTCCCGACCCCTTCGAGCAGCTGCCGCAGGCTGCCTGAGCACAGCGGCGAGAGCACGGCCGCTCCTGCCTTGTAGCACAGGTAGCTCGTACCGGCACGCAGGAAAGGCATCAGACAGATCGCCGTAACGCACAGCATGCCGAATATCCCGATCGAGTTTTTGAGCAGCGCCGCGCCGGACAGCACAGTTTCAGTCGCGTCCGAGATGACGCCGCCGACCACGGGCACCGCACCTGATACCGCAAACTTCGCGGTCTTGAGTGCAATGCGATCCACACTGCCCGATACGCCGCCCGCTATAGTAAGATATGCGGTGAACAGCGTCAAAATGAGCTTGAGTGCGCCCGCGGTCAGACCCTTGATGCCGTCCGCAATGCCGCGCAGCATGCCGTTCGACGCCGCCGCATCGACCGTGATAATTCCCAGATAGGCGCATGCGGCAGGCACCAGCAGCACATTCACCAGCCGGATCACAAGGTCAAATACGAACATGGTCGCCACCTGCAGCACCGTTGCAGTCGCCGCGCTGCCGCCGACCGAAAGCACGGTCGCCAGCACGGGCTGCAGCGTGCCGGAAAACACGCTGATCTGCGTGAGCGTATCCCGGCAGAGCGACAAAACGCCCGAGAAATCCTTCAGCAGAACCGCCGCACAGCCAAGTACGCCCGCCATATCGATGACTGCGTCTGCTTCGCCGCCCGCGGCGGCAGAAAAACCGCGGGCCGCTGCCGTGATGATGACCACGACCGCCACCCGTACAAGGCTGCTAACCGCTCCCTGCACTGCGCCGTGCGCGTCCGATGACACGTTCTCCAGAAGCTGCGCAAAGGAGCCCGCCAGCTCGTCCGCCGTCTCCGGCCGGATGCCGTCCAGATAGCCGCGCTGCCCCGAAGGCACCGCGTCAATCAGCGTATCTCCCCCCACGTCATGTACGTCCTCGCCGTTCACCGCCGCACCTGCATGCATTGTGCAGGTTAATAGTATCAGCGCAAGCCAAAGCAGCTTTTTCATGTTCCTTTTCCTTTCATGCCGTCCACTCTGCGAGCAGGCTGAGCACCTGCTCCAGCAGCGGCAGGCATACCGAGAGCGCGAGCACTGCGCCCACGATCTCCACCTTTGCCGCAAGCGCAGACTGCCCCGCATCTTTGCACAGCGCGCTCATAATGCGTACCACCACCGCGATCCCCACAGCCCGGAGCACGGGCAGATACAGGCTGTCCGTGACACCGCCCTGCGCAAGCAATGCAGCAAACCGCTGCGCCGTGCTGCCGACCATCCCCAAGGCATAGAGCAGGATCAGAACGCCCGCCGTCAGAGTCAGCAGGAAGGCGATAACGGGCGCATCCTTTTTCAGCACGAGCGACAGCACCAGGGCGAGCAGCAGCACGCCGCAGACAGCTGCCAGACTGCTCAAAACCCGAACACGCTCCGCATCATCGAAAACAGGTCGCTGATCTCCTGCACGACCAGCATAAGCACGACGATAAGGCCTGCAAGCGTGGTCATCAGCGCCTGTTCGTCGCGCCCGGAGCGCGTCAGCAGCTGCCCCAGCACCGCTACGAGGATCCCGACGGCCGCAATACGGAAAATCAGATCAACGTCCATATGTACCCCGCTTTCAGATCAGCACCAGAATCACAAGGATGCCCAGCGCAATGCCGCAGGTGCGGTACAGATTTCCCTTTCCCCGCAGCTCCTCGTCCGCCGCCGCACGCGCGGCGCTCAGCCGCCGGCCGACCTGCTCAAGCCCGGCGACCTGCTCGGCAGCATCATACCGTCCGAGATAGTTGGCGGCTTCGCACAGAATATCGCATTCCACCGCACCCAGCCCGGCCTCGGCGCGGTTGTCCCGCAGATTGGCGCGCCACAGATAGCTGAGCGACAGCCCGTTCTGCTCGCGCAGGCGGCGGCGCAGGCCGCTGAACACCAGCCGGATCGTCGGGTTCTGGTTTTCCGCCAGCTCCCCGATGATTTCGGGCAGGGGCGTACGGCGGCAGGATATCTCGCTGCCAATGAGCGACAGCGCGAGCAGCATGGCGTCCGCCGCCGTGACTCTCCGCCTGAGGTTCTGCCGCGCGGAAAGCCCGAGCGCCGCGCATGAGCCGAAAATCATCACAGCACCGATCAGCTTGAGCATGTCCCTTCCTCCAATCGTTCCATACGGTAGCACCGCTCTTGTCCCTTCCGTGTGATCACAACCGCGCGCCCGAACACGCCCAGCTCCAGCATCGCACGGTACAGCGGCCGCCGCCGCAGGTCGTCCACATCCGCCGCATGCGCGCTTGCGACTACCGCTGTGCCGCAGTGTGCGCAGAGCGAGACTGCCTCCACATCTGCAGGCGCAGTGATCTCGTCAAACGCCAGAAGCGCGGGGGACATGGTCTTGAGCAGCATGAGTGCCGCCTGTTTTTTATCGCAGCCTTCCATCACGTCCGTACACCGCCCGACGTCGAACTGCGGAACACCGTCCGCCAGCGCTGCGATCTCACTGCGCTCGTCCGCCACCGCGACCGTGTACCCCTTATCCGAAACAAGGCGCACCCACTCACGCAGCAGCGTGGTCTTGCCAAGGCCGGGCGGCGAGAGCAGCAGCACGGACTGCGGCGCGCCATCCCCGATCCACGGGACGATCTGCGCCGCGAGGCCGGTAAACTGCCGCGCAATGCGCAGATTAAGCGAGGCCAGTCCGCGCACGCCGACGACCTGTCCGTTTTCCTCCGCCACTGTGCCGCACACGCCCAGCCGATGTCCGCCCCCAAGGGTTACAAACCCGTTTTTCAGGCTTTCCGCATAGCTGTGCACCGAATAGCGTGCCGCGCGGCTGAGGGTTTCGCGCAGCTCCTGTGCTGTGACCGGCCTGAGGTCGAGCGGCTGCTCGCCCTCTGCGGTTTTGGCTGCAGGCGGCTGTCCGGCGCGCAGACGCAGCTCCTCCACTTCCCCCTGCCTGTCCAGCGCGGCCAGCTGCGCCGCCCGCGGCGGCTGCAGGCAGCTGATCGCCTGCTGCCAGGCTTTGTCCTGTTTGATTTCCATGTTGCATCACCTGCTTCACTCTATGCCCGGCCTGTCCGCAATATGCCGTTTTTTCCCCCGACGGAAACAGTGTTTTTTCGTTCTGCGAAAAAGCTGAAACACAACCGTAATATTTTTTGCATTGACAATCGGCGGATCCGGTAATATAATAAATACAAATATTGCACAAAGCGATGACAGAGGAAAGTAATCGTTCCAAGTGCGGCTTTCAGGGAGTGTCCGGCTTGACTGGAAACGGACGCAGACGCCGGCACGATGAAGTTCCCTCTTGAGCTGCGGCGCTGAAATACATTGTTTTAGTAGGTGCCGACGGGACTCCTCCGTTACAGGGATAGGATATATTTTCTGTATCCGAAAAAGTGCGGCATAGTTCTATGCCGAATGTGGGTGGTACCGCGGAATGTTTGTCTTTCGTCCCTCTTTGTGGATGAAAGGCTTTTTTTATGCTTTTTCTCCGCCGGACAAACGCAAAACCAACCCCTATTTATCCAAAGGAGAGAACAAAACTATGATCATTATTATGAAACAGGGCACGACCCGCGAGCATGTCGAGGAGCTTTCCAGGCATATCGAGCGCTGGAACGTCAAAGCCAACCCGATTTACGGCGCGGGCACGATCGTCATCGGCCTGGTCGGCGACACGGGCGCGGTCGATAAGGACGCGCTGCTGCGCGACCCGCAGGTCGAAAACATTCTCAAGGTGCAGGAGCCGTTCAAGCTGGCAAACCGTAAGTTCCATCCGGACAATACGCAGGTCGAGATCGCGCCGGGCGTTGTCGTAGGCGGCAAAAAGCTGGTCGTGATGGCAGGCCCATGCTCGGTCGAGAGCGAGGAGCAGATCATCGACGTGGCAAAGCACGTGCGGGCTGAGGGCGCGGCAGTGCTGCGCGGCGGCGCATGGAAGCCCCGTTCCTCCCCGTACTCCTTCCAGGGCCTTAAGGCCGAGGGCCTCGAACTGCTGCACAAGGCGCACGAGGTAACCGGGATGCCGGTTGTCACTGAAATCACTAATCCCGCACACATCGACCTGTTCATGGACAAGTGCGACTGCTTCCAGGTCGGCGCGCGCAACATGCAGAACTTCGAGCTGCTCAAGGAACTGGGCCAGACCAAAAAGCCCGTCCTGCTCAAGCGCGGCTTCGCCAACACCATGGAGGAATTCCTGATGTCCGCCGAGTACATCATGGCAGGCGGAAATGAGGACGTTATCCTGTGCGAGCGCGGTATCCGCACCTATGAGAAGTACACCCGCAACACGCTGGACATCTCCGCTGTGCCGGTGCTCAAGCGCATGAGCCACCTGCCGGTCATTGTTGACCCGAGCCATGCAGGCGGTATCTACTGGATGGTCGAACCACTGGCCAAGGCTGCTGTTGCCGCAGGCGCGGACGGCCTGATGATCGAGGTGCACAACGATCCGGCGCACGCGCTGTCGGACGGCGCACAGTCGCTCACCTACGATTCCTTCCACGAGACCATGAACAACCTGCGCGCGGTCGCGCAGGCGGTGGGACGCGAAATTTAAGTTCGATTGGGGCGTACAGCCCCAATCGAGGGAGACACACCGCGCATCCGCGCGGATGTGTCTCAGGCTTCGTAAAGTTCCTCAACACGAAATTTTACTTCGCTCTTGTATAAAAAGCCACGCACATGTCGCGGCTTTTTATGGAAATGGCGCATGGCGCCATTTCCAATTTTATGCGCCTGACGGCGCGGCGCATATGCGCAAAGTTTATCATCAAAGGAGTGTTTCCAGCAGTGCAGACCCTGAGCCTGACGGGCGCGAACGGCGTGTCCGACATTCTGATTGAAACCGGCCTGCTCGCCCATGCGGGCACGGCCATCCTCGACACTTTTTCGCCCAGCCGCGTACACATTGTCACAGATTCGACGGTCGCACCGCTGTATCTGGATGCACTCGAAGCGCAGCTTTCCCTCCCGGTTTCGCATACGGTCATCCCCGCGGGCGAGGAGCACAAGCGGCTAACAACGGTCGAAACCATCTACCATGACATGCTCGCTGCGGGTATGACGCGCAAGGATCTTGTCATCGCGCTCGGCGGAGGCGTGGTAGGCGACATCACAGGCTTTGCCGCTGCGACTTTCCTGCGCGGCGTGTCTCTCTGCCAGATCCCGACCACCCTGCTCGCGCAGGTGGATTCCTCGGTCGGCGGCAAGACGGGCGTTGACCTCGCGGAGGGCAAAAACCTCGTCGGTGCATTCTACCAGCCGCGGCTGGTGCTGATCGACCCGGAGGTGCTCTCCACCCTGCCGGACGCGACCTTTGCCGACGGCATGGCCGAGGTGGTCAAGTACGGCTACATCGCGAACAAGGACATTCTGGACATGGTGTCCCAGCCGGACTACAAGGCGCATATCGAGGGCATCATCTACGAATGCGTCAAGATTAAGCGCGATGTGGTCGCAATCGACGAGCACGACACCGGCCTGCGCATGATTCTGAATTTCGGCCACACGATCGGGCATGCAGCGGAAAAGCTCGGGAACTATACTGATCTGACCCACGGGCAGGCGGTCGCGATCGGCATGGT
>DXFS01000099.1 GCA_019114345.1 Candidatus Agathobaculum pullistercoris | reverse complement strand
CTATTACAATAATTATTGGTTGGAAGCCCAGCATCCGGCTGGGCTTCTTTCCGTCTCATGCCTAAGCTACAATAAGGGGAGCAACTGGCTGACCATCACCTCCTTGGGCTTAGATGTCCGTTGATAAGACTGTCAGCCATCCCTCTTATTGCAGTGTTCGATTTGAGCAGGTTGAGCCATAGAGTTCGCGTCACCCAATAGATTGAATCGGCAATGAGAAAAAAGATGGATTCCGGTTGCAAATTCGTATGGGAGGCAGATACATGAACTCTGTAGGTATTGACATCTCCAAAGGCAGGAGCACGATTGCCGTCATGCGTCCCTTTGGAGAGGTTGTCATCTCACCCTTTGAAGTGCGTCACACCGACAGTGAACTGAGCGAGCTGGCAAGGCGGCTCAAAAGCCTGAACGGTGAGACTCGTGTGGTCATGGAGGCCACAGGGAACTACCATGCGCCGGTGGCAAAGCTGCTTCACGACGCAGGGTTATATGTTTCCGTTGTCAATGCAAAGCTGGTGCATGGCTACGGGAACAATGATTTGAGGCGTGTCAAGACCGACCGGAAGGATGCTATAAAGCTGGCGAACTATGGCCTTGATCGCTGGCTTACCTTGCCGAGATATATCCCGGAGGAAAATACTCGGCTGTTGCTGAAGAACTGCTATCGCCAGTACCGACAGTATTCCAAGGTGCAGACTGTGTTGAAGAACAATCTGATTTCCTTGTTGGATATGACCTTTCCAAATGCAAATCGTCTGTTTAACAGCCCTGCCCGTGCAGATGGAAGTGAGAAGTGGGTGGATTTCGTAGCGGAGTTTTGGCATTGTGAATGCGTCTCTGAACGCCCCATAAAGTCATTCGTGAACAAGTACTGGCGGTGGTGCCGAAAGCATGGGTACAACTTCAGTGAAGAAAAAGCACACGCCATTTACGATGAAGCCAGCGGACATATTGGTGTCATGCCGAAATCTGAAACCACAAAGCTACTTGTGGAACAGGCTGTATCTCAGCTTAGCGCTACTTCCGCTGCGCTTGCTGCGCTCAAACAGGAGATGCAATCTCTGTCCTCTCAGCTGCCGGAATATCCTGTTGTCATGGACATGTTTGGCGTTGGCCCGACTCTTGGGCCGCAGCTCATAGCTGAAATTGGGGATGTTCGCCGTTTTTACTCCAAGAAAGCACTCGTTGCCTATGCCGGTATTGATGCCCCGCCGAATGACTCTGGTGATGTGATCGGTAGGCACAAGAGCATGAGCAAGGTAGGTGCATCGTCGCTACGCCGGACGCTATTCCTTGTCATGAGTGTCTATTTGCAAAACTCGCCGCCGAATGAACCAATTTACCAGTTCATGAACAGAAAACGAGCCGAAGGCAAACCCTACCGCGTCTACATGATGGCATCCGCGAATAAATTCCTGCGGATCTACTACGCCACAGTGAAAGCCTATCTGGAAACATTAGAACAGATCTGATCTTATTGCGTTGCATAGCGTTGGCTGGCCGCCGTTTCATTTTGAGATGCAAAGCGGCTTGAATAGGTGCACCGATTTTCAACTACTTACAATGTTTGCTTTTTCTTCTTGACAATACTTAGCAGGTCTCATCTTCGTAATACACCGCGCACCGGCAGGACGGATGCGCCGGCGGCACTCTCCGGATACCAGGCTCCTGCAGCTTTGTCCGGAACGGGAAATCATCATCGATCCCAAGGCGCATGCCGTCCAGCGTGCCGCAGACCGGACAGACACGCTCGTCATCCGCGGTGCTCCACACCTTGACCGGATTTGTCATGTACCCCTGTTCCTGCGCCTGTTTGACACCCTGATAGGATCCCTGATTATATGCAAAAGACAGTTCCGTGCGGGCGATGTTGTACGCCCGGTACCGGTGCTGCCTTTCTGCGTATTGGATTGCCTGCTCGCGCGCTTTTGCCTCTTTCATGCCCGATTCGATCGCATTCTCATAGTATCGCATGTTGGAGAGGGTCTGATCCCGCGTCAGGCCGACCATCGGCCGGATCACCTGGGAAAGCCCGTCCACGCCGAGCCCGCCGAGCTGTGTCGCCCGCTCGATCACTGCCCGCAGGCCTTGTATCTGCGTATCCGTCACCTCGGTTACAAACGCGGCCGCGCGGCTGCGCGTCCATGCGGCTACGCCCTCCGACATGGGATCGAACACATACCCGCTGAACCGCGCCTTGTATGCAGCCGTCGATTCGTTCATCGCCTTCAGCCATTCCGGGTACAGGTATTCCATGACGAATGCGGTATACTCCTCGCGCCACTGCTCCGCGTATTCACCGCTCAGGCCGCCGGACAGGATCGCCTCGCGTATCTCCCTGTAGGTGATATCCTTCTGCTGGCTGTCCCACAGGCGGTACAGCACGCGGACAAGCCCCGGCTCATTCGCATCCAGGAAGGAACGCAGCTTTTTCAGCGCATCATTGCGGCGGAATGCTTTTCTGATCAAAGTGTTCATTCTGTATCACCGGGCAAAACCGCCCCCCGGTCTGTCTCAGTTATTTTGGACGGGCGGTCAATGGACAGATCCGCCGATCCGCTCTCAGTCGTCAGCCGTTCGGGCAGCCCGGCCTCGCGTCGCACATAGTCCTCGATCTGCTCGTCCGGCTGGAGGATGCCCGCCGCCGATGTCCGCTGCAAAAACTCGCCCAGCACGGACAGGTCCTTATCCTCGATGTCGCCGTGTACCATGCGCGGGTAATCCGTGATCCCGGCGAACGCGTTTCGGTTGAGTTCCATCAGCCGGGGAATGCCCTGGCTGTTGAATACGTCGCAGATCACATCGAGATAGGTGCCGACTGCAAGTGCGAATATCTTGGTCTTGTTCGATGCCAGCGCGAACGAACCGACCGACTGCTGTCCGAGCATGACAAAATCCGCAAGCACGGTCGTGGCGATGCGCTTGTCATATCGCTCGATGATCGCGTTTGTGTCCACGGCTTTGCTGGTGTTGCCGGTCAGCAGTTCGAGCTTCCAGCCGTTTTCCCCGCCCGGCAGGACGATGCCCATTTTGCTGTCCTGCTTGATACCGGTGACGATATCCAGCGCCCAGTCCATTGCTTCCTGCGCCTTTTTATCGTGTTCGTCCCATATCGCAAGATCCGGCGGCGCATACAGCACCGGGAAGCCTGCAAGGTTGCGCTCGATACCGATCCCCTCGATCTCCTGGATCCGGGTCTTGAAATACCACGACCGGTACGCTGTGCGCAGGATCGACCGGCCTTCCGGGTTGTTCTTCACACTGGTCGTGCGGAAGTGCAGCGCCTTTCCCAGCGGGATGGTGAGCACGCCGAAGTCCGGCGGCGGCATCTGCGACATGCCGGTGAGCACGTCCGTACCCGGCTTGTACTCCCAGCGGAACAGCGTGTCCTGCGCGCGGATCGGCAGCTTGCTCCAGCCGATCAGGCCGTCGTCATACTTGCTCGAGAAGTCCGGGTCGCGCTTGTGTCCGTTCCGCCGCTTATAGCAGATCTCGTGATAACTCCAGCCATAGGTGAGGAACGAAAGGATCTCGGCCAGCGTATCCTGCCATGTGTTTGCCATGTCGTACAGGCAGCTGTCCACGAACTCGGCCGCAGCCTTGTCCGTCTCAGACGGGCCGCCCGGCTCGATCGTGAAATCCACCTGCCGTATCAGCATCTGGATCGCAAACAGGATCGCGCCCACTGTGTCGTCGTTCTCCGACATCTGGTAGTAGGTCTGGACGCCGCGCGTGCCGCGCAGTTCGGGCAGGAATTCCTCGAAAAACATACCTGCATACCGGTACTGGCCAACACGGCCGTATTCGTATCGCAAGCGCGGTCACCTCCTCCAATAAGATTTTTGCGCCGGCATCGTGGTCTTTGGGATAACCGGCTGCCGTTTCCCGGTCATCTGCTCCGCAACGCCCGTTGTGGCGTCCGGCGCGTCGTCGTGTGCGTTTTTGCCCTCGCGCTGGTATTTCACCATCGCGTCAAAGTATTCCGGCCAGCGGTCGCGCCAGTTGACCGGGAAGTAGATATGGTCCTGCACCCAGGTCGCATTTGTCATGATGCGGGCCGTCTTGTTCTCGCTCTGGTGGAACCACTCGATCCGGCAGCGGTTGGAACCCAGCGCGTCCAGCTCGCGGCCGACATTGCGAGCAAACCCGCGGCCGCCGTTGTTGCTCTCGATCAGCGCATGGGTACAGCCGGTCTCGACCAGCCGCTTTGCTGTTTCCGGTTCCGTGACCTCCATAGGCGCCTTGGTGTAGTACACGTCCAGCACATACGCCTCGTGGTTGTACGCGCCGTAGGTGATCGAGCACAGGTAGTCCGATCCGGTGTCCGCTGTGTCGGTATAGTTGCTGATCTCCGTGAACAGCGGCCGCCCCTGCGCATCCCGCGGAATGTCATCGTAGGTTTTGAACCGGCTGTACAGCCGTCCCTTGAGGTCGATCGGCTCCTGCTGGTAGTTGGCGGAGGCGATCTCCGGGGACATGGCGCGTATCTTCTCGTCATAGTCCGCGTGGGTCAGTACGGCGTCGCATAACATCGTACCATCGTCCTGCAGGGCTTTCATCGTGATGTGCTCTGCATCCGGCCAGTGACGCAGCGCACGGCCGGCAAGGTCGCCCGTCGCCCAGCGGGTCATGATGATAATGATCTTGTAGCCGGTCTCGGTACGCGAAAACATGGTATCCGTGAACCACTGCCACTGTTTTTCGAGGATATTCTCGTTGAACGCTTCCTCGGCCTTTTTGATCAGGTCGTCGATGATCAGGATGCTCGCGCCGAAGCCGGTCGCCGTACCGCCGGGGGAAGTCGCCAGATAGCTGGCATACTGCCCTTCAAGCGCCCACTTGCCCGCGGCCGCCTCGCCGTACTTGATGCGGGTATCCGGGAAGATGTCCGAGAACACTGTGCGGTTCGGGTCGAACTTTTCTTCCGCAATGCCGTCCCGCACTGAGCGGGCAAAGGTTGTGGATAACGTCTCGTTGTAGCTGCCTGTCATGATCTGCTCGCTCGGATCGCGGCCGAACAGCCACTGGGACAGCAAAACCGCCGTGCGGCTCTTGCCGTGACGCGGCGGCATGTTGATCACCATGACCTTACGGTCACTCTCGCAGAACGCCTGCAAACGGCTGCACAGCTCTTTCAGGTACGGCCGGTCTTCACGATAGAAATCCGGCGCCATCAGCTTGCAGTATTCCCAGAACTCCCGGCGCGCCAGCTCCAGACGGGCGCCGCGGCGGATCGCAGGGTCAACCATCCGATCCCGCCAGTTTGCGCAGCTCCTCGGTCGTCAGGCCCGCATACGGGTTGACATCTACACTGCCGGAATGCTGCACCTTTTCGATGAAAGCCCCAGAAGCCTTTGCCCGCAGTTCAGATGCCCTCAGCCGGTTCTTTGTCGACTCGTCTTTGTCACGCATCACACTGGTCCAGAACTCGTTGATCTCCTCCATATCAGCGATGCGCGGAGATTCGAGGACGGCATCGCGATCTGCGATGTAATCCCCAAGTTTCCCCACGTTTTCGCTACCTATATTCTGGAATGCCTTATCGCTTTTTGCTTTATACCCGGCGAGACGTGCCGCCTCCGCCGCCGTCTTACCTTGCTTGTAGTAATCGATCCACGCTTTTTGCTTTGCTGTCAGGTTTGGCACAGTATCACCGTCCTTTGTATTCAGACGCAGAAAAGCACCCTCAAGTGGGAGTGCTTTCCCAGATATGGAGAGAAAACTTGAAAATGACTACTGGTTGCAGAGGCCGGATTCGAACCGGCGGCCTCGAGGTTATGGGCCTCGCGAGCTACCACTGCTCCACTCTGCCGTATGCCCCTTTCGGGGCATCCCTTCTATGCAATATGCACGACTGAAGGCTTACCCGTCCTCTCGGACGGTGGAGCGCACGATCGGTAATGAGCCGACCCGCCATCCCACAGGATGGCTTGGCATCATGCTGTGCGCGTATTGCCCGGATATCCCGCCGGGCACGGGTGTGGATTCTGTCAATTCACTTTTGAGAGATCATCCGAGTTCGTCCCTTCCCGCCTCATGCAGCGTTTGGGACATGTCCCCGCCCCGCTGCTGCAGGACGGGTAAGAAATAGGGGGATGTGAAGAAGAGGAATGCGAGCCTCGGTTTCATCCCGCATCTTCACACTACCTATTTTACACGATAAGTAGGTGCGCGTTAGGCAATTTTTTATGGTAGGTCTAAATATTTTTCTACAAGCCGTATAAACTCCGAATTCCAAGAGTGCGCCGTTCTCTCGCTCACAGGCACGCACATTGCAGCTCCAAACAATGTATGTGATCTCTTCCAGTATACTCGATCAATCAGTTCAATCCGTTGCCTGCCCGACTTCATCTGCTCCGTATCAGCAATTGCGGCTCGCACAGCATCATACCGCCGCTGCTCCTTATCCGTCAACCTGTTAACGACTGCCTGCTCCACCGGCCGGCCGGGCGTGCTTCCGTGTCCACCGGCTGGGCCATATGCAGCCGTCACTGACTGCGCGCCTATGCTATTGACCTTCCGCTCCAACGCTGGATATGACCGGATGATCCGCTTGGTGTACTCCCACCAGTCCTCGCGTTGTCTCACGCCCATACCTCCATTTCAAATACCGCTCGATTTCAGGTGAATAGTCAGCCTCACCAATCTTCGTAGCTCACCGTAACACTTTCCGGCGTCTCGATTACCAGCGCCGGGCTGTATCCATTTTCCGCTGTTCGGAATTTCATTGGCCAATCCGGGATGGGCTGATCCTCGCCAAGCTGCGCGACGCCGATCATCCACACGCCGCCGCCCAAGTCAGTCGGGGAATACTCTGCATACACCCGCATCCCGGTCCCGTCCGGCATAGTCAGAAATATGGTCCGCCCGCGGTCATATGCGTCCGCCTCGAAGCCTTTCTGCCCATACTCGCCTTGAATTTCAACATCAACGAGGTCATCGCTCGATCCATAAATCGTTATTGTTGCCATTGTTTATTTATCCTTTCCGATATACATTGAGCACGCTCTACGCGATTGCGATGCCCTGAAATATTTCCGTGCTTTGCAATCACCGCATTTATGTCCGGGAACCGGTTGGAAGTTTGCGCAAGTTCCGCATGATTTTCCTTTTCCAGCGGACAGAATTCGGATTCTTCCCTCTTTATCAGCCTGCACAAGCTCGCGGAGACGGTCAATATCGTAATCGTCGCCCAGGATGTTTTCGATGCCGGCAAGGCGCAAAGATACGTTTTTTAAAATTTCATCAAACTCCGGTTCTCCCTGATGCTTTGCTATATCAAGGATGTCATATGCACCGTTAGGGTCGCTTTTCACAAAGAAAAGTGTTTCTTCCCAATCTTCCAGACCAAAATCGGCTTCTTGAGTAATGCGTTCCATTTCAGTCCTCCTTCTGTCCGCGCCATTTCCATCTGTCATAGTTATTTGAGCAACATCCATCAGGGTTAGTACAATCATGGTCGGGCGTGCATCCGTTAAAAAATACCGTGTGATACACGCATGTTTTGCATTCGTGCGGGATACTCTCCACCGCCGCATCCCGTTCCGCTTTCACCTGCTCCAGCTCCGCCCGCATCTTTTCGTTTTCGGCCCGTAACTCTGGGATCAGGGGGCAATTCGCCGCCGGAACAGCGGTGCAAAATCCACCGACAGCTGTGCAGTTTCCGTTGTCTGGATGTATGTGATGGCACCCGATGCAATTAGGCTTCTCAATGTCCATCAGGTGTCCTCCTCCGCTTCGATTTTCTCTTGAAGGACTGCTACAACCTGGGTAACATCCAAATACAGCGGAATGTTTTGTGTTGCACCCTCATACTTGAATCTTGACATTTCTCCGCTTAATTTGTCATAAGAACATGCAGCTTTTTCGCAGGTTACAACGAACTCAATCCCATTTTTCAGGATAATTCTTATGTTCTGTTTAAGCATTTGTGTCCTCCTCTCCCTCCGGCGGGCGTGGCACGATTTTAAACCTTCCTTCCGGGCAATAGGTATGTTTCCCGCACTCATCCAGCAAAAGCAGCGTGCCGTCTTCTTCGATGGCAAAGCCCTCCATGTCGCAGTACATCAGGCCGTTTGCCCAATCCTCTTTTAAGGCGATTTCCCATAAATCCGGGTATTCCCCGGTTTTGGTGTCGATCACATCAAAGCCAGAAATAAGCGGCTCGTTCGGCTGGGTGAGGGCGGGCACATGTTGGATGTCATAGAGCACTTGTTCCAACAAATTGAGCGCTACTTTGTCTTGCCTTACAATATCTGTATCAAGCAGCTTTTCAATTCGATACAGCTCGTTTGCGTCAATCGGGCGTACTGCCATCTTTCAGCGCCTCCCTCCAATAAGCCCCATCTAGCTTGTCTTTTCGCAGACTTTTATAAAATGCGCAGATACTTGATTCTGTTTTGTTAAAATGCGCACTTGGACAAGCGTCTTCAAAAGCGCAAGAATCACAAATATCAGCCATCTTTCAGCGCCTCCAATCTAAGCTGGCCCTCTATAGGTCCGCTTTCATGCTTGCAAATACCGATTCTTGCGAATGTGCGCTTTGCTTTGTCGGATACTGCTTGATATGGTACTGGTGTCCCATACAGCCCACACGCAGGCCAGCGTTTCGCCCAATCGGCCTTACTACTATGTAATCCACCGTAAGCAGTACACTTACGCACTCTCCTGGAATTGTATTGATATTCTCTTAGATTGCAGCACGCCCCACATTGGTTCCCGGACGATGCTCCGAACGAATAGTGCATCAGCTCAATCGGTTTTTGTTTCACTGTGTAGCGCCTCCAATCTCTCCATCACCATCTCCACGGCCTCGTCCGTCTGGGCGGCTCCGCAAAATGGGCAAAAGTCCATATTTTCTCCCTGTATGCTGATTTGCTTCCCACATTTTTTGCATACAAAAATCTTGTAGTCATAAGGCGACCGCTTATGTACCCACTCACCCTTCCACACCTTCTCCACCTGCTCCCGGCTGACGGGGCGGAGGGCGGTGAGAACCGATTCTGCAACCTCTGGGGTGAGATCATCTTCTGAGTGCAGCTCGTCGTAATAGTCATCAAGCCACTCAACAAACCATTGTCGTAATTCTTCCCGCTTCACGCTAGGCCACCTCCTGCATACGCTCGATGACGCTTTTCATCCCTTGAACTCCTCCCATCTGCACACCCTGAATGCCTGGCGGGCATTTACCCACCTCGCAAACTTCTTCTGTTCCGCGGTCGGCTCCCCGCCGTCATAGTCCCTGTACGGCTGCGCGAACGGCATAACGCCCATTGCATCCAGAGCCAGTGCACGGTGGTGGGCCTCCTCCACGTCCTGCACCAGCATGTATGCCCAGAACCGGCTCGGCGCAATACCTGCCTCACGCATGTACGCAACCGCCTGCTCTATGACCGGGATCATTTGCTCAGTATCGCAGGACAGCCGGACAAAGCGCATCCAGTGCAGTCCTGACAGCAGCCGGGCAACCTCCGATGTGATCAGCCGTGCATCCAGCCCCTGATTGAAATCCACCCAGATCTGCTCGCGCCCCAGTTCCTCTATCTGCTGCAGCCCATACTCGTGTGCCAAGACATTATTGTCGAGGAACACGATATTCCTGCTGTCTTGCCGCTTGATTTCCTGCCATGTAGCTGCCGGGCGAATTGCGCCCTCCTTCCGCGGCACAATGCACCACGGACAATTCCGGATACAGCCGCGCGTCAGGAAGCCGATTGCGTGCGGATAGTGCGGATAAATGCTGTAGTCGGGCGGCGTCGTCTCCACCTCAGGCGGCAGGCTTCCATAGTCTTTGTACCCTGTGCCGCCCCTGACAACCTCATCAGCCTGTACCGCAATATCAACATCCGGCGAAAAAGTGAAAACCTTGGACATGTACACCCGGTCATAATGGAGCAGCGGCGTACACCACTCCACCTCATCCCCGCGTGCTTTATGATAAGCGGACAGTCGCATGAGCGCCAGATTGGGGAAACCGCTGTGGCCGTCCACGTCGATCAGGCCAATTTTCACACCGCCACCACCTTTTCAAGCTCCTCCATCGTGCGAATCTCTGCTCCGCACCACTCCGGCAGGTTTGCCCGTACCAGCGCCGCGGCAAACGGCGGCGGGACGGCATTGCCGCATCGGGCGACCTGCTTGGATTTCCCGTACGAATTGCCTTTATAATCCCGGTCGATGATGTAATCCGGCGGGAATCCATTCGCGCTGTACAGTTCGCGCGGCGTCAGCATGCGCAGACCGATGTCCGCCATGAAGTATGATACTCCGTCGATCCGGAACAGGATCACATCCTCCGGTCCCAGACGATACCCACAGTAGGTATTCAGCAGGTCCCGGATCTCCGGCCAGTGTTTCAGATCCGCGTCCCGCTCCGCCTTGTCCACCACGGTGATGACGACGCCGAAGTGGCCGCCGCCGGCGGTGATGGTCTGCACCGGCTCCGACATGGGACCGCCCAGATTGGTTCCCTTCATTTTGACCATGTGGCATGTCTGAAGCGCATTGTGGTCTACCGCTGTCACCGTGGGCAGCGGGTCCGAAGCCTTAGCGCCAACCACCCCGCCGTAATACTTGGACAGGCTGGCCAGAGTGACGCCTTCACGATCTTTTGCAGTCACTGTATGAAGCGGAGCGCTGATTTTCTGCCCGTGCTGATCATTTCCGTAGTATTTGACCAGACTGGCCGCCGCCAGCCCATAGCGGTTGGATGCGTCAATGGTCATGATTGGCTTGGTTACGCCCTGCCCGCGCATCTTCTCGCTTTGTTCAGTATGGTATTGGATCATGACAGGGGCGGCCACACCATACCCATGCTTTGCCGTAATGGTTTGGAGCGGCTCATGTACATTCTGTCCACGGAACCCGCCCGCGTGATTTACCACCACAAGAAACGGCTCCGGGGCCTTGATTGAAAACTTGTCCACGCCTCGTATGATCCGCCGCATGGTATTCGGACGCAGCGGGCGCTGGGCGCTCAGGCCGTATTTCTCCCTGATCTCCTTCCGCGTGTCAAATATGGATGGACACGGCAGGCTCCAGTCAATGATCTCCGCCGCGCTCCGCCAGGGCAGTTTTTTCCCGGCTTTCACCTCCGGGCTGTCCGCCGGCGCGTGGGTCGGCTCCGGCCATACAATAGGGCGGCCGTCCCGCCTGGCGATCAGGAAAAACCGCTTGCGGGTGGTTGGCGCACCATAATCGGCCGCCACCAGTTCCCGCCATTCCACGACATACCCCAGCGCTTTCAGCTGCTCGGTAAAGCGGCGGAATGCCTGCCCCGCCTTGGACTTGATTGGGCGGCCGCGGCGCACCGGTCCCCATGTCTGAAACTCCTCGACATTCTCCAGCATGATCACGCGCGGCGCTACAGTTCCCGCCCAGCGCAGGACGATCCAAGCAAGTCCGCGAATATTCTTGTCCACCGGTTTTCCGCCCTTTGCCTTGGAAAAATGCTTGCAGTCCGGCGAGAACCACGCCAGCCCTACCGGCCGTCCCCGGCACACCTCCCACGGGTCAATATCCCATACGCTTGCCTGATAATGCGCCGTGTATGGATGGTTTGTTCTGTGCATCAGGATCGCATCCGGGTCGTGGTTGATAGCGATCGTCACCGGGCGGCCCGCGGCAAGCTCTATTCCCGTGGACGCGCCGCCGCCACCGGCGAAGTTATCGACGATGATTTCGTCGAACAGGTCAAGCTGAGCCTTTTCCCGTCTATCCGCCGTTCGCATTTTCATCCCTCCCCCAGCAGATCAAACAGTGTGGGCGCTTCCTGTTTTTCCTCTTCTGCCTTCAGGTATCCCACTGCATCACGGAAATAGTCCGGGTTCAGCTCGCACATGTACCCGCGCCGCCCGGCCTTCATTGCCTCCAGCGGCACTGTGCCCAGCCCGCCGAACGGGTCGAACACCAGATCCCCCGGATTGCTGTACCGGTTGATGATCCGGTCTACAATGTCCAGCTGGAGCGGGCAGACATGCAGCTGCTCCCGCCGGCGGCTCTGGGTCGTGTTAAGCGTGCGCATGCGGTTGATGTCATCCCACACGTCCATGTTCCACGAGCCCGGCGCCACCACCATGAAGGTGGCCGGCAGACGGCCGTCCTTGTCCAGCTCTTTGGCCAGCTTTACATGCTCCTCATACGAATACACTGTGCCGCGGCTGTATTTGCGGTACAGTGCCTGCAGCTTCTTCACCGGCGCGGCCTGCAGCTCCGCCTTGGTCGGCAAACGGTCGCCCGAGCTGCGCCAGTAGCCGTGCGCGTCGATCTGCCACTGCGCCCGCGTGTATTCCTCCTTGGTCTTGATGACCGGCTCATCCGCATACGCCTTGCTGTGGTCGGTCGGCAGCTTGCGGAACAGCAGGATATACTCCGGGCAGCCAACGCCCATTTTGGTGCCGTCCTTGCACTGCTCGCTCCATCCGAGGCGGTAGGTCTGGTTGTTCTCGCGCACCACATCGGTCACGACCGTAATCATGCCGAAGTATGCAAACCCATGCTTTATGTAATGCCGGATGCACATTGCATGGAACGGCTCCATAGTCGGCATGCCCATGCCGGTCGCGTTGCCGAACAGCACGCGGTCTTTGACATGGCACGCAAACACCCGGCCGGGCTTAAGGATGCGCAGCAGGTTGGGCGTCAGATAGTCCATCTGCTCGAAAAAACGTCTGGTGTCCTCGTTATGTCCGAAATCGTTATAGCTGGGCGTGTATTCATAGTGATTGGAAAACGGGATGGACGTGTGGATCAGGTCAATGCTGTCCGTCTCCATCCGCGCCGTCTCCTCCACGCAGTCATTATTGACCGCAGTAAACCGCTCTCCCCTGACTTCCACCCGATCAACTCCTATGCTTCTGGCCATCGCCGCTGCGGCGTTCTGGTGCAGGCCGTATTTGCGGATGATCTCGCCCATCTTGCGCTCCAGCTCGTCGTACCGCTGCCACTTCTCCATGAGCACGCGCAGGATCTCCTGCTCGCTCTCAGTGCAGATGATGTCGATAATCACCTGCTCGGTCTGCAAAAAACGGTAAATGCGGTGGATGGCCTGTATAAAATCGTTAAATTCGTAGTCGATGCCGACAAATATCGCCCGGTGGCAATGCCGCTGGAAGTTGCAGCCCGAACCAGACAGCTCCTTCTTTGTCGCAAACAGCCGCGTCCTGCCCTCTGAGAACGCGATCACTCGCTTTTCGCGCTCGTCGTAGTCCATGTTGCCGTAGATGTCTACCACCTCCGGCATGGCCGTCTTGATCGCATGGCGCTCCGCCTCAAGGTCGTGCCACAGGATGAAGTGCGCATCCGGGTCGCTGTCCACGATCTCTTTTGCCTTGGCTACACGGGCAGCAATGCTGTCCCGCTTTTCCCGGGCCGCCTCGGACAGGCTGACCGCCGCATCGCGCATCAGCTTGACCTGTCCGTCGCGCTCGATCTCGTCGCCGTAGTGATCCTGCAAGATGTGCGTCCGCACGTCGAGCGGCGGCAGTGCATAGCCGGTATCGTCATAGCCGAGGTCGGACGGTTTGGACAGGAACAAGCCCCACGTCGATACCCACAGCCAGAATTCCTCCTCCTTGTGCGGGTACAGTGTTAGGTTGCCCGCCTTGGAGCTGTCCCGCTGGAAGAACCGGGTCAGCGCCTGTCCGGTGTCCATGACCTCAAGGAACCCGGCATAATGGATCAGCTCCTTGTACCGGTTCGGGCTGGGCGTTGCGGTCGCCACGAGCTTGAAGCGCACGCCCCGGAACTTGTCCAGAAACGTCTGGTAGGTCTTGCTGCCGAAGCTGCGCAGCACGCTCGCCTCGTCCAGACAGCAGGCGGTAAACCCGGCCGGGTCGATGTCGCCGTCCCGCACACGCTCATAGTTGGTCAGCAGGATGGTTTCGGTCGCGCCCTGTGCCTCCTGCATGGTGCGTACATAGCGCGGCGGCTCCATGCCCAGCAACTGCACCGCGTCGTGCGTGAACTCCTGCCGGACGCCCAGCGGCAGCACGATCAGCGCTTTGCCGCCTTCATGCTCGGTGACAATGCGGCAGTATTCCAGCTCCTGCACGGTCTTGCCGAGACCGAACCGCTCAAACAGGCCGCGCCGTCCGCCAGCTACCGCCCATTTCACCGCGTCCCGCTGGTGCGGCTTGAGCGCCGGATTTATGTCACTGTCCGAAACAGTAAAGCCGGTTTCCGGAGCGGTCACGATCTTGCTGCGCAGAAAGTCCATGTAGGTCATACGCGGTCACCCCGCACATACCGTACCGGGATGTCCAGCGCCTCCGCCTGTCGGATCTCGGCCTGCATACACTCGCTGATGTAGTCGCCGTAGACACGCACCTCACTGCACAGTTCCAGCAGCTCTGCGCCGATCGCCATGCCGCGCGCCCGTTCCTCCGGCTTGGTATCGTCCAGAAACCGCGGGCAGTAAATATGTGGCGCGATCGGGAAGTCTCCTTGCAGCGCCACCTCACGGCAGTACCGGATTGCTGCGGCCGTGTTTGCTTCATAGTCCCCGCGCAATGGGGAGCAGATGTATATCCATTTCATGCGTTGTCCTCCTCCTGATTCATCCCCTGCTCTGCCGCCAGCCGACGCGCCCGACGCTCTTTCTGGTGCTCTCGTACCCGGCGCGCCCACTCCTCATCGTACGCCGCACTGCCCGGATGCAGATAACCATCGTCCGGCGGCTGTCGGCGCGGCGGCGCCTTGCCCTGTGTGGCCTCCAGATCGGCCGCTGTCAGCACGCCGTCCCGCTCATAGCCCTGCAGGATGGTCCGCAGATAGGCGGCAGGCTTGCGCGGATGCTTATTGCCGGTCTGGCGGGCAGCCTCCATAACGACCGCTTCCTGCATGCCGGCCTGCATCAGCCGGGCAATGTCCAGCCGGAAATTATCATCAATCTCTGTTCCGATCAGCCGCTCCAGATCAGCAGCCAGCGCCTCAGCGCGTTCTCTGCTGTTCTCTGCTATACTGTACTTTTCTGTACTCTGCTTTTCTCTGCTTTTCTGTTCTCTGCTTTGTGTACTTTTCGTCCGATCATCTCCATTTATCGGGCGATTTTCCGTATTTATCGGGCGAGAAATAAAAGATTGCAGAATAACAGACTTCGAACTGAGCTTTTTCATGTCCGCTTCGGACAAAAGCCAGATGTCGAAGTTGACGTCCACATACTTCCGGTCTACCGTCGCGGTGTAGTATGCTTTCTGCGCTCTGGTCGATGTGATGATGTCACGCCTGAACAGGTCGCCGCTGAATAGTCCGCACGCCGCCAGCTCGTCTATCACATTCGCTATTGTTTCGGCTGAGGTCGAATACCGCCCATTGAGCATGTCCCCGACCTGCCAGATCACGTCCTCCCGCTGTTCCCCGCCGTATGGGATGTAGTATCCCTTATCCCGGTACAGGATGCACAGGAGGGCAATGTATATCACTTGCGCCAGGTATCCGTATTTCTGGCGCGGCCTCCGCAGCTTTGGATCGCTGAGGAGCCCTACATCAAAAGGGAAATAGTCAAGCCCCTGTTTAGGCTGCCTGCCCACCGCATCACCTCCAGCCGGGCAAGGCTGGGGCGGTCTGTGCCGCCCCGCGCCGGATTGACTTACGCCAGAATGATTACGTCGCCCAGGATTTCCTCGGGCAGTTCACTGCCAAAATAGTCGCGGATGTTCAGAATGGCCTCACGCTTCCACATATCCGCATCCGCAGCGAACAGCGCCGCCATGATCGTATCGCCGTCCCGCCGCATGCGGAACACAAACGGGCTTGCAGGCTGCTCGATTTCCGTAAAGGTACGGAACGGCACCAGCTCCACCGGATTCGGCACAGGCACCTGCTGGACTAAGGAAATACCGCTGCGAGCGGTCACCTGCTGGGTCATGCCGTCGTCTGCTACCGTAACGCCCTGATCCGCCCGCACAGTGCCCGCAAGCTGGACCAGCTTGTCCCGGTCGCCATCCGGTGTGAAACACGTCTGCAGATTGATGGTGAATGTCTCCATGTCCATCCAGCGGCCGAACGGGAACGACGGCACGGACAGCTCCGCTTCGATCAGGCACTCGCGCGCCTTGTCGTTGTTCAGTTCGCGGTACAGGTACACGCGGTCATAATCCGCCACATGGATCACAAACCGGCGGTCCATGCTGTCATCGCTCTCCGCGCACTCATCCGCACCGCTCGTGATGTAGTCGATGATTGCCGAGAGGGTATGTACCGAAAGCGGCGCCGCGGTAAGCTCCTCCGGGATTCGGAAAAGCTGTCCGGTCGAATATTGGCTGCCGTTGATCTCTGATACGGCAACCTTGCCGAGATCCACAATATACTGCAATGCTTCCTTGATCATGTTTTTCTCCTCCTTATGCCTGCTTGGCGTCTGCCAGTTTGATCAGCTTGGGTTCTTCCTGCTCGCCGCCGGAGAAATTGCGCTGGCCCGGTACCTGCGGCGTGTACTCCATCACGACCGGATCATCCGACGTACCTCCGATCAGCAGCGTGCTATCCAACGCCCGTACCGGTACGAGCTTACTCTTCACCGATACGCGGATCGCCGCGCTGTCGCGTGTCTCTGTCGGTGTGATGGAAAACTCAATGGTCAGCGTGCGTGCCTTTTTCGGCTCGGTGTTCAGGTCTTTGCAGTTGCGCATGATCTTGCTCAGCTCATAGCTGACGCGCTCACCGACCGCGCCGCCCATCATGTCGAGCAGGTTGATCTCCTTGACCTCACCGGTCATGTTGATATCGCTCACGTTGTTCACTCCTTACAAATCACAATATTGATGCCCGGGAACTCCCGCCGAAAGCGCGCCTCCCATGCGGCCGCCCGGCTGTGCGCTGCGGACAGGTGCAGCAGATAGATGGCCAGCACGCCGCTCAGGTCCTGCTTGTGCAGCCAGCGGATCACACGGTCTATCTCAAAGTGGCTGTGCCGGATGCGTTCCTTCAGGAAGCCGGTCGTTCTGTCACTCATCTCCAGAAGGGCTTCTTCGTAATTGCACTCTACCGCAATATAGGTCAGGCGATCGGCGATTACATTCAAATTTGCCGTATCCACCGCAAACAGCAGCCGTTCCTTTGTCCGACTGTCCTCGATCAGGAATCCGAGCGGCTCCTCTGTATTGTGGAATGTCCGGAACGGAACTACCGTCAGTGCGCCGAACCGCAGCGTTTCCCCGGCCTTGATGATGCACGCGCCGTCCATCGGGTCCTTGTGCGATGCGGCCGTCCCATAGCTCATGTACATCGGGACGCCATGCTTTAACATCTGCGACGCTGCCTTTGCATGATCCTGATGCTCGTGGCTCACGAGGCAGGCAGTTATGTCCGCCACGTGATAACCGAGCC
Source organism: Candidatus Agathobaculum pullistercoris (assembly GCA_019114345.1). Lineage (GTDB taxonomy): Bacteria > Bacillota > Clostridia > Oscillospirales > Butyricicoccaceae > Agathobaculum > Agathobaculum pullistercoris. The sequence goes on along the minus strand of DXFS01000099.1, from coordinate 17,606 downwards.
GCTTCTGCAACTCCTTGAAGGTCAGCCCGCATTCGAGCAGCAGCGTCGTGTCCCCATCGCTCACCACATAGGCATTCCCCTTGGAGCTGCTTGCCAGCGATGCAAATGTCAAATCGGGCACTCCTCTCCTGCGGGTTCCGCCGTCTGCGCTTCCTGATCCGGCGGGATATCCACCTTTTCATCAGGCGCATTGTCCGCAAACTGTGTGGACTTGCGGATGACATCCTGAATCCACTCCGGCAGCTTGCCGAACACCTCCATATCCGGGTCGTCCGCGTCGAACACGAGGATCTCGCTTTCGGTTTCGGGGACAGGTATGCCCTTTGGGAAGCCGGTCACCGCCTCGATCTTGTTGTGCCGGCTGCCGTCATCCTTCTCCGCCACGGATACGCTCAGCATGGCGCCCTGCCCTGCCATCTGCATCAAATCGAATCCATCACCTTCCGGATCCAGTTCTGCGTCGCTGAGCGCCTTGCCGCGCCACGAGGTCAGCATCTGGTACAGCGCGCTGCGCTCATGCAGAGAAACCGTGTACCGCTTGGAGGACAGCCAGCGGGGCTTGTCCTCCCCGTCTACCTGCACACGCTCGCTGGGGATCTCGAAGATGAACATGCACTCCTCGGCATACTTGCCCTGCTTCTGCTTGTCAAACTGCCGGTACTGTTCGCCCAGATCAATTACACCCACGCAGACGCTCATATAGGTGCCGCCATCCAACGGCGGGATATTGTTGGCAGGCTTGCGCTTGGCTTTCAGGCTCATTCCAGTCTCAACTCCTTATCCTCTGCGGAAACCGCCAGCCGCACGACCTGCGCGCTGATCTCCTGCAGTTTGGTCACGCTCTCGGCGTTGTCAATAAACAGCGGCACGCGTCGGTCATAGTGCTGGGATAGCGTCTCGATGATGTCCAGTCCGACGTTGATCTGCATGGCGCTGTTCAGGTCTGCATACGGGACGCCGTCCACCACCACATCACAGCAGTCCGCCAGCCCGCCGTTAATCTGCTCCGTAAACAGGCGGAAACGCGCCAGCCTGAACTTGCTGTTGACCGACTGCTCGACAGACTGCACGCGGAACCGTGCGAACTCCTCGCACAGCTCAATCATGCGGTCCATTTCCTCCACCTCGGCGGCAGCGCGGCGCTGCTCGTCCTGCAGTTCGGTCACGCGGCGGCGGGTATCTGCAAGTGTCTGCTCTTTGGCGAGCATGGCGTCGTTCTCGAGGATTCGAGAGGTGATCGTCTTGTACTCGCCTTCCAGCCGGTCGCGCTCGGCCTGCTTGTCCGTGCGCAGGCGCTCAATCCGGCGGTTGCAGTCGTCAATGGAACGGGTGATCGCTTCCTTGCGGCGCGCATAGTCCGGCAAATCCTCGATCACCGGTGCCGCAGGTGGGGTGTAATCAGCAAGAGCATGCGCAGCTTGATCTGCAGCCGCCTGCAGGCCGGGCAAGGACGTCTCTACCTCCTGCAGTCGTGTCTGCATGGATGCGATGTCCGCCTTGAGCAGCTTGCTGTCCTCGAGCAGGCCGTTCTTGCGGTCCTGCTTACTGGTCTCAAACCGTTTCTTTGCCGCCTCCAGTTCTGCTGCCGGGAGAGTCTGGCCGCAGGTCGGGCAGGTGCCGCCGGTAAACTGTTCCTTGTCGATCGCGCGCCAGCGGGCGCGGTAATCATCCAGGCGGGCGTTTCCGCCTGTAATGCGCTGTTGTAGGTCAGACTGTATGCGCTTGGCCTGCCCCAGCGCCTCCTGTGCCTGCTCGTCTGCGTGCATCAGGTTGGCCGTCTCGTCCTCCACCGGCACATACTGGCTGTCCCGATGGGCGTGGTTCTCGTTTTCCAGCTCGCGCAGCTGGTTGTTCAGCGCGTCGCGCTCGTTCTCAGCCTGGACGATCAGCGAATCGCCGTCCAGTTTGGCAAGATCGGTCTGCACCCGCGCGCGGTCGTTCTGCAGTGCCTCGGCGGTCCGGCGTGCCTGTTCAAACGGCAACCCGGCCAGTTCCCGCACCATGCGTTCGCACTCATCAATGCGGACAGGCAAAGTGTTGAGCGATGCATTCGCGCCCTTACGCTGCGCCATCAGTGCCGCCTTGTAATCGTCCACCGTCCGGCGGCCGACGGCTTCGGCCAGCTCCGAAAACTGAGGTGCGCCGCTGAGCAGGCTTGCATCATCCGGCAGTCCACAGATCTCGGACAGCAGCGCGCGGCGGTCTTTCCAGTGCATGTCACGGGCAAAGGCGTAGACGCTGGTGAGCAGCTTAAACTGTGCTTCGTCTATGTAGCCTGCAATGATGCGCTTGTACTCGCCCTCCTTGCGCGGCACATCGTCCACAAAATAGTCCGTGGTGTTGCCTGCAAAGCGTGATTCTGCGCTGCCGCGGTGCTTTTCCCACCGTTCGCGCAGCGTTTTTCGAAGGGTAAGCGTCTCACCGTTTACCGAAAGCACTGCGGTGACCTCGGGCATGACGCCAGACGCTGCGCCGGTGGGCTTGATCGAGAAGGTGCTGTTGCCGTGGCTGTCTTTACCGAACAGCAGCCAGGTCAGCGCGTCATAGACTGTGGTCTTGCCTGTGGCATTGTCGCCATACAGCGTATTCACCCCGCTGTGAAAATCAAGGTGCAGGCTGTGAATGCCCTTGAAATTCGAGATATCCATGCTCCTGATCTCGATATTCATCAGCCGACCCTCTCTTTCACAATGCCGAGAAAATCGGCTAGGCCGTCTACCGCGCAGAATGAAATGGCAAACGGTTCGCCGCCGTCTCCAACATCTACGCTCACCGTGTCGCTGCCGTAATCCACAATTGCAGAAAACTTGCCGTTCGTGATTTTTTCAGTTAAAGTTTCAATTTTCATCATTGACTTCCCGCCTCCTTGCGGGTATTATATAGGTGTCTAAAGTTGCTTGCCGTTCTCGGAACTGCCATTCCGGGGGCGGCTTTTTCATTGTTGTTCGGTAATGTACTCACTGATCTTCGTCCTATCTCGGTGCAGCACCTGCGCGATTTTGGTGATCGTCCAGCCCGCGCCGTACATGTCCATGATCATCACGCCCTCCTTCTCGCGGATCGGCCTGTACTCGCGGTGTGCTTTGGCTGGCTTGGACGGTTTGTTGGTTCCGGAATTAAATATCTTGTTGTTGACCGGCTCATTGATCTGCCCGCGCTTATCCCGCTCCGGCGTAAATACTGTTTCGCGGATCGCATACGGCGGTCCTAACGGGCTTGTCCCACGGGTCTCGATCACATCGAACCGGCCGCGCGGGTGGCGCCAGATTACCCGGCTTTGCGCGACTGCCTGCGGCATGCGTCCAGCCTCCTTTGGCGTTTTTCTTCCTCGTGCCGCCGGTACAGCTCCAGCCACACCAACGCGGACACGATCCACACCAGCAGTATCCATGCGATCACATTAAACGGAGCGCCGCTGTCTGAGGCGATGGACGCTGCAAACGGGATTGCGAGCCAAGCGGCGAACAGTTTGGTTTTCATGACTTTACCCCTTTCATGGCCCTGTCTCGAATGCGATTTGAATAGGCCTCGATACTGTCGATGTAGATGCGCCGTTTTCCGGCGTGGATGATCGATGCCAGCTCGCCCGATTTGCATAACTGATAGATCATGGACCGGCCGCACTCGAGCATCTCCATTGCGCCCTCGTAGGGAACTGTTTCTTGAATCAGGCGGCTTTTCACAGCAATCCCCTTCTTTCACTCAGACTGCCGGCCGTCTTGCGCCCGCTTCTCGTCCAGATAGGCCTGCGGGTCGTTGATTGTCGGACGATCCGCGGCGCTCTGGCAGTTCCCTTCCATCTCTTCTACGCGCCGGATAATCTCGTCGGCGAGCTTATTCATGAGCGAGTCCATGGGTTTGTGGCTCGACAGGCTTGTCACGAACGCGGCCAGTTCCTCTGGCGTACCTTTGATGTTCAGTTTCATTTGAGTTCTCCTCTCTGTTGTCTGCCTTGCCCTTCTCCGCCTCATCTGTTAAAATAGGGGCGGGAAGGAGGTGCTAAAATGCGAAAGCATGATATTCATAGCAGCGGTTTCGACGTTTCTCCAGAGCAGCTTGCTCACGATCTCGCTGTCTGTAAACTTCAGTCATTGGATATTGCTCACTTGAACGAGTATGAAGTTTACGATCGATACATCGAATTGCTGGATAAGTTCGATGCCGTTATTCAGGATAAAATCAGGTACGACTCCAATATCACAGGTTGATATCATCAATGTGAACTCGGAGCGAAACATGTTCGAGGTCTCTGGCGGCCTCGTTAAGCGCCATGATGACGCCGTGTATCGTGAGTGCGCCTTTCTTTTCGTCCCGAAGCTCGTCCGCTGCCAGCCGGATGAGCTTTTTGCTTAGCTCTGTCACTGTTGTTTCACCTCCTCGCTCCTTCTCGATTTTGCATGCCTTGTTCTTCCCTACCCCATCTGTTAAAATGAAAGCAGAAAGGAGGTGGATTACCATGTATTACATGCTTTGCTGTGACATTTCGACCCTTCGTTGTACGGCTGCCGATTTAGAAGGCATAATCGCAGATTTTTCTACGCGCTACCATAAACTCAGTGATAATCTTTGGCTTTTCTGCACACCTAAGACCAAAGCTATCGAGTATTATGTATCGCCAGAAAAGTACCTTGTGCTTTACGCTTTGCAAGACTACATAACACCAGATAGTCAAGTGTTTGCTTTCGCCATTCCTAAAAATGGATACTGCTATGAACTCCCTAAGGCAGCTGAGGAGTTTTTGCTTATCGACGAACCGGATGACGACTGACCCCTCAAATAATCACATACGTCCAGCAGCTTGCGAACGGCTTGGGTGTTGCAACCGCCCTGGCCGTTTTGCTTTGTCATCAGGCTGATTGCTGTTTCGATGTCATCAGCCAGCATATGCAATGTACATACCTCAATTTCTCGAGTGTTTGCACGCGACATCTTTCTCACCTCCCTTCTCTTCCTCCCGATGCCAGAAATTTATTGATGAAATATACCTGTCCTTTGCCGGTTACCTTTGGCGTTTTATTCGTGGTGACGTGCCCATCCGAATGAGTAATGACGGTTTCTTTTACTTCAAAAAGACCCATTTCCATGCTTTTCTGTGTCGGCATGTTATAGTCAGCGCCTTTTCTCCGCACCAAGTACCCGTTTTCTCGCATCCATGCAAACAAACGATTGCCGCCGATATCCACTCCGTTCTGCCGTAACAACTTTGCCAAATCGAAAACCAGAATAGACGTGTTGGAAGCTGAAACACTGTCCGCAAACAGAACCTTCGGGGCATCTTCGGCCGCCTGCTGTTCGAGCTCCCTCCGCTTGGCCTGCTCCTCCTTGAGGGCCGTCAGCAATTTAATGCCGAACTCCGGGGACTCGATCATTCGGTCTACAGTTTCGGACGTTATGTAAGCTCCGTGCTTGCGAATGCTTGGAATTACCTCATCTGCAATCTTGGCTTGGAACTTTTCCGCGGCTTCGTTCTTGGCCTTCATAGCGAGACGGTAAAAGATGTTTTCGGGGATGAAGCCGTCTTTCCCCACTTGTGGGGAAAATCCCAATTCATCCAAATATCCAGACACGCGTTCCCATTTCACATATTCTGTGCCATTTTTCTGTTGCGTGAACCCCAGCCCACGCGCCACGGTTTCCAATTTCAGATAGGCCGTGCCGTCCTTCTCGTAGCAGTCAACGCCGCCGATGTTGATGATGTCGTTCATATGGTTGTCCTTTCGTATCTTATTAAGTTACTCTATTGCAAAAAAAACGGACATGGGATCTTCGATCTTCAAAAGGATTATCATTTTTTCGATTTCATCACTACCAAAAACGCCTTTAGACATCTTTTCATAGAATGTTTTCGCAGTAATCCCAATCTCCTCCGCTACTTTTGCTTGCGAAAGATTGTTTTTTGCAATAATTCCACGCAATTCATTTGTTCTTATCATTTAATCACCTCCGTATCTTTTTAAGTTACCATAAGTATAGCGCAATTGTTGTAACTTGTCAAGATATTTTATGGTTGACTTATAACATTTTTGTGTTATAATTAAGTTACTTTCAAAGGAGGTGTTGGCGATGACAGTAGGCGATCGCATAAAGAAGCGTAGAGAATCTATAGGCATGTCGCAAACCGAACTGGCTCAAGCAGCAAAAACCTCTAAACAAAATATATATAAATACGAAAATGGTATTATTACCAACATTCCATCTGATAGAATTGAAATGATTGCATATTGTCTTGGGGTTTCTCCCGCCTATCTTATGGGGTGGACTGAAAACGAGGATATATCTCATTATGATCATTTGATTGCCACATACTTGAGAGGGATATTAATTTGGAGCGAAGATAAACTTGCAAAGCCGCATGATACAGAAGTATACCGCATGCACTTTGCGGAACTGCTCCTACGCTACAAGCAACTCATAGAGCGCGCGGTATACGCCAGCCTTTCCGTTGACGAATATCTTGAATCGGTCGAAGAGTTTAATGCCTCTCGCAATGAACCTATGACCACCGAACAACTCAAGGAGCAGTATTTTAAGGCAGAACTTCAAAAGGAATTGGACAGCCTCACGCATTGGATAAACGCATTTCCATTTCATTTATCAAGATCTGAGGAATCGCCCGCTACCAAATAGAAATATGTTCTGTTGCTTTAGGTTTCTCACAAGGGAGAACAATTACAATGACATTAGGAGAAGTAATTTCTAACTATAGAAAAACACACGGACTATCTATGGATAAATTCGCCGAATTATCTAGATTAAGCAAAGCTTACATTTCAATATTGGAAAGAAATCGTACGCCGAGAGGATCAGCGCCTTCCCCTTCTATCGACACCTATCGCAGTATTGCAAAGGCAATCGATATTGATGTTGATGAATTGATAAGATTAGTTGACAATCACATTCTTTCGAAGTCGAACATTGAGCCAAATCATTCCAACCCAACGCGCTTAATCGACAAATACAAGCGGTGCAAGCCGGATTTCAAAGCAGAGCTTAAAAATATTTTTATTGACACTTGGACTTATGGAACTTTAGTTCTGTTAGCTAGGCAAAACAATCGGTCGCTTCAAGAAGAAATCGAAGACCGCTTGTATCGGAGTGTTGAAAACGAAATAGACGATATAATAAGTGCTGAAGACAATGTGAGCATGTATGATAAATCACATCAAGAAACTGATGAGAAATCCGAAAATAGACAGTAATGGGAACATTTGTTTGCGTTTTAAGTATATCAAGTAATTGCATATCTTCAATGTCAAGAATTTGATAAGCACAAACACAGTCCATTAAACCGGACAATATAAAAATTCCCGCCCCGGTGTTGGCGCACCAGAGCGGGACATGGGGTACTGATAAACTTGACTCGTTCCATCAGTACCCCTATTTTACCACACTTTTTTACGGTAAGAAAGGTGAATTACTATGGTAACAAAAGAAAAATCGGGATGGGCTGCCCGAGCCAGCTGGTATGACGAGGCCGGCAACCGCAAGCGTAAGATGAAGACCGGCTTCGCCACCAAGAAAGGCGCACAGGAGTGGGAACGGCAGTATATCGAGAAGCATGCCGGCCGCCCAGCCGATGCGGACACGATGACCGTGCAGCAGCTGCTCGAGGCGTACATTGAAGCCTGCCGGATGCGCGGCCGTGCGCCCAACACCATCCGGGGATATCAGGAGTGTGCATCCCTGCTCAACCGCGAGCTGGGCGCCGTCCCGATCAGCAAGCTCAATCGCATTCTCGTCGAAACTGCTTATGCGAATCTGTCCAGACTGAGCACCAAAAAGGGGAAACTGCTGCGGCGCGGCACGATCGCATACGCGCACCGCGTGCTTAAGGCAGCCTGCAATTACGCCATCGACAGCAAACTGATGCAGGACAACCCCTGCAACAAGGCGGTGTTGCCTCAGGACACGGAGCCGTTCCATGCCGCGGTGATCAAATCCGATGACGCGCGGATGATCCTCGAGGCGCTGCCGGACTATGACGGGCAGTTGTATCTGGTGATCCTGCTCTGCGTTATCTATGGTCTGCGCCGCGGCGAAGCGCTGGGGCTGCGCTGGGCAGATATCGATTTCACGAACGATACCATTACGATCGCAGGGCAGTATACCTATGGTGAAAACGGCAAGCCGGTCTGGGCGCCGGCGCTCAAAACGAGCAGCAGCCATCGCGTGGTCTACCTTGTCCCGTATCTCAAAGACGTTTTGCAGATGGTGCGCAGCGCCTTCCCCCGTGACAGGATCGTGCAGTATGTGTGCGAACTGGACGGTAAGCTTCCCTCGCCCAATGCCATCACCCGGCGCTGGTACGCGTTCCGCCAGAAATACGGATATGATCGTGTGCGCATACATGACCTGCGGCATTCTGCAGCCATGATGATGATCAAGGGCGGCGCGGATCTGAACACGGTGAAAAACGTTTTGGGCCATACCAAGATCGAAACCACGCAGCGCTATCTGCACGAGGACTTTGATACAGCTGCCGCTGCGTCCAAAACAGTGATCGACGGCATCTTTCCGCCCCTCCCCTGCAAAGAAAAAAAGACAGCCGAAAAATAAAACTCCCCCGGCGCATCTGCCTATCCACAGGACGCCGGGGAAATTTTTTTGAAGAAGTCGGGCCACTTTTGGGCCAATCGCTCAAAAATGCCGCAACATCTGTAAATATTTTACTCAACTTTCATCCAGTTCTAAACAAACAAAAAGTACCGAAACCACAAGATTTCGGTACTTTATGGCGGAGAGTCAGGGATTTGAACCCTGGAGACGCTCATCACGCCTACACGATTTCCAGTCGTGCGCCTTCGACCACTCAGCCAACTCTCCATATTCGCTGATCTGCTCTCGCAGAGGACGAAAAATATTATACCTGATATTATCCATCCCGTCAAGTCTTTTCTTAATTTTTCTTTCCATTTTATCGAATTTCTCCGCAACTGATTAAGCCGTCCGCCTGCCATGTAATGCAGGCGGACGGCTTCCATTATTTCTGGAACCTGGATCGGACTTCCATATATTGTACAATCTCCTCAACCACACCGTCAAAGCCCAGCACACCGCTGTTGAGAGACAGGTCGTAGTTCCGTGCATCGTACCAGTCGCTGCCGGTATGATGCTTATAATACTTCGCACGGTAATCGTCGATCTCCGCGATCTTGCGAACAACCTCTTCCTCCGGCAATGAATCCACAAGCATCGCCTGCTCCAGGCAAAAATCCGCATCCGCATGGACAAACACGCGTACCACATCCGGGCGCCCCTTCAGAATAAAATCCGCACACCGCCCAATCAGCACACACGGTCCCTGATCCGCCAGCTTTCGGATGATCTTCGCCTGATAATCAAACAACGCATCATCCCGCAGATATACCTTGGAGGAGTCATTTGGAAGCGGATATTGTCCTCTGTACCGCGCTTTCAGGCGTGTCAGCAGGTCGGGCTTCAGACGCTCGTCCGAAAACAGCATCGCATTGATTCCGCTGTCCTCTGAAGCCATCGTGATAATCTCCCGGTTGTAATACGGGATATGCAGCTTCTCCGCCAGCATTTTTCCTACTGTCTTGCCGCCCGAACCATACTGCCGGGCGATCGTAATAATATACGGCTTCATACGTCCTTCCCCCTTATTCGCCCAGATAAGCCTTTTTGATCGCGTCATCATTCAGCAGGTCGGATGCCTTGCCTGACTTGACGATCTTTCCCGTCTCAAGCACATACGCTCGATCCGAAATGGAAAGCGCCTTTTTCGCGTTCTGCTCGACCAACAGTACAGTCGTGCCCGCAGCCGAGACCTCCTGAATGATCTTAAACACCTCGCCCACAAACAACGGCGACAGGCCCATAGAAGGTTCGTCCAGCAGCAGGATGCGCGGCTTAGCCATCAGCGCACGGCCCATGGCAAGCATCTGCTGCTCACCGCCGGACAGCGTGCCCGCCGCCTGGTTTTTACGCTCCTCCAGACGGGGAAAACGCTTGTATACCTCAGCCATCGAAGCATCGATCTCGCTCTTGGGGCGGGTGTATGCACCCATGCGCAGGTTTTCACGAACGGTCAGGCCCGCAAACACACGGCGGCCTTCCGGCACATGGCTCATGCCCAAGCGAACGATCTCATGCCCGGGCTTTTTGGTAATGTCCTTTCCCTCAAAGGTTACCGTTCCGCCCTTGCTCGGCAGCAGGCCGGTAATCGTATGCAGGGTCGTGGTTTTTCCCGCGCCGTTCGCACCGATCAGTGCAACGACCTCCCCCTCGTTTACCTCGAAGGAAACGTCACGCAGCGCATGGATCAGGCCATAGTAAACATTGATATCCTTGACTTCCAGCATAGCCATATCGTGTTTCCTCCTTTCTTATTCGCCGAGGTAGGCCGTAACGACCTCTGGGTTCTTGAGCACCTCGGCCGGCGTTCCCTCCGCCAGCAGGCGGCCGAAGTTAAGCACATACAAGTATTCACAGATACCGGATACCAGCTTCATATCGTGTTCGATGAGCAGCACAGTCACGCCAAACTTCTTGCGCACCAACTCGATGGTCTCCATCAGTTCGCCGGTCTCATTCGGGTTCATGCCTGCCGCAGGTTCATCGAGCAGCAGAAGCTTGGGATCGGTTGCAAGCGCACGGGCGATCTCCAGCTTACGCTGCTTGCCGTACGGCAGGTTCGCCGCCTGGTAGCCCGCAACATTTTCCAGCCCGAACACACCCAGCAGTTCCATTGCCTTTTCGTTCATCTGGCGCTCCTTTTTATGGTAGGAACCGAGGTGGAACAGACTTTCTGCCAGCGAATAGGTAATTTCATTATGCAGGCCGGTCTTGACGTTGTCCAGCACAGTCAGGTTGGAAAACAGCCGGATATTCTGGAACGTACGCGCCACACCCAGCTTACAGATATCATGCGGTTTTTTGCCGATCAGGTTCTGCCCGTCCAGACGGATGCCTCCGTCAGTCGGGCGGTACACGCCGGTCAGCATATTAAACACGGTAGTCTTACCCGCACCGTTCGGGCCGATCAGTCCGACCAGGCCGCCTTTTTCGATCTTCATGGACAGCTCGTCCACGGCGCGCAGGCCGCCGAACGAGATGCCCAGCGAGGTAACTTCGAGCATTGCCATGTTACGCGCCCTCCTTTCCGGAACGTTCCGCCTTTTCCATCTGCTTCATGCCGCGCTTTTCCAGAATGCGCTGCTTGAGCGGGGAATTGTTGAACAGCATCATCGCAATCAACAGGATCGCGTAGATCAGCATACGGTAGCTGTTGACCGCGCGCAGCAGCTCGGGCAGCAGGGTCAGCAGGGTCGCCGCGATGATCGAGCCCCAGATGTTGCCCAGACCACCCAGTACCACGAATACCAGGATCAGGATGGACGTGTTGAAGTCGAACTTGGCCGCCGTAATGGTCGAATAGTTCATCGCGTACAGCGCACCCGCCATGCCCGCGAACGCCGCGGAGATGACGAAAGCCATCAGCTTGTAGTGCGTGGTGGAAATGCCGATCGAGTCGGCCGCAATCTTGTTGTCGCGCACCGCCATGATCGCGCGGCCCGAACGGCTGTTGATCAGGTTGAGGATGATGAACAGCGTGATCAGGATGAGGATGAAGCCCGAAACAAAGCTGGACAGCTTTTCCACGCCCGAAACGCCCATCGGCCCGTTGATGATCATGCTGCCGGTCTCATCGAGCGTAAACTTCTGCTCGAGGATGCTGAAGTGCAGGCCGGACGCATCCTTGCCGATGTACAGAACATTGATGATATTCTTGATGATCTCGCCGAAGGCCAGCGTGACGATCGCCAGATAGTCGCCCTTGAGGCGCAGCACCGGCACGCCGACGATCACGCCTGCGATCGCGGCGCAGATCGCGCCGACGATGATCGCGAGGATCAGACGGACCACGCCGGACGGAATGGTGTCCGCCAGACTCGTGGTGACCACGATACCGGAAAACGCGCCGACCGACATAAAGCCCGCGTGGCCGAGCGACAGCTCGCCCAGGATACCGACCGTCAAGTTAAGCGACACCGCCATGATGATATACGCGCAGATCGGCACAAGCAAGCCCTTCATCGAGCTGGAAATGCTGCCGGTCAGCACCAGCGCCTGCACCACAACGAATGCGACAATGACAATGCCAAAGGAAAGCAGCGTATCGCGTCCGCTGCGGGAGGCGGCGTATTTTTTCAGTTTGTTCATTTTGTTCCGCCCCCTTAAACCTTTTCACTGACATGCTTGCCGAGCAGGCCGTCCGGCTTGACCAGCAGCACGATGATCAGCACCGCAAATACGATTGCGTCCGACAGCTGGGTCGAGATGTACGCTTTGGCGAAAATCTCGATCACGCCCAGCAGGATGCCGCCCAGCAGCGCACCCGGGATCGAGCCGATGCCGCCGAATACCGCCGCGGTGAACGCCTTGATGCCGGGCATCGAGCCGGTCGTCGGCAGCAGGGTCGGATAGGCCGAGCAGAGCAGCACGCCCGCGATCGCCGCAAGGCCCGAGCCGATGGCGAAGGTCAGCGAAATGGTCGTGTTGACGTTGATGCCCATCAGCTGCGCCGCGCCCTTATCCTCGGACACCGCGCGCATCGCAGTGCCCATCTTGCTCTTGGTGGTGAACAGCGTCAGCGCCACCATGATGATGACGCACGCCACGATCGTGACGATGGTCACGCGGGTGATGGTCAGCTGTCCGCCGAACAGCTGGATCGGGTCGCCGCCGACCACCGAGGTAAAGCTCTTCGTGCTCGAACCCCAGATGAGCAGCGCCGCGTTCTGCAAAAAGTAGGAAACGCCGATTGCCGTGATCAGAACGGCGAGCGACGGCGCCATACGCAGCGGCTTGTACGCCAAGCGCTCGATGACCACGCCGAGCACCGTGCAGACCACAACCGCCAGCAGCACGCCGGCAATCGGCGGCCAGCCCAGATAGGTCGTGGCGCAGAAGCACATATAGCCGCCGACCATGATGACATCGCCGTGAGCAAAGTTCAGCATTTTTGCAATGCCGTAGACCATCGTGTATCCCAGCGCGATGATCGCATAAATACTTCCCAGACTGATGCCGCTGATCAGATGATTGAGAAAGCCCATGGTTTCATACACCTCAAATCTTTTTCATTTCTCTTGTCCGTTTGTGGGATGGGGCGGTGGCTTGGCAGGGTCGGTCAAGCCGTCGCCCCACCCCATAATGCCGGTAAATGGGAGAAGGACAAAGGAGGGCCCGTCATCCAGTACGGCGCCCTCCTTTGATTCTCACTTGCGTCTTTTTGTTCGGGTGCGCGCCGCGCACACCATTTTAACATGTTCCGAAAGGGATATCGTCCCTCTCAGGACGGTTTTACATACCTACGTATGCGCCGTTCTCGATGACCATGCCCTTCGGGCTCTTGGAAACCGCACCGGTGGTATCCCAAGTCATGTTCTCACCGGTCAGGCCGTTGAAGGTCATGGAGGTGAACTGCTCGATCATCGCGTCGCACAGCTCTTCGTTGGACATATCGGGCGTAGCGCCGGCAGCCTCAAGTGCCTGTGCATACGCGTAGATGCAGTCATATGCGTCCGCTGCGAACTGGTTCGGAACCTCGCCGTACTCTTCCTTGTACTTCTCAACGAAAGCAACGGTCTTGTCGTCGGTTGCGTCCGCGTTGAACGGGGTCAGCAGCATAACGCCTTCCGCCAGGCTGGTGTCGAAGTTCTCCACCGTCAGGATGCCGTCCATGCCGTCCACGCCGAAGAACTTCGGTGCGTAGCCCATGGAGTTGGCCTGCGTCAGGATCAGGGATGCCGGGGTGTAGTACATCGGCAGGAAGATCAGGTCCGCGCCCTTGCTCTTGGCGTCGTTCAGCTGAACCGAGAAGTCGGTTGCGGAAGCGTCGGTGAAGGTGGTTTCGGAAACGATCTCCAGACCCTTGGCCTGCGCCTCAGCGACGAACTTGTCGTGGATGCCGGTGGAGTAAACGTCGTCGTTCTTCCAGATGATCGCGATCTTGGAGCCCAGCTTCTGCTCCGAGATGTAGTCAGCGGAAGCGGTGCCCTGGTTCGGGTCAGCAAAGCACATCTGGAACACGTTGTCCTTGCCCTCAGTGGTGGCAACCGAAGAGGCCGACGGGGTCAGCGCAAAAATGCGGTCGGTGTTGATATCGGTGGAAATCGCTTCGCAGGGCTTGGAAGTAACCGAACCCAGCGACAGCTGCATGCCCCAGTCCTTGAGGTTGTTGTACGCGTTGACAGCCTTCTCGGTGTTGTTCTCGTCGTCCTCGAACTTCAGCTCGATCTGGATGCCGCCCTCGGCGTTGATCTCGTCGGCCGCGATCTGGGCGCCGCGTGCTACCGCGTTGCCGTAGATGGCTGCGTCGCCGGTCAGCGGGGAAGTGCCGCCGATCTTGAAAGCAGCGCCGGAAGCTGTGCTGCTCTCGTCAGCGCCCGCATTGTCATTGCTTGCGGTTTCGCCGCCGCCGCAGCCAGCCAGAGTACCGACCAGCATCAAGCCGGCCAGAAGCATGCTGAGACTTTTCTTCATGGTTATCTTCTCCTTTTCTTTGCATCTTTCCCGCCCTGTGCACCGCGAAGATGTGCAGGACGTTCGGATTGTCTTCTATTATACTACGCTTTCCCCTTTTCGGCAGATATTTTTTCATCTTTTGCACAATTTCAGGCAAACTACCGATTATCATTTTCCGATAAATACAAATTTTGTGCTTTCTTCCGAAAAGCATTTGTCCGTCCTGCATGGAAACCTGCAACCGATTTCATTCCCGCATCGCTGCCTTCAAAACGCTATTCTCCACCCTCCCGCGACGTATCCCATGCGGGCTGCTGTCGTTAAACCGCTGTCCCCTGTCCCAATTCTCCTGCTGCTCACCGCTGCATATACCACAGCAAATTTCTGCAGCGGGCTGTTACGGCTGTAAGCCGGTGGGGTCTCTCACAGCAACGGGGGTGGCGTATGTACAACTACCGCCCAAACGGATCATAGGGAGGCCTTCCGGCAGTTCTCCTGAACCGCTCCGCTTCTTTATATATCCGCTTCATATACGCCTGCTGATTGTGGCAAAAAATTGCGGAGAGCCGACTCGTGCCGGCTCTCCGCAGTCTCTCACCTTTCCAAATCAGATTCCATGCTGTTCGTTGATTTTTAAAGCTTTTCTATCCCAGCATCATCCAAATGCATTCTGCCGCTGCACAGGCGGTCATTCCAGTTCGAATGCACCTGTGTACAGCTGGTAATACTTGCCGTGCTGGGCAATCAGCTGCTCGTGTGTGCCGCGCTCAATAATATGGCCAAGTTCGAGCACCATGATTACGTTCGAGTTCTGTACCGTGGACAGGCGGTGGGCGATGACAAACACCGTTCGGCCGTACATCAGGCCGTCCATGCCCGCCTGTACGATGGACTCGGTGCGGGTGTCGATCGAGCTTGTCGCCTCGTCCAGGATCATGACGGGCGGGTCCGCGACCGCAGCGCGCGCGATCGAGATCAGCTGGCGCTGGCCCTGCGACAGGCTGCCGCCCTCGCCGTCGATCACGGTGTCGTAGCCGTCCGGCAGGCGGCGGATGAAGTCGTCCGCGTTGGCCAGCTGGGCCGCAGCCTCGACCTCCTGATCGGTCGCTTTCAGGTTGCCGTAGCGGATATTGTCGCGGATCGTGCCGGTGAACAGGTTGGTATCCTGCAAAACGATGCCCAGCGAGCGGCGCAGGTCGGCCTTCTTGATCTTATTGATGTTGATGCCGTCGTAGCGGATCTTTCCGTCCGCCAGGTCGTAAAAGCGGTTAATCAGGTTGGTGATGGTCGTTTTGCCCGCGCCCGTCGCACCGACAAAGGCGACCTTCTGGCCCGGCTCGGCATACAGCGAGATATCGTGCAGCACGATCTTATCCGGGTTGTAGCCGAAGTCCACATCAAAGAAACGCACATCGCCGCGCACCCGCTCGTACGTCGTGGTGCCGTCCTCATGCGGATGCTTCCACGCCCAGATGTTTGTCTTTTCCGGGGTTTCGACCAGTTCCCCCTGCTTGTTATACTTGGCGTTGACCATGGTGACATAGCCGTCGTCGGTCTCCGGCTCCTCGTCCATCAGTTCAAAGATACGCTCCGCGCCCGCGAGCGCCATGACGATCGAGTTGAACTGCTGCGAGATCTGCGTAACCGGCTGGGTAAACGACTTGGTCAGCTGCAAAAAGCTCGCGATGACGCCGATGGTGATGCTGTCGCCGACTGCGCCGGACAGCGCCAGCGTGCCGCCGACCACCGCGACCAGCACATACAGCAGGTTGCCGATGTTCATCATGATCGGCATCAGGATGTTCGCAAAGGTGTTCGCGTTCTTTGCATTCTCGCGCAGTTCGTCGTTGAGTTCATCAAACTGCTCCTTGCACTTGTCCTCGTGGCAGAACACCTTGACGACCTTCTGACCGTTGATCATCTCCTCGATATAGCCGTTGACCTTGCCGAGCGAGGTCTGCTGTTCGAGAAAGAACCGGGCGGACTGGCCGCCGATCTTACGCACCACGACCAGCATCACCGCGATGCCGACCAGAACGAACAGCGTCAGCCATACATTGGTCACCAGCATGGCGACGAATACCGCGATGATCGTCACCAGCGAGGAGAACATCTGCGGTACAGACTGGCTGAGCATCTGCTGCAGGGTATCAGTATCGTTGGTGAAGTGGCTCATCAGGTCGCCGTGGGTATGGGTGTCGAAATAACGGATGGGCAGCTTCTGCATGCGCGAGAACATCTCGTCGCGCACTTTTTTCAGGATTCCCTGCGAGATCGACACCATCATCCAGTTATACAGGAAAGTGGAGGCGATACCCACCAGATAGATCAGCGCCATCTGCAGCAGCGCGCGCGCCAGCCCGCTGAATACCGGTGCCGCCTCAAGCAACAGCGGCGCAATATAGTCGTCGATCAGCGTTTGCAGGAACATCGAGCCCGCTACGCCTGCCACCGCGGAAAACAGGATACACACCAGCACCACGCCGAATTGGACAGCATAGCCATCCTTTATATAATGCAGCAGCCGCGCGAGGGTCTTTTTCGGGTTTTTACTGCGTCTGCCGCCCGCCATCTGGCCGTGGTGTCCCGGACCGCCCATGGGTCCTCTTGCTCCGGGTCCCGGCATTATTCCACATCTCCCTTCTTGGTCTGCTGGTTATAGATCTCCTGATAAATCGGGTTGCCGGCGAGCAGCTCTTCATGCGTGCCGACCGCCTGCACCGCGCCGCCGTCCAGAATGATGATCTGGTCCGCATCCTGCACGGAGGAAACGCGCTGCGCGATGATCAGCTTGGTGGTGTTCGGGATCTCCTCCGCGAACGCCTTGCGGATCAGCGCATCGGTCTTGGTATCGACCGCGCTGGTCGAGTCGTCCAGAATGAGCACCTTGGGCTTTTTCAGCAGCGCACGCGCGATACACAGGCGCTGCTTCTGGCCGCCGGAGACGTTTGTGCCGCCCTGCTCGATATAGGTATCGTACTTTTTCGGCATCTGCTGGATGAATTCATCCGCCTGCGCCAGCTTGCACACGCGCTCGAGCTCCTCGTCGCTCGCGTTTTCATTGCCCCAGCGCAGGTTTTCCTTGATCGTGCCGGAGAACAGCACGTTTTTCTGCA
>DXFS01000098.1 GCA_019114345.1 Candidatus Agathobaculum pullistercoris | reverse complement strand
TGCGGGTGATCGAACCCGGGTGGCAGGAAAAAATCGACCGTGGGGAGTTTGCGCCAACCTATTACGTCGTGATGGACAACCAACCGCGCGAGGTCATCACCATGCTGGTCGAATGCAATATGCTGTACAATATGGACGATGTGACCATCGAAGGATGGCTGGATCACAACAAAGTATACCCCAAGTCGATTTCCGGACAGCCCGCCGCGTGGGTGGTGCAGGAGAACGGCGATGCGCAGCGCGAAAACACGGCGGCACGGCGAACCATCGACTGCACCTATAACGCAAGCCAGATGGCAGGGCGAGAGCTGAAAACATTTGAGCTGAACAACACGCTTATGCCATCCATCAGTGACTTAACACCGGAACAAATGGTGGATATCTTGACTTCCCCGCGCCGTATGGCCTTGCGGGAATGGGTCACTACCAAGCATGAGGGTACGGCTGACCAGAAAACGGTGTGTAAGCCTTGGATCGTTTCATATGCGGCATATCATGTCATTCCAACTGCTGCCGTGCCGGAAGGCTATGTTGTCGCACAGTATGCATCGGAAGGCTACCCCATCAAAGAGTGCCTGCCGACGCTGGTGCCGGTCTGGGGCTTCAGCTTCGCGCTGGCGGTGCTGTTTTCCGCCATCCTCGCTTTCGCCCTGCTGCGCGTGTGGCGCAGGCAGGAGCGCGTTGAGCAGGCGCGCCGCGACACCACCGCCGCGCTCGCGCACGAGCTGAAAACACCGCTCTCCGTGCTGTCCGCGACCGCTGAGCTGCTGTCGGACGACATGGCGCAGGACAAGCGCACGCATTATCTGGACGTCATCCGGCAGCAGGCAGAGCGCATGGACGGGAGCGTAAAGCGCATGCTCGAGCTGTCCCGGCTGGAGGCGGGCGCAAAGGCGCTGCGCCGCGCGAGGTTCACACTCTCCGACCTCGCGCAGGAGCGGCTGGACGCAGCCGTCCCGCCGGACGCCGACCTGCAAACCGAGGTCACGGTGAGCGGCGCGGAGGAGATCGACGCCGACCGCACCCTGCTCGCCCGCGCGCTGGACGCGATCCTGGAAAACGCGGTGCAGCACACCGCGCCGGGCGGCAGCATTGCCGTCCGCATCGAAAAGGGCGTGTGCGCGGTGGTCAACACGGGCGCGGCAATCCCGGCGGAGGCGCTGCCCCGCCTGTGGGAGGCGTATTATCAGGCGGATGCGTCGCGCGCCGCGAAAGGCGACGGGCTGGGGCTGTCGATCGCGAAGACCGTGTTCGACCTGCACGGCTACGCTTACGGCGCGGAGAACACGGACGAAGGCCCGCGGTTCTGGTTCCGGTTCGGATAGGCCGCTCCCGCTGCACAAAAGGAAGGATAGACGCGGAAAAGCCGCCCATACGGGCGGCTTTTCGTGCGTTCGGGATTATTGCAGGTCGATCGTGACAGCCTGGTCCTCGAGCAATGTCAGTTCGTTTGGCTGCCAGAAGGATACATCCGTGATCTGTGAGATCTGCTCCGGCGTCGCATCGGGGTACTCGATTGTGGTGATGCACAGGGCGTTTTCCCGGTCATAGGAGAAATCCATGTAGCACTCGGCGAGATGGTCGAGCGGCGTCCCGTCCGCCAGCAGCAGGGAGAACTGCGCGTTGCAGTAATTCATCGCACCGCGGAAAGAGAATGTCGCGGTAGCCTGCTTATCGCCGATTTCAAGTCTTTCGAGCGTGAAGCCGTTCTCGGAATCGTCAGTCAGCGGCAAACTGTCCAGCGAACCGGCCACCTCATGCGAACGTCCCTCGTCGAGATAGGGGATCAGCGTGACCGACTTCGTATCCAGATCCGCACCGAGGAACTCGAATGTGTTGGTCGCCCGGCTGATCATACTGCCGCCGACACTGCCGATATTCAGTACGGGAAGGAAATTGCCTTGGTCATCGCGCAGAACAAAGTTGGTCAGGGGATTTTCGGCCCACTCGCTGAGTGTGATCGTGGAGCCGAACGGGGAAATGGATACGCGTTCAATACGCGGCTTGCTGTTGATAGTATACGGTTCACCGATATCGTTTACGCCGGTAAAGTGAACGGTGAAATCCTGCTTCGGCTCGACAGTCAGTGTCTCAACCGCGACCGCACTCTTGTCCACCGACATTTCAAACTGGAAATCCGACTGGCTGATATCGCTCGTACCTCCGTCAAACAACAGCAGATCGAACTGGTCGGGCAGCAGCTCCTTGAGCGCAATACGCTGTACCGAGGTTAGCGTACAGTCGTCTACCAGACGGGCTTCCGTTTCGACCGGACCGGACATGTCAAGCAATTCGCCGTTGATCTCGGCGAAGAAATTGGGCGCAGTCCACTTAATACGGGTGGAAAGCGTCGCATATTCGCCGTCCTGCAGTTCCAGCGGGGTCTCGCTTTTCAGCGTGGAGAAGATCATCAGATAGCTGTCGTCCACCGCGATATTGTCGATGGTCAGCGTCTGATCACCGTTGGTGTCGCTCATACCGACTGCCGCGTTAAACTGCTCGTATTTGCCCTGATAATTGGCATATTCCGAATGCTGGTTTTGATCAAAGTAGTCGATCGCATTCTGTGCCATCTCCAGCACGGCGGGCGCGGCAGCCGCCGCCCCGACCACCATCGCTGCGGCCACGCCGATGCACACCGCCAGCCGCGGTGCGCGGCGCTTCCTGGCGGGCTGCACCTGCGGGGGCAGGGTATCGAGAAGCGCGTCCATGCGGCTGTCAAAGCCCTTGGGGATAGGGGCACCCTCGCGCTCTGCGCGCGCTTTCAGCTTTTCGTCAAACGTCATGTCTCATTCCTCCTCCAACAGCGTGCGCAGGCGGCTGCGCGCGCGGGACAGGCGGCTGCGCACTGTGCCCTCGCGCACGCCAAGCGCCTTGGCGATCTCGGCGGTCGTCATGTCCTCGTAGTAGTACAGCACGGTCGCAACGCGGTAGTCCGCGGGCAGGCGGCAGACCGCGTCCCAGAGCGTAAAGTCGTGCCTGTCCTCCGCACCGCCTGCGAGCGGCTCAAGATCATCCGTATAAGTCACGCGCGCGCCCCTGCGGTGGTGCTCATACGCGCAGTTGACCGTGATCTTGATCAGCCAGCCCTTGAGCGATTTCTCATCGCGCAGGCGGCCGAACGCCTGCCACGCGCGTAAGGTGGCTTCGCTGACCGCGTCCTCCGCGTCCGCGTCGCTGTCCAGCAGCACGCGCGCCGCGCGGTACATGGCGTGGCGGTGCGCTGTGACCGCGGCGGCGAACCGCTCGCGCGCATCCTCCTGTATGTTCGTCAATATCATTTCCATCGTGTCACCTCGTCTCATCGTCCGGACACTATAAGGATGCGCGGGGAGGGGGAAATGCTCCCATCCTGCAAAAAAATTTTCTGCCATATGCCTGCAAAAACAGCGGGGCGGATCACACAGATCCGTCCCGCTGCCCTCAGCTGATCTGGGATTTGTAACCCTCGCCCCAGTTCCGCATCGCGTCCAGAATAGGTTCCAGGCTGCGTCCCAGCTCGGTCAGGCTGTATTCCACCCGCGGCGGCACTTCGGCATAGACCTCGCGGTGCACCAGCCCGTTTTGTTCCATGTCGCGCAGCTGCGCGGTCAAGACCTTCTGCGATACGCTGCCGATGGATTTTTTCAGTTCGCCAAAGCGTTTGGTGCCCGGCATCAGGTCGCGCAGGATCAGGACCTTCCATTTGTCGCCGATCAGCATCAAGGTGGTTTCTACCGGACAGGCCGGTAATTCTTTTGCTGTCTGCATTCGTATCTCTCCTCAATGGTTTCCTTTTGGTAACTACGGCACAATAAAGTGCTTACTTTACAAATACGCCCTACGGAATTATTATAAAGGCACAGGATAGAAATTGCAATTTCCAACCGCGCATTTTTCATCATTTCTATCGGAGGAAACCAATCATGAATGAAGTTGTCAAGTTTTTGCAGGAAAACCCCATACAGTACCTTGCGACCGTCGGCCGCGACGGCAAGGCCAAGTGCCGTCCGTTCATGTTTGCCGGCGAGCTGGACGGCAAGCTGTGGTTCTGCACCAACAATACCAAAGACGTCTACAAGGACATGCAGGCAAACCCATATATCGAGGTCTCGGTCGCGAGCCCCTCGTACGCATGGATCCGCCTGCACGGCGAGGCCGTGTTTGAGAACAACATGGCAGCCAAGGAAATGTGCATCCAAAATCCGATCGTCAAGGGCCAGTACGGCGAGGCAACCAACCCGATCTTCGAGGTGTTCTATCTGAAGGATGCCCATGCGGTGATCGCGGACTTCTCCGGCAACCCGCCGCAGGAGTACACGCTGTAAAGCATTGGGCAGCCCTGCAGGCGTCAAAGCCTGTAGGGCTTGTCCCGCATCGGCAGGAGCAGGAGGGAGAAGACAGTTAATGCAGGCAATCGACTATCTGAAGTATATTGTGGACGAGATCCACTCGACCGTGTTTGCGACCGTGGATCAGGAGGGCCAACCCGTCACCTGCGCGATCGACATGATGGACTGTGACGAAAATGGCCTGTATTTCCTGACGGCAAAGGGCAAGAGCCTTTACCGCCGCCTGAAGAAAAACGCGTATGTCGCTTTTACCGCCATGAAGGGCGAGGATACGATGTCGCGCGTGGCGGTTTCGGTGCGGGGCAGGGCGGAGGAGCTCGGCCCCGAGCGGCTGCCTGCTTTGTTTGCCAAAAAACCGTATATGGCGAAGATCTATCCGGACGAAGCCTCTCGCAGCGCGCTGACCGTGTTCCGCATCTGCGAGGGGACGGGTGAGTGGTTCGACCTGTCCAAAACGCCGGTCGAACGTGCCTCCTTCTCCTTCGGCGGCGCGGCGGAGCCGGACAACGGTTATTTCGTGACCGGCAGGTGCATCAGCTGCAAGCTGTGCTATGCCAAATGCCCGCAGCAGTGCATCGACATCACGCGCAAGCCGGCTTTTATCAGGCAGGAGAACTGCCTGCATTGCGGAAACTGTTATGAGGTTTGCCCGGCGCGGGCGGTGGAAAGGCGGGGTACGGTATGACACAGGCCGAGCGGTTGGATTACCTGCTCTCCTGCCTGCTGCGGGAGCGCGCCGACCGGGACAGCATCCCGGTCCCGGACAGAATCCCGGCGCGGCAGCGGCTGCTGCGCGCGCTGATGAACGTGCGCCCGCCCGTGCCTGCCGACCCGGCATTCTTGCAGGTGCAGGACGAATACCTGCAGGCTGTGCGCACGGAAAAAGGGGGCACGCAGCTTTCCGACCTGACGCCGGTCCGGCCGGGACTGTATCTCTGGCAGGGAGATATCACCACGCTTGCCGCAGACGCGATCGTCAACGCAGCCAACAGCGCCATGCTGGGCTGCTTCGTGCCCTGCCACGGGTGCATTGACAACGCGATCCATTCCGCCGCCGGGGTGCAGCTGCGGCTGGAATGTGCGCGCATCATGGCGCAGCAGCAGGGGGAGGAACCCACCGGACGCGCCAAAATCACAAAGGCGTACAACCTGCCCTGCCGGTATGTGCTGCACACGGTCGGGCCGATCATACACGGCATGGTGACCAGGCGGGACAAAGCGCTGCTGGCTTCCTGCTACCGCTCCTGTCTGGAGCTGGCAGCCGCATACGGGCTGGAAAGCATTGCGTTCTGCTGTATTTCGACCGGAGAGTTCCATTTCCCAAACGAGGCGGCGGCGCGCATCGCGATCCGGACAGTGGAAGCCTGGCAGCGGGAACATCCAAACGGCTTAGAGGTGATCTTCAATGTTTTTCAAGACGTCGACTACGAAATCTACAAGCGGCTGCTGGGATAAGGCCGCGCAGCTGCGGGAGGCGCTGGCCCGCGCCGACGCGGTGCTCATCGGCGCGGGCGCGGGGCTGTCCACCGCGGCGGGCTTTACCTATTCCGGGGCGCGCTTTACCGCGCACTTTACGGATTTTATCGCAAAATACGGCTTTACCGACATGTATTCCGCCGGGTTTTATCCCTTTCCGACGCTCGAGGAGCACTGGGCCTACTGGAGCCGCTACATTGCCATCAACCGCTATCAGGACGCGCCTGGGACGGTTTACAGCGACCTGCTGCGTTTGGTGCGGGACAAGGACTATTTTGTCCTGACGACCAATGTTGACCACTGCTTCCAGAAAGCCGGATTTGACAAGCGCCGCCTGTTTTACACGCAGGGGGATTACGGCCTGTGGCAGTGCTCGAAGCCCTGCCATCCCAAGACCTATGACAACGAGGAGACCGTCCGCCGCATGGTCGCGGAGCAAAAGGACATGCGCGTGCCGTCCGGACTGGTGCCGCGCTGCCCGGTCTGCGGCGCACCCATGTCGATGAACCTGCGCGCGGACGCCACCTTTGTCGAGGACGTGGGCTGGCACCGCGCAGCGCAGCGGTATCAGGATTTTATCCGCCGCCATGCGGGGATGCGCGTGCTGTATCTGGAGCTGGGCGTGGGCATGAATACCCCGGGGATCATCAAATACCCGTTCTGGAAAATGGTTTACCAAAACCCCAAAGCGGTCTACGCCTGCCTGAACCTTTCCGAGGCCTATTGCCCGAAGGAGATCAAAAAACGCTCGATCTGTATCGACGGGGACATCGGCCCGGTGCTGAAAACACTGGCTGCTGCGCGCTGAAAAATGAAAAAACGAGGGATACCCCGCGGTATTCCTCGTTTTTTGCGTCTGCGGTGTTTCGGCTGTTTTATCCGAACAGCTGGCCCGGCAGGCGGTGCTTTTCGCGCGGCGGGAAGGACGCGTCAAACGCCTCCACGTCAGCGGGCGTGATGAAGTAAAACACTTCGCTCTCGGTAAGCGTGCCCGCGGGCAGGGCGTCCGCCGCAAGCGGCATCGCCATCAGATAGTCCGAGCTGTTCCCCTCTGCGTCCGTGATGCCGAAATCCCTGCCGGGACGGAAGCCGAAGCGGGGATAATACTCCGGGCTGCCGGTCAGCGCCACGCCGGCAACACCCAGCGCCTTTGCCTGTTCCAGCGAGTGGCGCACGAGCGCAGCACCGACGCCCTGGCGCTGGTAATCCGGATGCACGGACAGCGGCCCGAAAATCACGATCGGGAAGCGCGTGCCGTCCGGCTGGACGATGGCTGCACGGCTGTACATGATGTTGCCGATAATCTTATCGCCGCTCAAAGCGACAAAAT
This sequence comes from Candidatus Agathobaculum pullistercoris, assembly GCA_019114345.1. Classification (GTDB taxonomy): domain Bacteria; phylum Bacillota; class Clostridia; order Oscillospirales; family Butyricicoccaceae; genus Agathobaculum; species Agathobaculum pullistercoris. The sequence continues at coordinate 1,534 of DXFS01000098.1, read as the reverse complement.
CCAGCTCCGGGATAAAGTCCGGGTGTGTGCGCAGGCGGTGCGCGACCAGATGCTCATCACAGCCGGGCTTGTACACGTCCCAGAAGGCGTCGCGGGTGAGCGCTTCCACAGCGCACTGGTCGCCAGGCTGCTCGAGACGGATCAAAACGTTGTTCATGAAAGAAAGTCTCCTTACTTATCGTAATAGATGGGGGCTGCCGTGCGGACTGTCCATGAGACATGGAAAACATCCCGTCATAATGCGTTCTGACAGTGCGCAAGGAAAGCGTCAGCCAGGAGGCATCTTTTTTCATTGCGCCCGGCGGTAGAGGATCGGCTGGTCATAGCCAAAGGTCCGCTTGCCGTTCATCTCCATGGACTCGGATACCTCAAGCATATCTTCCGAAAAACGCTCAAACAGCGTGAACTTGAGCACGGGCGTGAACATACTTTCGCTGCCACCTTCCCAGACGCCGTTATTCCGCCGATAGACTGCGGGGGTGAACTTGGCCGAGGGCCTAAGCCCGGCATAGTCGGTCTGCGGCATGGTTTGATAGTTGAAATCCATTTTGCTGCACCCGTCCGGCAGGTCGTATGAGGTCAGCTTAACTGTCCCGTCCGCCTCTTCGGTGAACAGAAACAGATGGGGCGAAGCATTGGTGCGCCCGCCGATGGTGTAGTAGCTTTCCTCCACCAGAAACACGCCAGTGAAATCTGCTGGCAGGCCGGTGATCTTATCGTTGCACGGGGTGTTGATGTGTTCGGCATAGGGGAAATCCGTAACGCCCTCGGCCTGCAGCGCGCGGAACTGCTGCGCATTGTTGAAGCGTCCGGAAAGGATACGGATAAAATCTGCTAACTGGTTCATTGTATAAAACTCCTTTCAGCTTTCTGTAAAGAAAGCCGGGCATGCGCTGCCCGGCTTTTGTATTTTTAGAAGGATCAGATCGTTTCCAGTACCATTTTGCCGTCCGCCGCGCGCAGGTATGCGCCGGTGAGCGGGCAGTCGCCTGTGACGATCGCGGTTGCGAGCGGGTTTTCGATCTCCTTTTCGATCAGGCGGCGCAGGTTGCGCGCGCCGAACTTGATGGAGAACGATTTTTCCGTCAGCCAGTCGAGCAGGCTGTCGTCCCAGGTCAGGCGGATGCCCTTGTCGGACAGGGTGTCACGCAGCTCGCTCAGCATGATGGTCGAGATGCGGCGGAAGTCCGCCTCGGTCAGCTGGTTGAACGCGATGATCTCATCAATACGGTTTAAGAACTCGGGGCGCATGATGTCCTCGAGCGCCTTCATCGCGCGTTCCTTGCTCTGCTGGGAAACCGTGCGGCCGAAGCCCGCGGGCGTGCCGCCGGTCGCGGAGCCTGCGTTTGAGGTCATGACGATGACCGTGTTCTCAAAGCTGACCACGCGGCCCTGTGCGTCGGTCAGGCGGCCGTCGTCCAGGATCTGCAGCAGCGCGTTGAGCACGTCCGGGTGCGCCTTTTCGATCTCGTCGAACAGGACAACCGAGTACGGGCGGCGGCGGATCTTTTCGGTCAGCTGGCCGGCCTCGTCA
>DXFS01000097.1 GCA_019114345.1 Candidatus Agathobaculum pullistercoris | reverse complement strand
GGCGCGAAATTTTATGCCATGGGCGAGGAGCTGATCGCCGCCCCGGAGGTCGATGCGGTGCTGATCACCTCTGCCGACCCCTCGCACGCAGGCTATGTGCTGGAATGCCTCAAGCACAACAAGTACGTATTCTGCGAAAAGCCGCTCGCGCAGACCGCGTCGGACTGCGAAAAGATCATGCAGGCGGAGCTGGCCTGCGGCAAGCGGCTGGTACAGGTGGGCTTTATGCGGCGCTATGACCGCGGCTATGCGGCCATGAAAGAACTGATCGCCGGCGGCAGGCTGGGCGACCCGCTGATGATCCATGCAGCGCACCGCAACGTCTCCCAGGCGCCCGGGTTTGAGACCGATTACGCGATCACCCGCGTGGCGATCCATGAGCTGGACATCTCCCGCTGGCTGCTGGGCGATGAGTACGCGACCGCGCAGGTGCTGGCTGTCCGCCAGAGCAAGGCGACAAAGGGCGAATGGCTCAACCCGCAGGTGGTCATGCTGACGACCAAATCCGGCCAGCGCATCGATATCGAGGTGCAGACCGATGGGGCGTATGCTTATGATATCCAGTGCCAGGTCGTGTGCGAAAACGGCACGGTCAACCTGCCCGATCCGGCGGCGGTCGTCACCCGCGCGGATGCGAAATATTCCTTCGATATCCTGACCGACTGGTCGCAGCGTTTTATCGAGGCCTACGATATCGAGTTCCAGCAGTGGGCGAAGGCCGTGCTGGCGGATCATCTGACCGGCCCGAGCACATGGGACGGCTACGCAGCCTGCGTGGCGGCGGACGCCGTGATGCTTTCCCGCAAGACCGGAAAGCCGGAGAATGTAAACATGATCGACAAGCCGGCGCTGTACGCCTGAGCGATAAACAAAACGATATCAATATGAATAAAGGAGCAATTAACATGAAAAAGGTAAAAATCGGTTCGGTCGGCCTCGGCCGCCTCGGCTATGAGCACGCCTGCAATATCGCCAACCTGATCCCCGGCGCGGAGCTGACAGCGCTGTGCGATGTGGATGAAAAGCGCGTCAAGGAAGTTGCCGCGGAGCTGGGCGTCCCCTACACCTACTCGGATGTAGCGGAGATGGTCAAAAACCCCGAGCTGGACGCGATCGTGATCGTATCCCCGTCCATGTACCATGCGGACCATATCAAGCTGGCGCTCGATGCAGGCAAGCATGTGTTCTGCGATAAGCCGCTCGACACGACGATCGAGAAGTGCAAGCAGGCGGAAAAGGCTGTGGAAGCCCATCCGGACAAAGTGTTCATGCTCGGCTTCATGCGCCGCTTCGACGATTCTTATGCAGAGGCCAAGCAGCGCATTGACAACGGCGATATCGGCAAGGTCGTGCTTGTCCGCTCCTACACGCAGGACCCGCGCACCACGATCGAGGGCACGCTCAAGTTCGCTCCGCATTCGGGTGGCCAGTTCCTCGATATGTGCGTGCATGATATCGACCTGATCCGCTGGTTCACCGGCTCGAACATCAAAAAGGTATGGGGCATCGGCGGCGTGTTCGAGTTCGACCTGTACCGCGAGCTGAACGACGCGGACAACGCAGCGGCAACCGTACAGTGCGAGAACGGCGCAATGGGCTTTATGTTCACCAACCGCACGCACGGCGCGGGCTGCAATGTCGAGACCGAGATCATCGGCACGCACGGCACGCTGCGCATTGCGAACGTCGGCCGCAAGAACATGCTGCAGATCGTGGACGGCAGCGGCGCCCGCGAGGAATATTACCCGGACTTCCTCAGCCGCTGGCACCAGGCGTACGTCAACGAGATCAAGGAGTTCGTAGCCTGCATCAACGAGGGCCGCAAGCCGGGCGTCACGGTTTACGACGGCACCAAGGTTTCGCAGGCGGCCTACCGCTGCAAGGAATCCTTTGAGACCGGAAAACTGCTTGAAGTAGAAGAATGATTTCTTCCCCTGCTGGATTCAGGGCGTACTGCGCGCCCTGTCATAACAAAAAGTAATTTTTTTAATCATGCAGCAGTCTCCTTTAGATATGGGAACCCCGCCTGAGATTTGTCTCAGGCGGGGTTCTGCATGATAAATTTGTATTAAACTGCATCGTATTAAGGAGCTTTCCCTGAGATTTGGAAAGGAGCGCGATATCATGCCGGAAAAGCCGGGCGATGCAAGGAACCGTATATAAGGATTGGGGAGCGTCAGATGAACTCAGTACAAAACGGACTGCCGATGTGAAGCCATCGGATGCACAGGAATGGGCGCTGCGAATGCAGAAGAAAGGATATGCTTCAGGTTAATGGAAATGAAGCGAACCCTGTGTGTTGTTATGCCCTGCGCAATAGCTTTTTCACACCTACGAGAAGCTCGCGGCAATTGAGCAGGAAAACAAGCACAAACAGGACAATCTGCCAAAGCAGCCAGAGCGGGGGTTCGAGCAGCATCAGCACTGCTTGTACAGCAGTCAGCAGCACGGTGATCAGCAGCCTTGCCTTGTTCCAGCGTACAGGCATGAACCGGCGGCTGTCGATCGCACGATACAGGAAAAGCGCGATATAGCTGATCAACGTTGCCGCTGCTGCACCTGTGCCGCCATAGCGCGGGATAAGCAGTGCATTGAGCGCAATATTGATCACCGCAGAGAACGCTGTGGACAGGAAAGAAGGAACCGTCCGTTTTTCAAGCAGATATACGCTTTTCTGGAAGCTCGACAGGCAGTTGAAGCCTGCGCCGATTGCCAGAATCGGGATGAAGGTCCAGCCGATGTAGTAGCTGGGTACCGCAAGGATCATCATTGCAAGCTTGGCGCACATGATACCGCCTGATGCAATGATGAACACGATCGAGCTGTACGTATTGCCGACATTGGAGAAAAAACGGATCTGCTCCTCGCGCGAATTGTTGTTGACAATCGAGATCTGCCACGCGTCAATAAAGATCGAGGCGACGAGCGCGATCAGCGTTGGTACGCGGTAGGCGATCGAGTAGATCGCGCTGACCGAGGTATCCTGCATGGCGGCGAGGAAAGCCTGGTCGGAGAACCCGATGATATACACCAGGATCGCATCCGGCACGAGCGGCAGAGAATAGGCAAGCATACTGCGCCACAGATAGAAGTTCGGCCGATGCAAACGGATATATTTCCAGAGTGCCGCAATTACAAACAGGCAGACAGTCGAGAGTGCATCCGCACAGATGATCGAAAAGACATAGCCAAAGATGTTCCACTCGAACACCTTGAGGTACAGGATGTTGAGCAGGATGGTCATAAATGTGCGGAAAATACCATCGATCGCATACAGCCGCACATAGCCCAGCGCGCGGATGAACTGGCTGCATACATTCTGTGTGCACGAGGTCAGCACATACAGGTAGATCAGCCACTGATATTCGAGCAGCGAACCGGCTGCACCGGCAGAGGTATTGTAATGCACAAAGCCCAGCAATGGGTGAAAGGGCAGGGAGATAACAAAACCGCAGAGTATCGTTGCCAGCCCGATGGTGAACACATCGGCCTTGCGACGCCGGGGTTCCAGCCCGTACCGGATAACCGCCTGCCCGATGGACAGGGAAACCACAGGATACAGGATGCTGGTGGTCTTGACAATCAGATCGGCGACACCCATTTCGTCCTGCGTCATCATGCCCGTGTAGAAACGGAGCATCAGGATGACTAGGATCTTCGAGCTGAACGTGCCGATCGCGAAGATAAAGGTGTTGCTTAAAAGGCGTTTATATTGGTTCATTCAGGCACCCTTTCTCAGCCGAATGGTATGGATGCGGTCTGCTATGCGGTCGGTCAGCCAGCCTGCAGCAAGACCGCACAGGATGCCGATCAGCATCCCGGCGAGCACGTCGGTCGGATAATGCACACAGGCATACAGGCGTGAAAACCCGATCAGCGCCGCAACAAGGCAGGCCAGCAGGCCGGATTTCTGGTGGAAAAAGCACAGCGCAGTCGCAGCGGCAAAGGAGGACAGTGTGTGTGCGGAAGGGAATGACCACTGATCCCCGGGATCAAGCAGTGCGATCAGATCCGGATGCGTGACAAACGGACGCGGACGCATGACCCACTCTTTGATCAGTACATTGCCGACCAGCAGGCCAATCAGCAGCGCAACCAACATCGCCGCGCCGGCACGCCGCGTTTTGCGGAAAAAGAGCAGGATCAATGCGGTGATGATCCACAGTGCGCCGCCATTGCCCAGCATGGAGATCGCAGTCCACACGGTATCAGAAAAGCCTCCGCGCCAGTGGTCTGCAATTTGCACCAGAATATCATAGTCAAACGCATGGATGATATCGAGCAGGACCTCCACTACGGGCACCTCCTTTGTTCGATCCGGTCAGCGGTCTTTATCGCTGGTAGAATGGTCAAATTTGTCAACAATGAGCGCAAGCGCTTGGTCGCCGGTCACATTCGTAGCCGTGCCGAAGCTGTCCTGCGAGAAATGCAGGGCAATAATCAGCTGCTGCATGGGTTCGGTAAATCCGAGCATAGAGGTGATCAGGCCGAGCGCGCTCATTACACCGCCGCCCGGTACGCCCGGTGCCGCCACCATAGTAATGCCCAGCATCATGATAAACGGGGCAAACAGCGCGAAGGTCGGCTCAATTCCGCTGGCGAGCATGATGCCCATGGATCCGAGCGTCAGGCAGATCGTGTCGCCGTTCAGGTTGATGGTAGCACACAGCGGGATAACGAAGTCCGCTACATCACGGTTTACATTATTGTTATAAGCGCAGTTCAGTGCGATCGGGATGGTGGACGCACTGGACTGGGTACCCAGCGCAGTAAAATACGCCGGGATAACATTTTTCATGCTTTTGATATGGTTTTTCCGGCAGACGATGCTTGCCAGCGCAAACTGAGAAAAAATATACAGAACCTGAAGGATCAGGATAATGGCAAACAGCGAAGCGAACATCTTGATCGTGGCGAACAGACGCCCTTCCGCAGCGATGCCGGAAAACAAACCCGCAATGTGGACGGGGATCAGCGGGATAATGATACGCGCCAATACGCCGGAGACTATGGTCTGCAAATCGCGGAATACATCCAGCATGGCGCGTCCGCGCAGGTTGGCCATGCCGATACCAAGCACAAAGGAGAGCACCAGCGCAGTCATGACGCCAAAGATCGGTTCGACTTCGATGGTAAAAAACGGATCAAAGGCATTGCTTTCCAACACATCACCGGTGATCGGCTGGATCAGGGAGGGCAGCGTTACACGGCCGATAAAAAAGGTGATAAAGCCGGACAGGACGGTCGTACCGTAAGCCAGGCCAAGCGTCAGCAAGAACAACCGGTTGGCCTTTTTTCCCAGTTCCGCCATGCCTACCGTGACAAATGCGACGATGATCAGCGGGATCATAAAGGACAGGAAAGTGGAAAACAGCGACGTGAAGGTCGCAAATGCTCGGATAACGGCGATAAAGCCGGTGGAATCGGCGATGCCAAGCCAGCCGCCGGAAAGGCCGATGATGGTGCCGGCAATGATGCCGATAATCAGGCGGATCAATAGTCCCAGTTGTTTCACTTAAATACGACTCCTCTTTTGTTTTTCTTTACAGTTTGTTCTACTATACCAGATTACAGGCATTTTCGCAAGCCGAGGCAGTACGGCGGGAAGAAAAATAAAAAAACACTTGACAAGTATGCAGGCACAGGATTAAGATAGATGCAGATTGAAAAAGGTGATGAACGGGTAAAGTAACCGTGCCCCCTGTCCGCAGAGAGCTGCCATGTGGTGCAAGGCAGCGTCAGGAAACGGTGAAACTCGCCCGGGAGCTGTCCGCTGAAAGCGTTTGCAGTAGGTCGGAACGGATGCCCACCGTTACGGGGGCGGCGCATTGATGGATGCGCGCTGAGTGGTCGCAGTATATGCGGCAACAAGAGTGGTACCGCGGAGCTTCGCTTCGTCTCTTAATGTTTGATTAAGGGACGAAGCTTTTTTTGTCCCTGTACACCCCAAATACCTGAAAGTGAGGACAAGAAAATGGGTAGAACGATTCGTATTTTTGACACCACCCTGCGCGACGGCGAGCAGTCCCCAGGCTGCAGCATGAACCTGAACGAAAAAATCGAGGTTGCCAAGCAGCTGGAAGCGCTCAAGGTGGATATCATTGAAGCGGGCTTTGCGATTGCATCGCCCGGCGACGCGGCGGCGATTGCCGCGATCGCGGATAACGTCCGCGGCTCCACGATCTGTTCGCTGGCGCGCTGTGTGGAAAAGGATATCGATGCTGCGTGGAACTCTATCCGCCGTGCGGAATCCGCCCGCATTCATACCTTCCTGGCCACTTCTCCGCTGCATATGCAGTATAAGCTCAAGATGACGCCGGACGAGGTCATCGAGTCGATCGCGCATAACGTCGCTTATGCTAAGAAGTACTGCAGCGATGTGGAGTTCTCCGCTGAGGATGCAACCCGCTCGGATCTGGACTTCCTGTGCCGCGTGGTCGAGACTGCGATCAAGGCGGGCGCGACGACGATCAACATCCCGGACACGGTCGGCTATATGGTGCCGGAGGAATACGCAAAGCGTATCCGTTACCTGCGTGAGCACACGGAGGGGATTGAAAACGTCGTGCTGTCCTGCCACATGCACAACGACCTCGGCATGGCAGTTGCAAACTCGCTGGCAGGCGTGGAAGCGGGCATTGACCAGATCGAGTGCACGATCAACGGTATCGGCGAGCGCGCGGGTAATGCCTCGATGGAGGAATGCGTCATGGCGCTCAAGACCCGTGCAGACCATTTCGGCATCGCCTGCAATATCGAAACCACTCAGATCTATCGTGCCAGCCGCATGATTCAGACGATCACCGGCGTTTCGGTCGCACCGACCAAGCCGATCGTCGGTGCGAACGCCTTCGCGCATGAATCCGGCATTCATCAGCACGGTGTTATGGCCAACAAGCAGACCTATGAGATCATGACCCCCGAGTCGGTCGGCATCCCGAAGAACGCGATCGTGCTGGGCAAACACTCCGGCCGCCATGCGTTTGAGGACCGTCTGCGCGAGCTGGGCTACTCGCTGGATAAGGAGAAGCTCGACAAGACCTTTGAGAAGTTTAAGGCCCTGGCAGACAAGAAAAAGGTCATCAAGGACCGCGACTTGGAAGCGCTGGTCGGCGCGGTGCCGGTTTCCGGCGAGGAGCGCTACACGCTCGACCGCTTTGTCATCAACTCGGGCAACACCATCACCTCGACCGCAGTTATCCGCGTTAAGAAGGGCGACGAGGTATTTGAGCGCGCTGCGGCTTCCGACGGCCCGATCAATGCTGCATTCCGTGCGATTAACAAGATCGTCGGCAAGGAGATCGAGTTGGAGGACTACTCGCTGCGTTCGATGACCGACGGCGAGGATGCGCAGGCCGAGGCGATCGCCAAGGTCAGCATCGACGGCGGCGAAATGGTGACCGGCCGCGGCGTATCGACCGACGTGATCGAGGCATCCATCAAGGCATATATCAACGGTATCAACAAGTATTTTATCGACTGAGGGCAGGAGGAAACATCTGTTATGGGCATGACAATGACGCAGAAAATCCTCGCAAAGCATGCGGGACTGGACAGCGTGACGGCAGGGCAGCTGATCGAGGCAAACGTGGATCTGACGCTTGCCAACGATATCACCGGCCCGGTCGCGATCCGCGAGATGGAGAAGGCGGGCTTTGACAAGGTGTTCGACAACACCAAGATTGCGCTCGTCATGGATCATTTTGCACCGAATAAGGACATTAAATCCGCTGAGCAGTGCCTCGAGTGCCGCGAATTTTCCAAGAAGCATAATATTGTAAACTTTTTTGACGTCGGCGCAATGGGCATCGAGCACGCGCTCCTGCCCGAAAAAGGCCTGACCGCCCCGGGCGAGCTCATTATCGGAGCGGACAGCCACACCTGTACTTACGGCGCTCTGGGCGCGTTCTCGACCGGCGTTGGCTCGACCGACCTCGCCGCCGGTATGGCGACGGGCAAGGCGTGGTTCAAGGTGCCGAGCGCAATCAAATTTGTGCTGAAAGGCAAACTCAGCCCGTGGGTGTCCGGCAAGGACGTGATCCTGCACATCATCGGCAAGATTGGCGTGGACGGCGCACTGTACAAGTCCATGGAGTTTGTGGGGGAGGGCGTCGCCTCCCTGTCCATGGACGACCGCTTTACGATCTGTAACATGGCGATCGAGGCGGGCGCAAAGAACGGCATTTTCCCGGTCGATGAAAAGACGATGGCATACATCAAGGGGCGCGTAAGCCGTGAGGTCACGGTGTTTGAGGCTGATGCAGACGCGGAATACGAGCAGGAGATCGAGATCGACCTGTCCGCCCTGAAGCCGACAGTCGCTTGCCCGCACCTGCCGGAGAATACCAGGACTATCGACGAGCTGGGACATATTGAGATTCAGCAGTCGGTCATCGGTTCGTGCACCAACGGCCGCATCGACGATATGCGCGTCGCAGCGGAGATCCTCAAGGGCAGGAAAGTGCATCCGGATGTGCGCACCATCATTATCCCCGCGACGCAGGAGGTTTATCTCCAGTGCATCGAGGAGGGCCTGACCAAGATTTTCATCCAGGCAGGTGCGATCGTTTCCACCCCGACCTGCGGCCCGTGTCTGGGCGGCCATATGGGCATCCTGGCGCACGGCGAAAAGTCGGTTTCGACCACCAACCGCAATTTCGTCGGCCGCATGGGCCATATCACCTCGGAAATTTATCTGGCAAGCCCGGCAGTTGCCGCGGCGAGCGCGGTAGCTGGCTATATCTGCGCGCCGGACGAGCTGAAGTAAGGGAGGAGACCGCACTATGAATGCAAAAGGCAGAGTTTTCAAATATGGGGATAACGTCGATACCGACGTCATCATCCCTGCGCGCTATCTGAACATTGCAGACCCCAAGGAGCTGGCGACTCACGCGATGGAGGATATCGACGCGGAATTCGTGCATAAGATGCAGCCGGGCGATATCGTCGTGGCGACGCGCAACTTCGGCTGCGGCTCGTCGCGTGAGCACGCGCCGCTCGTGCTGAAGGAAAACGGCGTTTCCTGCGTGATCGCGTCCTCGTTTGCGCGCATCTTTTACCGTAATGCCATCAATATCGGCCTGCCGATCCTCGAGTGCGAGGCGGCGGCGAACGGCATTGATGACGGCGACACAGTTTCGGTCGATTTCAACACCGGTGTGATTACCAACGAAACCAAGGGCGAAAGCTATCAGGCGGCCGCGTTCCCGCCGTTCATCCAGAGCATCATCAAGGCGGGCGGCCTGTTAAAGTCGCTTAAGGAAAGAGGGGAGTAAGCCCGATGGAATACAATATCGCAGTCGTCAAGGGCGACGGCATCGGCCCGGAGATCGTGACCGAGGCCATGAAGGTGCTCGATAAAGTCGGCGAGAAGTTCGGCCACACCTTCCGTTATCAGGAGGTGCTCGCGGGCGGCTGCTCGATCGACGCAAACGGCATCCCGCTGACCAAGGAGACCATCGAGATCTGTAAAAACGCGGATTCCGTGCTGCTCGGCGCAGTCGGCGGCCCAAAGTGGGACGAGGTGCCGAGCGAAAAACGCCCGGAAAAGGCGCTGCTCGGCCTGCGCGCGGCGCTCGGCCTGTTCGTCAACTTGCGCCCGGCGCAGATGCACAAGGCGCTGTCCGATGCCTGCCCGATCAAGCCCGAGATCATCGGAGACGGCTTTGACATTCTGGTCTGCCGCGAGCTGACCGGCGACGTTTACTTCGGCAAGCACTACCGCCGCGAGAGCGACAAGGGCTGGGGCGAGGTCGGCGCGGACGATATGAACTACTCGGTCTACGAGGTCGAGCGCATCGGCCGCCGCGCGTTC
>DXFS01000096.1 GCA_019114345.1 Candidatus Agathobaculum pullistercoris | reverse complement strand
ATATGACGGTGCAGGAAATTCAGGAAATCGGCTTTGAAAAAGCGGTTTTCGGCGGTTATGATATGAAGTCTGTCGATACTTTCCTGGAGCGCGTCGCAGAGGAATTTGCGGCAATGCAAAAGGAAAACGCTGCAATGAAGGCCAAAATGAAGGTCCTGGTTGATAAAATAGAAGAATATCGCGGACGTGAAAACAATATGGGACGCGTGCTCAGCATTGCAGAGGAAACGCTCGACCGCGCCAAGCAGGAAGCGGATGCCATGGTAGCCAAAGCCAAGCAGGAAGCGGCCAGTATCGTTGCCTCAGCCAAAAGTGAAACAGCTGACAAACTCAAGGCAACGCAGGCGGAGATTGACACCGAAGCACAGAAGCTGGAGGCAGCACGAAAAAATACAGTTGAATTTATTGCGCGTGTTTCCTCTGTGTATCAGGCGCAGGCAAAAGCGCTGGTTGAGCTTGCCAAATCCGAGAAACTGGTGCGCCAGCCGCAGGATCAGCCCAAGCAGGAGGCATCTGCGCAGCCGGCACAGTCCCAAACTGCGCAGAAGGAGCAGCAGGTGAAGGCGGATGCGCCGGCCCAGGTAGAGGACGCGACCCGGAAGTTTGACTTCGGTGAGTTAAAATTTGGGGCGGAATACGACCCCAAGGATGTAAAGTAAAGCAACTTCGAAAGGACTGAACACTGCACAATGCAGCAGGATTATAACAATACGATCAATCTGCCAAAAACTGATTTTCCCATGCGTGCCGGCCTGCCCAAGCGCGAGCCGGGTTTTCTGGAGCATTGGGAAAAAGACGACCTTTATCATGAGCTGATGAAGAAGAACGAGGGCAAGCCGCTCTTCGTTCTGCACGATGGCCCTCCGTATGCCAACGGCAACCTGCACATGGGTCATGCGCTCAATAAAATTCTCAAGGATTTTATCCTTCGTTCGCGCAATATGCTCGGCTATCAGGCGCCGTATATCCCCGGCTGGGATACTCACGGCCTGCCGATCGAGCGTCAGGCGATCAAGGCTTACGGCATGGATCGCAGCAAGGTTTCCACCGCGGAGTTCCGCTCCAAGTGTGAGGAGTTTGCGCATGAGCATGTCAACACCCAGCGCACGGAGTTTAAACGCCTGGGTGTCATCGGCGACTGGGACCGCCCGTACCTGACGCTGACCCACGACTATGAGGCTGCCCAGATCGAGATTTTCGGCGAGATGGCCAAGAAGGGCTATATCTACAAGGGCATGAAGCCGGTCTACTGGTGTCCGCACGACGAGACTGCGCTTGCCGAGGCGGAGATCGAGTATCAGGATGAGCCGTGCTCGTCTATCTACGTCAAGTTCCATGTGACCGACGACAAGGGCGGCAAGATCGCCTCGATCACCGGCAGCCTGGATAACGTATACTTTGTGATCTGTACCACCACCACCTGGACCCTGCCGGGCAACCTTGCGATCTCGGTCAATCCGGTGTTTGAATATGATCTGGTCAAGGTTCCGTCGGGCGATATCTATGTGCTCGCCAAGGAGTTGGTTGAGGCTGTCATGCAAGCGGCAAAGATCGATTCCTGGGAGGTGCTCGGCACCCTGATGGGCTCTGATCTCGAGCTGATGCGCACTAAGCATCCGATTATGGACCGCGAGAGCATTGTCATCTGCGGCGACCATGTCACGCTGGATGCTGGTACCGGCTGTGTCCATACTGCACCGGGCTTTGGTGCGGACGACTTTATCGTCTGCCAGAAGTACGATATCCCGATCATCGTTCCGGTCGACGGCAAGGGCATGACGACCGAGGATGCGGGCAAGTACGCGAATATGTATTACGAAAAGACCACGCCGGTCATCCTTGAGGACCTCAAGGCCTGCGGCGCGCTGCTTGCGATCGAAGAGATCGTGCACAGTTATCCGCACTGCTGGCGCTGCAAGAACCCGATCATCTTCCGCACGACTGAGCAGTGGTTCTGCTCGGTGGATGCGCTCAAGGATGAGGCGGTTAAGGCCTGCGAGCAGATCAAGTGGATCCCTGCATGGGGCGAGGAGCGCATGACCTCGATGATCCGCGAGCGTTCGGACTGGTGTATCTCCCGTCAGCGCGTCTGGGGCGTGCCGATCCCGATTTTCACCTGCAAAAAATGCGGCAAGCCGCTGGTCAATGAGCAGACCATCCAGATCGTTGCCGATCTGTTCCGCGAAAAGGGCTCGAACGCATGGTTCGATATGGAACCGTCCGATATCCTGCCTGCGGACATCAAGTGCGAATGCGGCTGCAGCGATTTCGAGAAGGAAACCGATACCATGGACGTTTGGTTCGACTCCGGCTCGTCCTGGCGTGCGGTCATTGAAAACCGCGAGGGCCAGTCCACGCCGGTGGACGTCTATCTCGAGGGCAACGACCAGTACCGCGGCTGGTTCCAGTCGTCCATGCTGACCTCGATCGCGACGCAGGGCAAGGCGCCTTATAAGACGGTCATCACCCACGGCATGATCGTGGACGAAGAACGCCAGAAGATGTCCAAGTCGCGCGGCAACGGTATTGCGCCGGACGATATCCTGAGCCAGTACGGCGCGGATGTCATGCGCCTGTGGGTCGCCTCCTCGGATTACCGGCAGGATATGCGCATTTCCAAGGACATGCTCAAGCATCTGTCCCAGAACTATCTGAAGATCCGCAACACCGCGCGCTATATGCTCGGCAACCTGTTTGATTTTGATCCCAAGACCGATCTGGTCGCGTATGACGAGCTGCCCGAGCTGGACAAGTGGGCACTGATGAAGCTCAACGATCTTGTCTCCAAGGTGCGCGAGGGATATGAAACATACGAATTCCATACGGTATTCCATGCAATCCACAATTTCTGCGTGGTCGATATGTCCAACTTCTATCTGGATGTAATCAAGGATCGTCTGTACTGTGACGAAACCGCCGGCCTGAGCCGCCGTGCCGCGCAGACTGCGATGTACCAGATCCTGAGCGCACTCGTACGCATGCTGTCTCCGATCCTCTGCTTCACAGCGGATGAGATCTGGCAGTCCATGCCGCACACGGCGGAGGACGACGCACGCAATGTGGCGTACAACGAGATCCCCGCTGTGGACGAAAAGCTGTCCTTTACCGAGGAGCAGCGCGAGAAGTGGTCCAGGTTGACCGCGTTCCGCGATGACGTGAACAAGGCGCTTGAGGGCGCGCGTAATGAAAAGACGATTGGCAAGCCGCTGGAGGCAAGCGTGACTGTCTATGCCGATGAGGAGGGCGCGGCCTTCCTGAACGGCTGCGGTCAGGATCTGGCTGACCTGTGCATCGTTTCCGAGCTGGAGGTTGTCCCCGGCGCGGGTGAGGGCATGGACAGCGATTATTTCCCGGGCCTGAAGATCGCGGTTTCCCGTGCAGCGGGTGAGAAGTGCCTGCGCTGCTGGAAGCAGTCCAAGTCTGTTGGTTCGGATGCGAAGCATCCGGCGCTCTGTGTGCGCTGTGCCAAGGTTGTTGGCTAAAAAAATAAGAGGGAAGGGGAACAGCTCGACAACTGTTCCCCTTTTTGAGTGATAGGAGATTTCTATGCCGTTATATATTCTTGCTGCGCTGGTGCTGATCGGGCTGGATCAAGCGGTCAAATACTGGGCGCTTACCAGTCTGCAGGCGCAGCACACCATCCCGCTGATCGAAAATGTGTTCCATCTGACCTATGTGGAAAACCGCGGCGCGGCGTTCAGCCTGTTTGCGCAGTTTGATTCGCGGTGGATTTTTGTGACGCTGGCCTGTGTTATTACGATTGTGATCCTGGTCGTGCTGCAGAAAAAGCTGATGCAGACCGCGCTGGGCCGCTGGTCGCTCGTGCTGGTTGCTGCGGGCGCACTGGGCAACGCGATCGACCGTGTTGTGCACGGATTTGTCGTTGACCTTTTTGATTTCCGCCTGATCAATTTCCCGGTTTTCAATGTGGCGGATATCTTTATCTGTGTGGGCGGGGCGCTGTTTGTAATCTATTTCCTGTTCCAGCATCAGGATGAGAAGCCGGAACAGGAGACGGATGATACAGCGCCGCAGCAGACGGAGCAGGAAAACCATGAGTGAACTGCATCTGACAGCCGCGCCTGAACAGGCGGGCAAGCGCATTGATTCCTGGCTTGCTGAGCAGGTCGAGGGGCTGACCCGGTCCGCCGCGCAGAACCTGCTGGCCGGGCAGGCGGTTCTCTGTAACGGGCAGGCGCTGAAAAAGAATTACAAACTGGCGGGCGGGGAAAACGTTACCGTCCGGATGCCCGAGCTGCGCGAGGTGGATCTCGTGCCGGAAAATATCCCGCTGGATATCGTGTACGAGGACGCAGATATTATCGTCGTTAATAAACCGCGCGGCATGGTCGTGCATCCTGCTGCGGGAAATTGGAGCGGCACGCTGGTCAACGCGCTGATGTACCATTGTGGGGACAGCCTTTCCGGCATCAACGGCGAGCACCGCCCGGGCATCGTGCATCGCATCGACAAGGATACCAGCGGCCTGCTTGTTGTGGCGAAAAACGATGCAGCCCACCAGAGCCTTGCCGCGCAGATCGCGGCGCATACTGCGCACCGCGGCTATGAAGCCATTGTTGTCGGCTCGCCGCGTCTGGATGAGGGGACGGTCGACAAGCCGATCGCGCGCCATAAGACCGACCGCAAAAAAATGGCGGTCGTTGAGGGCGGGCGCCAAGCGATTACGCATTATACCGTGATCAGACGCTACCGCGGCTACACGCACATGGCGTTTTCTCTGGAAACCGGACGGACGCACCAGATCCGCGTGCATATGGCGTCGATCGGCCATCCCATCATCGGGGACCCGGTGTACGGGCTGAAAAAAGACCGTTTTTCCGACATCGGCGGGCAGTGCCTGCACGCCGCACGTCTGACGCTCACCCATCCGCGTACCGGAGAAGTGCTGCAGTTTTCCGCGCCGTTGCCGGTCTATTTTACCGATATCCTGAACAAACTGGAGCGAATGCAATGAAAAAATTTGAGGGCATGATCCTTGCCTGCGATATGGACGGCACACTGCTTGACAACAACCGCGAGATTTCGCGGGAGGACCAGCAGGCGCTGCGTTACTTCACGGAACAGGGAGGGCGTTTTACGCTTGCGACCGGCCGTGCGCCCCGGGCGATCGAGCCGTACATCCCGCAGTTGCCGTTCAACGCGCCGTACAGCCTGCTCAACGGGGCGTTGATTTTGGATGAGCAGCACCATGTGCTGCACTGCGCAGGCATGCCGGACAGTACAAAGGATCTGATACACATTACACTCGATGCATTCCCGCAGCTTGGCTGTGAGATTTTCGCAGGTGAAAAGGTGCTGATCCGCCAAATGAGCGACGTGACCGAAAATCATATCCGGGTGCTGGATCTGGACTATACAATGATTACGCAGGAGCAGCTCGGTGATACGTCCGGCTGGTGCAAGATCAATTTTACCGGGGAGCCTGCATTGATGGAAAAGGTCAAGCTGTTTCTCCGGCCATATACCGACCGGTTCTGTATTGCCTCGAGCCTGCCCAGCTTCTGCGAGATCACGGAAGCTGGTGTGAACAAGGGGGCAGCCCTGCTGCGGATCGCAAAGGACTGCGGGATCGACGCGAGCCGTACCTTTGCTATTGGGGACAGCTATAACGACGAGGCCATGATCCGGGCCGCGCAGGTTGGCATTGCGCCGTCCAATGCGGATGACGGCATCCTGCAGGCGGCGGACGTTGTTGTCGGCAGCAATGATGACAGCGCGGTCGCGCAGGCAGTCGAATACATGGAGGCACATTACTGCTGAGCGCTGCTCCGGTGCTCGGGGCAGGCCTGCATTGCCCTGTCGCCCGGCGGACAAACCCGGCCTTGCGTTCTGTCCGGCGGGATAGTATAATGGTTTGGGTGATAACATGCAGGTGATTACAAACGGCTTGCCCCTGAGTGAGGCGGAAAAAGACCAATATGTGCGGTATATCCGGGAAAAGTATCCAGACCGGATCATAGATAAGGTATTTCTCAAAGCGGATGAGGATTCGGTTGCCATCCGGTGTGAATATCATACATTGCGGCCAGTTGCCAAGATGGGCGGCTATTACATCGGTGATCCGGAAACATGGAACAGTGCCAAGCAGGCAGAACTGCGGGATACCCTGCCCAACCGTTTGTAAAGGAGAAATACTGTCCTCGTTGCAATGAGAGGATAGCAGTAAGCCGGTATGGATATTGCAACAGGCAATATCCATACCGGCTATTGTTTTATTCATAAAATTGCTGCAGTTACCAGATTGACACGCGATCCTCGGGAGCGACCCACATGCCGTCGCCCTCAGTGATGCCGAAGGTGGTGTAGAACTCGTCAAGCGTCTGCAGAACGCGGTTGGCACGCAGTTTATCCTGCGCATGGACATCAAGCGTGGCGTAATACGCAGCCGTGTCGCGCGGCATGGTCGAGCACCAGGTGTTCGCAATGGAACGGAACATGGTTTCCAGATCCGGATCCTCCTCGCGCTGCGCGGCTTCAAGGATGCACTGCGCTGCTCCGAGGTCGGCAATGTTTTCGGAAAGCGTCAGCGAACCGTTGCAGGTGATGCCGGGTGCGGCTTCGATACCGTCATAGTAGGAAACCACATCGTCGCACAGCTGCTGGAATGCCGCATAATCTTCAGGCGTCCACCAGTCGGTTGCATTGCCGTTCTTGTCGAACTTTGCACCGTTGTTGTCAAAAGCATGCGTGATCTCGTGTGCGATGACATATCCGATGCCGCCGAGATTTTGCTCGCGCGATGCGTTCACGTCGTAGAGCGGAGCCTGCAGGATGCCGGCTGGGAACACGATCTCGTTGCTGGTTGACACATAGCATGCGTTGACTGTATAAGCGGCCATCGGCCAAAGATCCTTATTGACCGGCTGGTTCTGCCACTTGATCAGCATCTGCTGCTGCGCCTTCATCATGGTGATGATGTTGTCAAAGTAACTGCCGCCCTCGTCTGCGGTTTTGAGGGTGACACCCTTGAAGTAGTCGTTCCACTTGCCCTCATCCGGATAGCCGACCTTAACGCCAAGCGCATCCAGCTTTTCGATGGCTTTCGCCTTGGTTGTGTCGCTCATCCAGTCGAGAGAACGGATGCGGTCTTTGTAGATGTCAATGAAATCGTATACCATATCCTCTACATCCGCCTTGGCTTCCTCGGAGAAGTATTCCGCTGCATACAGGCGGCCGAGCTCGTCGGACAGGTACTGCTGTACAAGCTGGGTGGCCATGGCTTCGTCGCTCAGCGTGCCCGAGATGCCGAGGAAGTCCTTTTGATAAGTGTTTGCCGCGTCCTGGAAGTCGCGGCTGAGATAGCCGCCGTAGCCCGCGAGGATGGACAGGCGCAAATATGCCTTAAGGTCATCCAGATGTTCTTCGGTGAAGTATTTGGGCGAAGCCTCGAGCAGGCCGACGTCCGAGACGATGATCTGGTCGTCCGAGCGTGCAAGGCCGCTCTGCGCGTAGATGTCATCCAGATCAAGGGTGGGGAACAGGGCTTTCAGCTCATCCATGGTGTAGACGTTGTAGGTCAGATCTACATTTCCGGCGTCCTGCCGTTCAAGTGCGTGCGTGGACAGCTCTTTTTCCATCTCCCAGATGCGCTGCGCATCCGCCGCAGCACTCTGCGCATCCGCTCCGCCGATTTCAAACAGCTTCTGTACATAGGCGAGGTAAGCGTCTTTTTGGCTGCCACTGTCCGCCGCATAAACCTCCTTTGTCAGAGAAGGGGAGAATGCGGAAAAACCGACGGTGTAACGGGTAGAATCCTTGGCATCTCCCGAAAGGCTGAAGCCAGCAAGCAAATTGCCCGCCAGATCCTCTGCGATCTGCTTTTTGACTGCCATGACCTCGTCCACGCTCTGCGCGGCTTCGGCCGCTTCCAGATAGGGGCGAATCGGCTCGATGCCTGCGGCATTGCGTGCATCCCAGTCAAGGATGTTGTTGTACAGCGCAGCGATACGCTGCGCGTCCTCTCCCTCAGGGTTGGCAACCGCCTGCCGGATTAGCGCGTTCAGCGGCTCGGTGTCATACATTTTTTCTGCGAGCGTACCGTTCTGCGCCTGACCGGCCGGAATGACCGAGCTGTCCAGCCAGCTCTTGTTGACTGTGGCATAGAAGTCATCCTTCAGATTGCTGCCGAACAGGGAATACGTGCGGTGGATGAACAGATCAAGCTGATCCATGGTAACCGGATCATCTG
Organism: Candidatus Agathobaculum pullistercoris; assembly: GCA_019114345.1. Lineage (GTDB taxonomy): Bacteria > Bacillota > Clostridia > Oscillospirales > Butyricicoccaceae > Agathobaculum > Agathobaculum pullistercoris. Next base: position 18,653 of record DXFS01000096.1, on the reverse strand, counting down.
GCGAGAAAGTAGTCTCAGAGGTGCCGGCAACAATGCCGGAGGCGAATACGTCTGCCAGCTCCGCCTGCGCCCAAGCGGGTACATCTGTGAAGTTGGACGCCGGGTAACCTTTGCGTGCGTTATCACCCTGTGGTGCGGGTAAGCCGCCGAACGCACGCTGCAGCATGACCAGCGCTTCTGCGCGTGTGACCGGATCGCTTTCGCGCAGGTCGCCGCCGGGGTCGCCGTGCATCACATCGGCAGCCGTGACGCCGGGATTATAGTCATCTGCGGCTGCAACCAGCGCGGCGCAAACCTCGCCGCGTGTGGCAGGGCTGCTCCCGTCTGCCGCCAGCGCAGTGGGCAGGGCGGTGAGCAGTGTAGCAGCGGACAACGCTGCTGCAAGCATTCTTTTTGCTTTCATACACTCGGTCCTTTCTTTTATATGCATATTGTGTTAATAATACAATACAATAATACACTCGGTGCTTTGTGTTGTCAAGAAGGATAATTGAATATATTCAATATATACAATATAACATCAGGATATCAACATGTCAATGGCAGATTGCAAAAAGCAAATACCTCCGATAGCCTGTATCATAGTAAAAATAGATAAATAGAGGTTGTAAAACTAAGTCCTGTGTGATAAGATGAAAGAAAGTATTGCACAGAAATGTATATTTCGGAAAGCATACTTATTAGAACATTTGTCAAGAAGGACAAAAGATGAAACGGAAGATGAGAATGGCGGTTGCTTCTGTGCTGGCAGTTGCCAGCTTGGCGATGAGCGCAGGAGCAGCAAGCTATGACAACTGTGCAGAACGCCTGAGCGACTTGGGGCTTTTCCGTGGTACGGAAAGCGGCTATGAGCTTGATCGTGCGCCCACCCGTGCAGAGGCTGGCGTCATGCTGGTGCGTCTGCTTGGTGCGGAAGAAGAGGCACAGGCACTTGAGTATACAGCACCGTTTACCGATCTGGAAGGCTGGGAGCAGCCCTATATCCAGTATCTGTATGATAATGGTCTGACCACGGGCGCGACCGAGACTACTTTTGAGCCGCTGAACACCTGCTCTGCGCAGATGTATACCACATTCCTGCTGCGTGCACTGGGATATAGCGATGCTGCAGAGGGTGATTTTACTTACGCGGATGCGGTTGATTTCGGCAAGTCGATCGGCTTGGTTGATATGGCAAACTGCAATGAATCCAATTTCCTGCGTGATCATGTTGCAGCGATGAGCCTCACAGCGCTCAACACCGCTGTCAAGGACGACGCAGATACCAAGCTGCTGGAAAAGCTGGTAGCGGATGGCGCTGTCGAGGCTTCTGCAGCAGAGGATATGCTTACTTTCTTTGAAAACTACGACGCTTATGTAGAAGCGGCAGCTGCAATGAACGAAGAGACTAAGATGGATGTCTCGGCGGATGTTGCAGCTACTGTAGATATCGATGGACAGCAGGTAATGACCCTGTCTATGCCGATGAACATGAAGATGGACATGAATATGGATAACCTGGATCAGTCCCAGATCTCCATGACTGGCACGATGAATCTCGAAATGGATGAGGCACTGGCGGGTGAGGGCGCAGAAACCTCGATCAACCAGGATGTTTCTTACTACTATGCGGACGGCGTATACTACATGAACCTGGGTGACCAGAAGGTTAAGATGGATATGTCCTTTGAGGATGCGCTTGCGCAGATGGGCGATCTGGCCAACCTGGCTGAAGAGAGCGCTTCCGAGCCGATCTGCCTGATCGATTCGATCACCACCTCGGGCAATACCATGACTGTAACCTACTCCGCAGCTGGTATGAGCGGATTTATTGATGACGTACTGTCCAGCATGGGCATGGACGAAGCTGCAACAGGCGTTGATTTCAATATGGGCGACGTCACTTCGACTGTCACGATTGAAAACGGCACGATCCGCGCAATGTCCATGACTGCAGTTATCAACCTGGGTATTGAAGAGATGACCCTGACCATGGATATGTCTATGGACATGGATATCAATGCAACCGGGAACAGTGTGACTGTTGATGTTCCGGATGATCTGGACAGCTACACCGACCTGATTGGCGGCGCAGATGCACCCGCCGATGCAGCGGCCTGAACAAACAAAAGTCTTTTAAGCAGGAAACAAAAAGCCGCCCTTGTAGGGCGGCTTTCCTGCATTTATGAGCCGATTTGATCAATGAGTTCGCGCATTTTGGAGGCTGAAGTCTGCAGGCGTGCGAGTTCTTCGGAGGAGAGCGGGATATCGAGCACGGCCTCTACACCGCGGCGGCCGACAATCGACGGCAGCCCCAGACAGATCCCATCGATCCCGTAATGTCCGGAGATCATAGAGGATACGGGGAGTACCGAGTGCTCATCGCGCACAACCGCTTCAACAATGCGGCGGACTGCCATACCGATGCCGTAATAGGTTGCACCTTTGCCCTCAATGATCGGATAGGCGGCGTCGCGCACGCTTTCGTAGATCGCATGCAAAACAGGCTTGGGGTTATCCACACCGGTGATACGGCAATAGTCGTCCAAATCCACCCCCGAAATATTTGCGCTTGACCAGACCGCCAGTTCGCTGTCACCATGTTCACCAATGATGAAGGCGTGCACGTTTCGCCCGTCCACGCCAAGCCGCTGGCCGAGCAGGTATTTGAGCCGCGCAGTGTCCAGCACAGTGCCTGAGCCGATTACGCGGCCGGCCGGCAATCCGGACAGACGGTGTGCCATGCAGGTGAGCACGTCCACCGGATTAGAAACAATCAGGAGCACTGCATCCTGTGCTGCCTGCATCACCTGGCCGACGACCGAAGACAGGATGGCCTGGTTGCGGCCGAGCAGCTCGATACGTGTCTCACCCGGCTTTTGGTTCGCACCTGCAGCAATAATCACCAGCCCACATCCGGTGAGATCTGCATAACTTCCCGCGCGCACCAGACATGGCTTGGCGAAAGCCACGCCGTGGTTGATGTCTGCAGCTTCGCTTTCCGCCTTTTTCGCATTCATGTCCACCAGCACCATTTCGGAAAACAGGCCGGACACCGCCAGCGTATACGCGCATGTTGCGCCAACGAAGCCTACGCCGATCACACCGCATTTTTGCATATTACCCATGGGATACCACTCCTTTGCGATTTCCTGTAGTATGCCCCTTTTCCGGTTGGAAAACACGCGGGGATGTGGTATGATAAACGCAGCAGACTGAAAAAGAAAGGAGAAATTCTAAAATGAAAAAATGGCTTCGTCTGGCCTGCACCGGTGCGGTGCTCGCCGGGGCCTTGACCGTATCCGCCTTTGCGGCGGATTATGCCGCCTGCGCTTCCCATTTGGAGGATCTCGGCTTGTTCCGCGGTACAGAGCAGGGTTATGAACTCGATCGGGCTCCGACCCGCGCGGAAGCAGCCGTCATGCTGGTGCGCCTGCTGGGCGCGGAGGGCGAGGCGCAGCAGCTGGAATACAGCGCACCGTTTACCGATCTGGAAGGTTGGGAGCAGCCCTATGTACAGTATCTGTATGAGAATAGGCTGACCACGGGAGCGACGGAGACGACGTTCGAGCCGGAAGATACCTGCTCCGCACAGATGTACGCAGCATTTCTGCTGCGCGCACTCGGCTATACCGAGGCGGCAGGCGATTTTACTTATGCGCAGGCGGCCACGGCGGCGCAGGACTATGGCGTATATGACCCGGCCGTTATTGACACAGCGGAATTCCTGCGCGACGATGTGGCTGCGGCAAGCTATACAGCGCTGTCCGTTGCGCCCAAGGGCGCGGAGGGCACGCTGCTCGACCGGCTGGTGCAGGAGGGCGCGGTGGAGGCGGAGGCTGCCCAGCCCTATCAGGCGCTGTTTGCTGACTACGCGGACTACCGCGCAGAGGTTGCGGGGATGGCAGAACTGGACAGCTTCTCCGTGCGCGGCGGCATGCAGGCTGTTGTGAATGGGGAAGAAGGCTATCAGCTGACTGCACGCACCGAGGATTATACCACAGTGGGCCGTGCGGACAGCACAGTGGTTTCCGAGGGGACACTGACGATGGAGTCCCCGGCAGTCGAGCCGTATACGGAGGCATATCGGATGGATGCGGCAGAGCAGACAAAAGCGCAGCGGATGGCTATGCTGTACGGCTATGGCGCTGTGCCGCTTGCGCTGGTGGAGGAGATTGGGCAGTCCGGGAGCAGCTGGACTTTTACGTTCAGCAGCCTGCCGCAGATGTATCAGGGGCAGATGGGGGCACTGTCCCGTTCGGGCGGTGCGGCATGGGAAATTCTGGGGCAAAGCACGCTGACACAGAGTGTAAGCAGCGGGCGAATTACCTCCCAGACGCTGACCATGAAGGCTGCTGCGGCAGAACTGCATGCGGACATCACCGTTACCGGTGAACTGGATACCGCGCAATAAGCAAGCATGACAAAAGGACCTGCCGCATGGCAGGTCCTTTGCTATGTAAGGGAAAGCCTTACTGCTTGTTCTTGATGTATTCATCCATCGCCGCGGCAGCGCGCTTGCCCGCGCCCATGGCAAGGATAACGGTAGCCGCGCCGGTCACAGCGTCGCCGCCGGCGAACACGCCGTCCTTGGACGTGATGCCGTGCTCGTCGTCTGCGATGATGCAGCCCTTGCGGTTGGTGTCCAGACCCGGGGTGGTGTGGCGGATCAGCGGGTTGGGGCTGGTGCCGATCGCCGCGATCACGCAGTCCAGATCAATAGTGAACTCGCTGCCCTCGACCGGTACCGGACGGCGGCGGCCGGACTCGTCAGGCTCGCCAAGCTCCATCTGCTGGCACTTGAGGCCGGTGACGTTGTAGTTCTCGTCGCTGAGCACCTCGAGCGGGGCGGTCAGGAACTTGAAGATGATGCCCTCTTCCTTGGCATGATGGATCTCCTCGAGACGGGCGGGCAGTTCCTTCTCCGAGCGGCGGTAGACGATGTACACCTCTTCCGCGCCCATGCGCTTGGCGCAGCGCGCCGCGTCCATAGCCACGTTGCCGCCGCCCACGACTGCAACCTTGTGCGCGTGGAAGATCGGGGTGGGCGCGTCGTCCTTATAAGCCTTCATCAGGTTGATGCGGGTCAGGTATTCGTTGGCCGAGTATACGCCGTTGGCGTTCTCGCCGGGTACGCCCATGAAGGTCGGCAGACCTGCGCCCGAGCCGACAAAGACCGCCTCGTAGCCGTCTGCAAACAACTCGTCGATGGTCTCCGAGCGGCCGACGACAAAGTTGAGTACAAATTCAACGCCAAGATCTTTGAGCGTGTCGATCTCCTTCTGCACGATTTCCTTGGGCAGACGGAATTCCGGGATGCCGTACATCAGCACGCCGCCCGCGGTGTGCAGGGCCTCAAATACAGTGACCTCGTATCCCATGCGTGCCAAGTCGCCCGCGCAGGTCAGGCCGGCAGGGCCGGCACCCACGATCGCGCACTTGTGGCCGTTGGAAGCAGGCTTTGCTGCTTTCTCCTCGCCGTGCTCGCGCGCGTAGTCTGCGACAAAGCGCTCCAGACGGCCGATGGCAACCGGCTCGCCCTTGATGCCGCGCACGCACTTCTGCTCGCACTGGGTCTCCTGCGGGCATACACGGCCGCAGACAGCCGGCAGCGCGGAGGTCTCCTTGATCTTCGCAGCAGCCTCGAGGAACTTGCCCTCAGCAACCAGCGCGATGAATTCCGGAATCTTGACTTGTACCGGGCAGCCCGAGATACAGGGCTTGTTCTTGCAGTTTAAGCAGCGCTGCGCTTCTTCGACCGCCATTTCCGGCGTGTAGCCGAGCGTTACTTCTTCAAAATTTTTGTTGCGGACGTCCGGGGCCTGTTCAGGCATGGGCATCTTGTTCGGATTCATATTCGGCATGTTACTTGACCTCCATCTTGAACAGGTTGCAGTGCTCCTCGCGGCGCGCGACTGCGTCCTTCTCCTGCGCCTTGTACATGGCGCCGCGGCGCATGGCGCTGTCAAAGTCGACGAGGTGGCCGTCAAAGTCGGGGCCGTCGACGCAGGCGAACTTGGTCTCGCCGCCGACCGTCAGGCGGCAGCCGCCGCACATGCCTGTACCGTCCACCATGATGGTATTCATGGAGACAATGGTTTTGATGCCGTAGGGGCGGGTGACCTCGCAGACAAATTTCATCATGATCATCGGGCCGATCGCGATGACCGCGTCATACTGGTTGCCAGCTTCGATCAGCTCCTTGAGCTTGTCGGTGACAAAGCCCTTGTGGCCGTTCGAGCCGTCATCCGTGACGATGTACAGGTTGGTAGAGGCGGCTTTCATCTCGTCCTCCAGGATGATGATATCTTTATTGCGGAAGCCTGCGATCAGGTCAACCTCGCAGCCGAGTTCATGCAGCTTCTTGGCCTGCGGATAGGCGATTGCGCAGCCCAAGCCGCCGCCGACGACAGCCACTTTTTTCATGCCGTCGAACTCGCTGGCTTTGCCCAGCGGGCCGACAAAGTCATGCAGGCAGTCGCCCTCGTTCATTTCGCCGAGCGCCATTGTGGTTGCGCCGACTTCCTGGAAAATGATTGTGACTGCACCGGTCTCGCGGTCAAAGTCCGCGATGGTGAGCGGGATGCGCTCGCCGTCCTCGCTGACGCGCAGGATGATGAACTGGCCCGGCTCGGCCTTACGCGCCACGTGCGGCGCATCAATCACCATCAGCTTTGTGTTTGCGTTCAGCGTCTGTTTTTTCAGAATTTGATACACTGAATTTCGTACCTCCTTGCGTTTGTCGCATCGAACACCTTTATTATACTGTCAATACAGTTCAAACGCAAGAATAAAACAGATAGAAAATACAGCGCTGCTGAGAATAAGTCGGCTTTGCATGAAAGCGGGACAAAAGTGGTTTCAGTAGTGCAGGACAATGCCGTCTCCGGAAACAAACCCCCTGGCCTCATTGCAGCATACGGCATACCAGCTGCCGCACCGGCCCTGCACGGTGAGGCTGGCTCCGTCCGGAATGCAGCCGGTGCAGGGAGCGTCAGGGAATGGAGCGGATAAAACAGAGAGCGATTCGCCATTGTTTTCAACAGTTGCAGTCCGTGTGTGCGGAGTGCGCAGACAGTCGGCAAAGAAAAGCAGCGCACTGCGCAGGACGGCATCGATCGGCCCGGACATCGGTTCGGAGAAAGGCTCCTGCAGCATGGATAAAGGATATGTATGACTCATGACGGGTTCCTCCTAACAGGATAATGTCGCTCTCAGTCTATGCCAGGTCCGTCTTAGCGGACACAGCTCCGGCGGAATACCCAAATCGAAGGTTAAATTTTATGGTTTTTCAGTTAGAATGGACTTGCATTTTCTATCATAGGCTTGTATAATAATAAACATGTTTGAACACCGGCCAATGGCCGGGACCTTTTGGGAGGAGAGAAATTATTATGAAGAAGCTTTCGATTGCTATGCTGAGCATGGTGCTTGCAGGCTCGATGCTGCTGACCGGCTGCGGCGGCGGCAACAACCAGGCCGCAGGGGAGAACGATTCGGCGGACACCCAGCAGTCTGAGACTGCAGAGAACACCGACGGTGGCGTTCTGCGCATGGGCACCAACGCGACGTTCCCGCCGTACGAGTACGTTGACGAGAACAATGAGGTTGCGGGTATTGATGCAGATATCGCAGCTGCAATTGCCGAAAAACTTGGCATGGAACTGGAAATCACCGATATGGCGTTCGATTCGCTGATCCCGGCGCTGCAGTCGGACACGATCGACATCGTGCTGGCCGGTATGACGGTTGACCCGGAGCGCGCGGAGCAGGTGAACTTCACGGATTCTTACGTGACCGGCGTCCAGGTCATCATTGTTCCGGAGGGTTCGGATATCGCGTCCCCGGACGATCTGGAAGGCAAGAACATCGGCGTACAGACGGGTACCACGGGCGACCTGTACTGCACCGACGACTACGGCCAGGAGTTTGTCAAGCAGTTTGACAACGGCCCGCTCGCTGTTGCGGCGCTGGTTAACGGCCAGGTTGACTGTGTTGTCATCGACAACGAGCCTGCCAAGAACTACGTCGCTGCAAACCAGGGCCTGAAGATTCTGGACACCGCGTACGCAAATGAGGAGTATGCGGCTGCGATTGCCAAGGATAACACCGAGCTGTTTGAGCAGGTAAATGCTGCGATCCAGGAACTCAAGGAAGATGGCACCATCGATTCTATCATTGAGAAGTATATCCCGGCTGAGGGCGACAGCGAAGACGCTGCTGCATAAATGCGGATAGTCAATAGAAAAGGGACGGCGCACGCCGCCCCTTTTCTTCCGTTCCATACATTTCATCGTTGAAAAGGACAGAAAGGGGATAAGCTGTGAGCGTTCTCACAATGGATAGCTGGCTGCAAGCATCGCCTGCATGGATCGCCTCACTGCCGGATGGATTGCAGACACTGCTGTTCCAGCTCTATCAGACTTTTATTTATCAGGACCGCTGGACATGGTATGTTGATGGCCTGAAGATTACATTTATCGTCACGCTTGGTGCGCTCATTCTCGGTATCATCATCGGCATGCTGATCGCAGTTGTCCGCACTGCGCATGATTCGCAGCGCGCGGGCAAGCACAACCCGGTTCTGGGCGTGCTCAACGCAGTGTGCAAGGTTTATCTGACTGTGATCCGCGGCACCCCAATGATGGTGCAGCTGCTCATTAGCTGCTTTGTCATCATGGTGCCTAAGGATGATACCGGCCGCCTGATCTGCGGTATTGTTACGCTGGGCATCAACTCGGGTGCCTATGTGGCAGAAATTGCACGTTCGGGCCTGATGTCGATCAGCGCAGGCCAGATGGAAGCGGGCCGTTCACTTGGCCTGAACTATAGGCAGACCATGTGGTACATCATCATCCCGCAGGCGATCAAGAACATCCTGCCCGCACTGGGCAACGAAATGATCACCCTCCTTAAGGATACCTCGCTGGTATCGGTCATTGCGCTGCGCGATGTGACCAAGCAGGCGCAGAATATTGTCGCCAATACCTATACACCATATGTACCGTACATTAGCCTTGCGGTAATCTATCTGGTGATCGTTATCATCCTGACCAAGCTGCTTGGCATTCTTGAAAGGAGGCTGCGCGCAAGTGATCGACGTTAAAAACCTGTGCAAATCCTTTGGCGATCATGAGGTACTAAAAGGTGTTAATGAGCATATTGAGAAAGGTGAGAAGGTCGTTATCATAGGGCCTTCCGGCTCAGGCAAGTCGACCTTTCTGCGCTGCCTGAACCTGTTGGAGGAGCCGACAAGCGGTGATATCATCTTCGAAGGACAGAACATCACCTCCAAACAGACCGATATCAACCTGGTTCGCCGCCGCATGGGGATGGTGTTTCAGCAGTTTAACCTGTTCCCGCATCTGACCGTGCGCGAGAACATCAAGCTTGCGCCAGTCAAGCTCAAAATCATGAGCGATGAAGAGGCGGATAAGCGCGCCATGCAGCTTTTGGAGCGCGTTGGCCTGCCGGACAAGGCGGACAGCTACCCGATCCAGCTTTCGGGTGGCCAGCAGCAGCGTATTGCGATCGCTCGCGCGCTGGCGATGAACCCGGACGTGATGCTGTTCGATGAGCCAACCTCGGCGCTCGATCCTGAAATGGTCGGTGAGGTACTCGAGATCATGAAGGAGCTGGCGGACGAGGGGATGACGATGGTTGTCGTGACCCACGAGATGGGCTTTGCACGTGAGGTTGGCACCCGCGTGTTGTTTATGGACGGCGGCAACATCGTCGAGCAAAATGAGCCGCATGAATTTTTCTCCAACCCACAAAACCCACGCCTGAGGGATTTCCTATCCAAGGTACTGTAAGTTGTAATCAAAAAGAGGACGCGGGAAGCGTCCTCTTTTTGTTTTATAGAAAAGCCTCCTATGCTGCAGGCTTTCACTGCATTTGCATTGTGCGGACAAAACAAAAGGCAGACGCACATCCGTCTGCCAGTTTATACAAAAATATCCTTGACATATTGTGAAAATACATGGTATAATAAAACGCTTACAAAATTCGGTCAATCCATACCGATTCCTAAATACATGTTAGCACGGTCTGCATAAGATTGCAAGATCAAAAATAATGTTTTTACCACGCCGCCGGGCGTATCAAACACCAACACAGCCGAAAGAAACGGAGTGATCAAAGCACATGAAGGTGAAAGACGTACAGCACGGCAAAACCACACGAAAGAGCTTTGCGCGCATCGATGAGATTCTGGAGATGCCCAATCTGATCGAGGTGCAGAAAAAGTCCTACCAGTGGTTCCTCGACGAGGGCCTGCGTGAGGTTTTTGCCGACACCGCGTCCATCACGGACTACACCGGCAATTTGGAGCTTTCCTTCCTCGATTACTCGATGGACGAGGAGCCCAAGTACAGCGTTGAGGAGTGCAAGGCGCGCGACGCCACATATGCATCCCCACTCAAGGTCCGCATGCGCCTGCGCAACAAGGAGACGGGCGAGATCAAGGAGCAGGAGATCTTCATGGGCGACTTCCCGAAGATGACCGACTCCGCAACCTTCATCATCAACGGCGCGGAACGCGCCATCGTCTCACAGCTGGTCCGCTCGCCTGGCGTGTATTACGGCCGCGAGTTCGACAAGACGGACAAGATGCTGCTCTCTGCGACGGTCATCCCGTACCGCGGTGCGTGGCTGGAGTACGAAACCGATGCCAATGACGTGTTTTACGTCCGCATCGATAAAAACCGCAAAATCCCGATCACGAGCTTTATCCGTGCCATCGGCGTTAAGACCGACGCGGAGATCAAAGAGTTGTTCGGCGAAGACCCGCTGCTGCTCGCTACGCTCGATAAGGATCCCGCCCATACCTCGGACGAGGCGCTGATTGAGATCTACAAGAAGATGCGTCCGGGCGAGCCGCCCTCGGTCGAATCCGCGACCAACCTGATGGACGCTATGTTCTTCGATACACGTCGGTATGATATTTCTGCAGTCGGCCGCTACAAGTACAACAAGAAGCTGGACATTGCCCGCCGCATCGCAGGCCACCGCCTGCTTGAGCCGGCGGTTGACCCGATGACCGGCGAGGTGCTCGCTGAGGCGGATGAGGTGCTCACCCGCGAGAAGGCCGCTATGCTGTCTGCGCACGGCGTAAACCATGTCGTGATCGAAGCGGCGGAAGGGGAGCGCGTTAAAGTATTCGGCAACGGCATGGTCGATATCGACGGTTTCCGCGACTACACCGGCTTTACCGCCGAAGAGCTCGGCATCAAGGAAAAGGTCAGCTTTGCCGTGCTCAAGGAGATCATCGACTCGGGCGTTTCGGGCGATGAGATGAAAAAGGCTATTCAGAACCGCATCCACGACCTGATCCCCAAGACCATTGTGGTGGACGACATGCTCGCCTCCATCTGCTATCTGCTGGGACTGGGCCACGGCGTCGGCACGGTGGACGATATTGACCACCTCGGCAACCGCCGTCTGCGCTGCGTGGGCGAGCTGCTGCAGAACCAGTTCCGCATCGGCTTCTCCCGCATGGAGCGCGTGATCCGTGAGCGTATGACCACACAGGATCTGGATATCGTCACTCCGCAGAGCCTGATCAACATCCGCCCGGTCACGGCGGCGATCAAGGAGTTCTTCGGTTCGTCCCCGCTCTCCCAGTTCATGGACCAGAACAACCCGTTGGCAGAGCTGACGCACAAGCGCCGTATGTCCGCGCTCGGCCCCGGCGGCCTGTCGCGTGACCGCGCATCCTTCGAAGTGCGCGACGTACACTATTCGCACTACGGCCGCCTGTTCCCGATCGAGACCCCTGAAGGTCCGAACATCGGCCTGATCTCCTATCTCGCGACCTATGCGCGCGTCAATGACTTCGGTTTCATCGAGGCGCCGTACCGCATCATCGACAAGGAGAACGGCCGCGTGACCGACGAGGTGCGTTATATGACCGCGGACGTGGAGGACGAATATATCGTCTGCCAGGCGACCGAGCCGATCGATGAGAACGGATGCCTGCTCAATGACCGCGTTACCTGCCGTATGCGCGACGAGTTCGTCGAGGTCGACCGCAAGGACGTTGACCTGATGGACGTTTCGCCCCGTATGATGGTCTCTGTTGCGACCGCATTCATCCCGTTCCTCGACCACGACGACGCAAACCGCGCGCTGATGGGTGCGAACATGCAGCGTCAGGCTGTGCCGCTGCTCCGTACCGAGTCCCCGATCGTGGCAACCGGCATGGAGTACAAGGCTGCGGTAGACTCGGGCACCATCCCGCTGGCTGAGGGCGACGGTGTTGTGACGCGCGTGACTGCGCGCGAGGTTGTCGTGCAGTATGACAATGGGGAAGAGAAGAGCTACCACCTGACCAAGTTCCTGCGCTCCAACCAGTCCACCTGTATCAACATGCGCCCGATCGTCGATCTGGGTGAGCGTGTCAAGAAGGGTGACGTGCTGGCGGACGGCCCTTCGACCGACAAGGGCGAGATCGCGCTCGGCAAGAACGCGCTGATCGGCTTTATGACCTGGGAAGGTTACAACTACGAGGATGCCGTCCTGCTCAACGAGCGCCTGGTGCGCGACGACGTATATACCTCGATCCACATTGAAGAATACGAATCCGAATCCCGTGATACCAAGCTCGGGCCGGAGGAGATCACCCGTGATATCCCGAACGTCGGCGAGGATGCGCTACGCAACCTCGACGAGCGCGGTATCATCCGCGTGGGCGCAGAGATCCAGGCAGGTGATATCCTGGTCGGTAAGGTAACGCCCAAGGGCGAGACCGAGCTGACTGCGGAGGAGCGCCTGCTGCGCGCGATCTTCGGCGAGAAGGCACGCGAGGTGCGCGATACCTCGTTGCGTGCTCCGCACGGTGAATCCGGCATCGTTGTCGACGTCAAGGTGTTTACCCGTGAGAACGGCGACGAGCTGTCGCCTGGCGTAAACATGGTTGTGCGTGTCTATATTGCACAGAAGCGCAAGATCTCGGTCGGCGACAAGATGGCGGGCCGCCACGGTAACAAGGGTGTTGTTTCCCGCATCCTGCCGCAGGAGGATATGCCCTTCCTCGAGGACGGCACACCGCTTGACATTGTGCTTAACCCCTTGGGCGTTCCGTCCCGTATGAACATCGGTCAGGTGCTCGAGGTGCACCTCGGTTTCGCCGCCAAAAAGCGCGGCTGGAAGGTCGAGACCCCGGTGTTCGACGGCGCAACGCTGGAGGACATCAAGGAAATGCTGGTCGAGGCCGGTGTCAATGAAGACGGCAAGAGCGTTGTCTATGACGGCCGCACCGGCGAGCAGTTTGACAACCGCGTAACCGTCGGCTATATGTATTACCTCAAGCTCCATCATCTGGTAGATGATAAGATCCACGCCCGTTCGACCGGCCCGTACTCGCTGGTCACCCAGCAGCCGCTCGGCGGCAAGGCGCAGTTCGGCGGCCAGCGCTTCGGCGAGATGGAAGTCTGGGCGCTCGAAGCATACGGCGCTGCCTACACCCTGCAGGAGATCCTGACCGTCAAGTCGGATGATATCACCGGACGTGTCAAGACCTACGAGGCGATCGTCAAGGGCCACAACGTGCCGCAGCCGGGCGTGCCTGAATCCTTTAAGGTGCTGGTCAAGGAACTCCAGTCGCTCTGCCTGGATATCCAGGTGCTGGACGAGAACATGGAGGTTATCGAGCTGGCGGATGACGATGAGGACGATGCGGATTACGTCCGCCCGATGGAACAGGCTGTTTCGGGCGCGGATGATGAATTCACCGCTGCCGGTTTCGGCATCAATGACGCCGAGGACGGCGATACCGACCTCTTTGCACTGGATAACGCCGCGGAGGGCGGCGACGATGCCGGGGATGATTTTGACGATGGGCTGGGCGAGTAAGGCTGCTGCCGCAGGAAGACAAAATCATCCGTGAATAGGAAGGAGCATCTTAATATATATGGGATATCATACGTTTAACGCCATTAAGATCGGCCTGGCCTCGCCCGACCTGATCCGCGAGTGGTCGTACGGTGAAGTCAAAAAGCCCGAAACCATCAATTACCGCACGCTCAAGCCCGAGCGTGACGGCCTGTTCTGCGAGCGCATCTTTGGCCCAACCAAGGATTGGGAGTGCCACTGCGGAAAATATAAGAAAGTCCGCTTCAAGGGCAAGATCTGCGACAAGTGCGGCGTTGAGGTCACCCGTTCCAAGGTGCGCCGTGAGCGCATGGGACACATCGAGCTGGCCGCGCCCGTGTCGCACATCTGGTACTTCAAGGGCATCCCGTCCCGTATGGGCCTGATCCTGGATATCAGCCCGCGCGTGCTCGAGAAGGTCCTGTACTTTGCCAACTATATTGTCATTGATCCGGGCGATACCCCGCTGATGAAAAAGCAGATCCTGACCGAGGCGGAGTACCGCGACATGCGCGAAAAGTATGAGGACGACTTCCGCGCCGGTATGGGCGCGGAGGCGATCAAGGAACTGCTGCAGGAACTCGACCTCGACCAGCTCTCCAAGGAGCTGACCACCGAACTGCGTGAGTCCTCGGGACAGAAGCGCCTGCGCATCATCAAGCGCCTTGAGGTTGTTGAGTCGTTCCGCCTGTCGCATAACCGTCCGGAGTGGATGATCATGGACGTTGTTCCGGTCATCCCGCCGGAAATCCGCCCGATGGTACAGTTGGATGGCGGCCGCTTTGCGACATCCGACCTGAACGACCTGTACCGCCGCGTTATTAACCGTAATAACCGTCTCAAGCGCCTGCTTGAGCTGGGCGCACCGGACATCATTGTGCGCAACGAGAAGCGTATGCTGCAGGAAGCGGTCGACGCCCTGATTGACAACGGCCGCCGCGGCCGTCCGGTCACCGGCCCGAACAACCGCGCCCTCAAGTCCTTGTCCGACATGCTCAAGGGCAAGCAGGGCCGCTTCCGCCAGAACCTGCTTGGCAAGCGTGTTGACTATTCCGGCCGCTCGGTTATCGTCGTCGGTCCGGACCTTAAGATTTGGCAGTGCGGCTTGCCGAAGGAAATGGCGCTTGAGTTGTTCAAGCCGTTCGTCATGAAGAAGCTGGTCGAGGATGGCACCGCTTCCAATATTAAGTCCGCCAAGAAGATGGTCGAGCGCGCCAAGCCCGAGGTTTGGGACGTGCTTGAGGGCATCATCAAGGGTCACCCGGTTATGCTGAACCGTGCGCCGACGCTGCACCGTCTGGGTATCCAGGCGTTCGAGCCGGTGCTGGTCGAGGGCCGTGCGATCCGTCTGCACCCGCTGGTATGTACTGCATTCAACGCGGACTTTGACGGCGACCAGATGGCGGTGCACGTGCCGCTGTCCGCTGAGGCACAGGCGGAGGCACGTCTGCTCATGCTGTCCGCGAACAACCTGCTCAAGCCGCAGGACGGCAAGCCGGTTACCATCCCGTCGCAGGATATGGTGCTCGGCTCCTACTACCTGACTATTGACCGCGACACTGAGCCGGGCGCCGGCAAGGTGTTCCGCGATCCGGATGAAGCGCTCATGGCGTACAACGAGGGTATCGTGGGTATCCATGCTCCGATTAAGGTCCGCATGACCCGTGAGATCAATGGCAAGACGGTTTCCAAGATCGTCGATGCGACTCCGGGCCGTCTGATCTTCAATGAGCGCATCCCGCAGGATCTTGGCTTTGTCGACCGCTCCGATCCGGAGAAACTGCTTGATCTGGAGATCATGATGACCTGCGGCAAGAAAGAACTCGGCAAGATCATTGATAAATGCATCCGTGTGCATGGTTTCAACGTGACTGCAGAGGTGCTCGACGCGATCAAGTCCATGGGATATAAATACTCCACTAAGGGCGCACTGACTGTTGCGGTCGCGGACATGCTCGTGCCGGAAGGCAAGGATACCCTGATCCGTGAGTCCGAGAAGAAGGTTGCGCAGATTGACAAGCGCTACAAACGCGGTTTTATCACCGATCAGGAGCGCTACCGCCTGACGGTTGCCGAGTGGGAGGAAACCACCAAGAAGGTGACCGGCAAGCTGCAGGACAACATGAAGGCACAGCGCTACAACCCGATTCACATGATGGCGGACTCCGGTGCGCGTGGTTCGATCAACCAGATTCGTCAGCTGGCCGGTATGCGCGGCCTGATGGCATCCACCTCCGGTAAGACGATCGAGATCCCGATCAAGTCCAACTTCCGTGAGGGTCTGTCCGTGCTCGAATACTTCATCGCAGCGCGCGGCGCCCGAAAGGGTATGGCCGACACCGCACTTCGTACTGCTGACTCGGGTTACCTGACACGCCGCCTGGTAGACGTTTCGCAGGATGTCATCATCCGCGAGGATGACTGCGGCGCGACCAAGGGTATCTGGGTCGAGGACATCAAGGAAGGCAACCAGATCATCGAGCCGCTGCACGAGCGCCTGCTCGGCCGTTTCCCGGTGGACGATATCTGCCATCCGGAAACCGGCGAGGTGATCGTACCCAAGACCAAGATGATGGACGATGCAGATGCGGACGCGGTTATCGCGGCCGGCATCACCCGGGTACAGATCCGGTCTGTGCTTGAGTGCCGTGCACGCAAGGGCGTATGCGCACATTGCTACGGTATCAATCTGGCGATGGGCACGCTGGTCGGCAAGGGCGAAGCGGTCGGCATCATTGCGGCGCAGTCCATCGGTGAGCCGGGCACACAGCTGACCATGCGTACGTTCCATACCGGCGGTGTTGCTGGTTCGGATATTACGCAGGGTCTTCCGCGAGTTGAAGAGCTGTTTGAGGCGCGCAAGCCGAAGAAGGCTGCAACGCTTGCAGAGATCAGCGGTGTCATTACGATCGAGGAGTCCAAGCGCACCACGGTCAAGACGGTCAACATTGTCAATGCGGAGACCGGCGATATGCGTTCCTATCAGCTGGCGTCTTCGTCCGGTATCCGTGTAACGGACGGCCAGGAGGTTGAGCAGGGCTTCCAGCTCAATGAAGGTTCGCTCAATCCGCATGATATCCTGCGTGTCCTGGATCCCCGCGCGGTGCACGACTATGAAATCAAGGAAGTCCAGAAGGTTTACCGCCAGCAGGGTGTTGATATCAACGATAAGCATATCGAGGTCATCGTACGTCAGATGATGCGCAAGGTCCGTGTCGAGGATGCGGGCGATGCGGAAGTGCTGCCGGGTTCGGTGATGGATCTGCTGGAATTCGAGGATTACAACCAGAAGGTGCAGGACCGTATCGATGCAGGCGAGGAAGGCTTGCGGCTGGCGATTGCGGTGCCGACCCTGATGGGTATCACCAAGGCTTCGCTGGCGACCGACTCGTGGATGAGTGCGGCTTCCTTCCAGGAGACCACCCGCGTGCTGACCGACGCCGCGATCAAGGGCAAGGTTGACCCGCTGATGGGCCTGAAGGAAAACGTCATCATCGGCAAGCTGATCCCGGCCGGCTCGGGTATGAGCGAATACTGTGACGGCCATTACGAGCAGACGGTAGAGCTCGATTGAGAAAGAACCGGTCCCAATTCCTTTTGGATAATAAGGTATAGCGATGGCAGGGCAGGGGAATGCTGAAAGGCGTTCTCCTGCCTTGCACATGGCCGCGGACGATACGGCAGGAAATGCGGAAAAAAGATAAAAAATCCAGTAAAAATGCTTGACTTCGCATCTGCAAACATTTATACTATTGGAGTATGCCGTATAGGAGGGTTGCTATGCTTTCAGAACTTCACACGGCGCACAAGGTCATCGGTGTCAAGCAGTCGAAAAAGGCGATCCGGGACGGCGCGGCCGCTGAGGTCTATGTTGCGCTGGACGCGGAAAAGCGCGTTGTGGGGCCGGTTTACGAGCTTTGCAGCGAGACTGGGACAAAGGTGACTGAGATCACTACCATGGCGGAGCTGGGGGACGCGGTCGGTATTGACGTCGGCGCGTCGGTTGTCACAGTCCTGCGCGATTGATCTGTTTTGATGGAATGCGCGCATGCGCTTTTCATAAATATCTTTGAAAGAAGGAGGAAATAAAATGCCAACTTTTAACCAACTCGTCCGTAAGGGTCGCGAGGCAGCCATCTACAAATCTACGGCGCCGGCGCTGCAGGTAGGCTATAACTCTCAGAAGAAGAAGTCCACCGACCAGCCCGCTCCGCAGAAGCGCGGTGTCTGCACCACGGTTAAGACCATGACACCCAAGAAGCCGAACTCTGCGCTTCGTAAGGTTGCTCGTGTAAAGCTGACCAACCAGATGGAAGTTTCCGCTTACATCCCCGGTGAAGGCCACAACCTGCAGGAGCACTCGGTTGTTATGGTGCGCGGCGGTCGTGTAAAGGACCTTCCTGGTGTCCGTTACCACATCATCCGCGGCACGCTGGATACCCAGGGTGTAGCAAACCGCCGTCAGGCGCGCTCGAAGTACGGCGCGAAGCGCCCGAAGGCTGGTAAGTAAGATCGCCAGCCCCCACACGTTTTGCGAGAAAAGTTAAAGTTTTTCAGCAAAGCACTTAACTTGCTTTGTCTGAGGCGTTTTATATCCGTTTTGATAAGCGGGTGTATTACCTCGGACAGGCATGACAACGGCAGTCCCCAAGAGACTTGCTGTAGTACCTGTGAAATCAAATTATTTTGAAGGAGGGAAGTAAAGTGCCAAGAAGAGGTAATGTCCCGAAGAGAGACGTTCTGCCCGATCCGCTTTATAATTCCAAGCTCGTCACCAAGCTGGTCAACTCGATCATGCTCGA